>JBDIAP010000017.1:0-39423 GCA_039812485.1 Kineosphaera sp.
CCCCGGCATCCCGGCGCGGCCGCGACGCCCGCGAGCGCCTCGCGAGCAGCGCCGTCGGCTGAGCCCGGGGACGGTCGGGGCCCTCGCGACCTGCCCGCCCCCTCAGCCCGCGCCGAGCCCGTTGCGGCGGGCGTACTCCAGCACGCCCTCGGCGGCGGCCGCGTCGGTCGCCAGGTGGGTGACGTAGCCGGCGGCGAGCGCGACGGCGAGGGCGCGCACCTTGGCGCGGCCGCCGGCGATGCAGACGCGGCGCTCGGAGGCGCGGATGTCGGCCAGGGGAACGGCGACGGTGCGGGCGTCGAGTGCGGGCAGGCAGACCTCGCCGCGCTCGTCGTAGAAGCGGGAGCAGATGTCGCCGGCGGCGTGGTGCAGCAGGTGTTCGCGCTCCTGCGCGTCGAAGTAGTCGAGCTCGAAGAGCGTCGCGTCCGGGGTGATGGGCCCGACGGTGAAGACCGTCGTCGAGGCGCGCCGGCCCAGCTGCAGCACCGCCTGGACCTGCCGCTCGGCCTCCAGCGCCCGCATGGTCTCGACGTGCTCGAGGTAGACGGGCAGGTGCAGCGTGCGGGGGTAGGCGTTGAACGCCGCGCAAAACAGCGACATCGTCTCGTATTCGCGAGTTCGCTTGGGCTGCAATGGGACTCCGCCCTTGAGTTCGACGATCTCGACACCGTCACGGGCGGTGGGCGCCAGGTGCCGACCGACCGACCACATCGTCTCGCCCCAGGCGAGCCCGAGCAGCTCCCCGTCGCGCACGAGGTCCTCCAGCAGGCAGGCGCCGACCCGGCCGAGCTCCTCCAGGGGGGCGACCGGATCGGCCGGCCCGGAGGCGAGCCGCACCGCATCGAGCCCGAACCGCTCGGCGAGCCGCTCCCCCAGGGCGGAGGAAGTCTCGCGGGGGTCGTGGATGTCGATCGTCACGTACTGCAGGTCCTTGGCGGCCTGGATGAGTTTGGAGACCGTGGGGCGCGAGACACCGAGGCGCCGAGCGACTTCGTCCTGCGAGAGGCCGCCGAGGTAGTAGAGCTTGGCGGCATCGAGGGCCTGTTCCTGGCGTGGCTCCACGTCGATCCCCCTTGGTCGGGCCGCACCTGCGCGGGTATGGAACTTTCGTGAACACATCCGTTGACGTCCGTTCGTGTGCACTCTACGCTGGGCACATTCGTTCGCGACGTAGGGAACGATCGTTCCATCGTGGAGTTGGTCGTGCGTCGCGCTCATCCGGAAGGAACCATCTATGCCCAGCCGCGCCGACGTCGCCCAGCTCATCGACCACACCCTCCTGAAGCCGGAGAGCACCCGCGCGGACGTCGACCGTCTCGTCGCGGAGGCCGCGGAGCTCGGCACCTACTCGGTCTGTGTCTCGCCGAACATGCTGCCGCTGACCGACAACCGCGGCCTCAAGGTCGCCACCGTGTGCGGCTTCCCCTCCGGCGCGCACCACGCGCAGGTCAAGGCCGCGGAGGCGGCGCAGTCGGTGCGTGACGGCGCCGACGAGATCGACATGGTCATCGACATCGGCCGGCTGAAGTCCGGCGACGTCGCCGCCACCGAGGCCGAGATCCGCGCCGTCCGCGAGGCCGCGCCCGCGCCGACCGTGCTCAAGGTCATCATCGAGTCCGCCGTGCTGACCGACGAGGAGATCGTCGCCGCGTGCCGCGCGAGCGAGGCCGCGGGCGCGGACTTCGTCAAGACCTCCACCGGCATGCACCCGGCGGGCGGCGCGAGCGTCCACGCCGTCGAGCTCATGGCCCGGACCGTCGGCGGCCGCCTCGGCGTCAAGGCCTCCGGTGGGGTCCGCACGGCCGAGGACGCCGCGGCGATGATCGCCGCCGGTGCCACCCGCCTCGGCGTCTCCGGCTCGCGCGCGCTGCTCGAGGGCCTGAAGTGAGCGCCGACCTGCTGACTCAGGCCCGCGAGTGGGCCGCCCACGACCCCGACGAGGCCTCGCGCAGCGAGCTGCTCGCCGTCGTCGAGCGCGCCGCCGCCGGTGACGAGAGCGCCGCCGCCGACGTGGCCTCCCGCTTCGCCGGACCGCTCACCTTCGGCACCGCCGGCCTGCGCGGCGCCGTCGGCCCGGGCGAGTCGCGGATGAACGTCGCGGTCGTCACCCGCGCCACCGCCGGGCTCGCCGCCTACCTCGTCGGAGCACTCGACCATCGGCCTCGCGTCGTCGTCGGCTGCGATGCCCGCCACGGCTCCGACGCCTTCTACGACGCCACGCTCGCGGTGCTCGCGGGTGCGGGGGCGCAGGTGGTCGCGCTGCCGCGGCAGTTGCCGACCCCGCTGACCGCGTATGCCGTCCGCGCCCTCGACGCCGACGCCGGCGTCATGGTCACGGCCTCGCACAACCCGCCGGCCGACAACGGGTACAAGGTGTATCTGGGTCGGGCCCTCGGCGGCGACGACGGCTTCGGGGTCCAGATCGTGCCGCCCGCCGACGCGCTCATCGCCGCGCAGATCGCCGCCGCGCCCGCCGCGGACGAGGTGCCGCTCTCGGCCCAGGGCATCGAGGCCGCCCCGGCGGACCTCCTCACCCGGTATGTCGACCGCACCGCGGGGCTGCGTGGCCGCACCGACACCTCCGGGGTGCGCATCGTCCTGACGCCGATGCACGGTGTCGGCGGGGCGACCGCGCTGCAGGTGCTGGCGGCCGCCGGGTTCGGCGACGTGCACGTCGTGCAGGCCCAGGAGCGGCCCGACCCGGACTTCTCGACGGTGCCCTTCCCCAACCCGGAGGAGCCCGGCGCGATCGACCTGGCGCTCGCGCTGGCCCGCGACGTCGACGCGGACGTCGTCATCGCCCTCGACCCCGACGCCGACCGGTGCTCGGTCGCGATCCCCGAGCGGGACGGCAGCTGGCGCCAGCTCAGCGGCGACGAGGTCGGCGCTCTGCTCGGCGAGCAGGCCGCGACCGACCCGACCCGCCCCGGCGACACCCTCGCCTGCTCGCTCGTGTCCTCGCGTCTGCTCGGGCGCATCGCCGAGCACCATGGCCTGCGCGGCGCGACGACGCTCACCGGCTTCAAGTGGATCGCGCGGGCGCCGGGCATCCGGTTCGGCTACGAAGAGGCGATCGGCTACTGCACCGATCCCGAGGCGGTGAAGGACAAGGACGGCATCTCGGCCATGCTGCGGGTCGCGACGCTCGTCGACGAGCTCGCCCGCGCCGGCCGCACCGTGCCCGACGCGCTCGACGACCTCGCCCGCACCCATGGCCTGTACGCCACGGCCCCGCTGAGCTTCCGCGTCGAGGAGCTGAGCCTCATCGCCGACGCGATGGCCCGCCTGCGCGCGGCCGACGTCGCGGAGCTGGCCGGGTCCCCGGTCGTCGAGGTCACCGACCTGGCCCACGGCTCGCCGCAGCTGCCGGCCACCGACGCCATCGTGCTGCGCACGCAGGCCGACGACCGCGTCATCGTGCGCCCGTCGGGCACCGAGCCCAAGCTCAAGTGCTACCTCGAGGTCGTCGTGCCCGTCGAGGGCGAGCACATCCCGCGCGACGTGGCGCGGGAGCGGCTGCGCCGGCTCGGCGCCGACATCCGCGCGGTGCTCGGTCTCTGACCGGTCCCTTCCGCCGACCCTCCACACCAGGCTCCACAGCCGCTGGTCGTCCGCCCGCGGTCGCAGCGCCTCCGACCAGGGGCGAGCCCGCCGCCGGGCCGCTGCGTGCTGCCCTCGTCTCCCTCTTCACCAGACCCCTTCACCAGACCTCTCCACCAGACCTCTCCACCAGATCGGATATCTCGTCATGACCCGTCTCGAGCACACCGGCGAACAACCCAACCCCAAACGCGCGGTGCCGGTGCTCCTCAGCCTCTTCGTGTTCTCCCTCATCGTGGACTCGGCGTTCCGGTTCACGTCCAAGCCCATCGCCGACGATCTCGGCCTCTCGGTCACCACCGTCAGCCTGCAGACCACCCTCGGCGGCATCATCATCGGCGTCGGCGCCGTCGTCTACGCGACGCTGGCCGACTCCATCAGCATGCGCAAGCTGCTGCTCGCCGCGATCGGCATGATCTGCGTCGGCTCCGTCCTCGGCTTCGTCTTCCGGGGTTCCTGGCCGATGATCCTCACCGGCCGGGTCATCCAGACCTGCGGTCTGGCCGCCGCCGAGACGCTCTACGTCATCTATGTGACGAAATACCTCTCCAAGGAGGATCGGCGCACCTATCTCGGGTTCTCCACGAGCGCGTTCCAGCTCGCGATGCTCGTCGGCATCCTCGCGACCGGCTTCATCTCCACCTACATCAGCTGGAGCGTGCTGTTCCTCGTGCCGCTGCTGTCGCTGCTCGCCGTGCCCAGCCTGCTGAAGACCCTGCCCGACCACCAGCTGGAGGGCTCGCGTCTCGACATCTTCGGCATCGTCCTCATCGGCGTCATCGCGACCGGCGTCATGCTCTTCCTGCAGGACTTCACGTGGTGGTTCCTGCTGCCCGTCGCGGCCGCCGCCGCCCTGCTGTGGTGGCACATCTCCTCGCACACCACCGTGCTGGTCGACCGCGACTTCTTCAAGGACCCGCGCTACTCCTCGATGCTGCTCGTCGTGCTCTTCCTGTATTCGGTGCAGCTCGCGTTCCTCTTCATGTTCCCGTTCTTCATCTCCGCGGTCTACGGCCTGTCGTTCGACGACATCTCGCTGCTCACCGTGCCCGGCTATGCCTGCGCCGTCGTCGTCGGTGCGCTGAGCGGCAAGATCGGGGAGCGTTTCTCGGTGCGCACGACGGTGACCGCGGCGATGACGCTCATCGCGCTGTCGCTGCTCCTGCCGGCCCTCTTCGTCACCACATCGGTCGTGCCGTACGTCGTCGCGATGATCGTCTTCTCCTCCGGCTTCGCGCTCATGTACGCCCCGCTGGTCGCCACCGCGATCCGCGACATCACGCCGGAGCGTTCCGGGGTGGCCATCGGCTTCTACAACCTCGTCATCAACGTCGCGGTCTCGGTCGGCATCGCCTACACGGCGAAGCTGCTCGACCTTCAGCCGACGTGGTTCGACGCGATCATCACCGCGCCCGAGGGCTATTCGACGATGTATTCCAACGTGCTCATCGTCATCGCCGCCGTCGCGCTCATCGGCCTCGTCATCTACCGCACGGCATCGGGGGCGCTGGCCCGCGCCGACCGTCGCGCCGGGCGCGAGAGCGTCGCCGCCCTCGACGGCTGACCTCCGGTCACCGCCCGCACCGACACACCCCGTCACATTCGTTTCGAAAGGTTGATCAGCATGACGCACGACAGCACCGACCCGTACGCCCGCGCGGAGGCCGCGGCCACCGCCCTGCGTGACCGTTTCGGCATCGACCGGGTCGACATCGGCCTGGTCCTGGGCTCCGGGTGGAAGTCCGGCATCGACGAGGTCGGGGAGCCCCTCGCCGACTGCGCCCTCGAGGAGTTGCCCGGCTTCCTGCCGCCGGTCGTCGCCGGCCACGGTGGCCGCCTGGTCCTCGTCCGCACCCCGAACGACAAGATCGCCGCGATCCTCACGGGGCGCACGCACTACTACGAGAAGCGCGGCGTCGACGCCGTGGCCCACGGCGTGCGCACCCTCGCGGCGGCCGGCGCCACGACCCTGGTGCTGACCAACGGCTGCGGCGGGCTCGACGTCGAGATCGCGCCGGGCACGCCGGTGCTGCTGCGCGACCACATCAACCTCACGGGCGCGACGCCGCTGGTCGGGGCGCGGTTCGTCGACCTCACCGACGCCTACTCCCCGCGCCTGCGCGACCTGGCGCGCGGCGTCGACCCGAGCCTGACCGAGGGCGTCTACGTGCAGTTCCCCGGGCCCGACTACGAGACCCCGGCCGAAGTGCGCATGGCCGGCATCCTCGGCGGCACGCTCGTCGGCATGTCGACGACCCTGGAGACGATCGCGGCCCGCGAGGCCGGGATGGAGGTGCTCGGCATCTCCCTGGTCACCAACCTCGCGGCCGGCATCGCCCCCGAGCCGCTGCACCACGAGGAGGTGCTCGAGGCCGGCCAGGCCGCCGCGCCGCGCCTCGCCGCGCTCGTCAAGGGGCTGCTCGAGAAGCTGTAGAGCGAGCAACCGCAGAGGGACGCGCCGCCCGACGAGGGGTCAGCACCGCCTCGACGCCCCCATCGACACCGACATGTGACCTGGGGCACATCGGGTCGGGCGCGCGTCCCACCTACTCTCGACCCATGAACGCACAGATGAGTGCCACCAACCCCAGCCTCTGGCGCGCGTACCGCGTGGCCTTCGCCGCCACCGTCGGCGCCGCGGTGCTGCTCGGGATCGTCTGGATCCTGCAGTCGACGGGCGTCGCCACCGGCCTGGCCGGGCTCCAGGGCATCCTCCTGTGGCTCGTCATCATCGGCGGCGTGGCCATGGGGATCAGCTACGGCCTGCTGGCGCTCCGCGGGCGCCGGTAGGACGAGCGGCGCGGCCGAGGCTCGACGAATCTGGACCTGTCTACTCATCTGCCGAGACACCCGAAGATTGTCCTGACTCGCCGATCTCTCCGTGGAGTCTCCCTGGAGTCCAGGGGCGCTGCTGCTCCGAGACTGTCGGCGGGGCAGGGTCGACTGTCATGCTGGAGATCCGCGCCGGCCCCGGTCGCGCGATCCCCGTCGCAGGTCCGGAGGTGCCCATGTCGACGCCCGTGCAGCGCACGCCTCCCCGCTCGGGGCCCGTCACGATCGTCGGACGCACGCTCGTCGATCAGGGCCGACCCACCGGGAGCCTCGGGCGCAGGGTGCGGCTCACCGAGAGCGGCTGGGTCATGACGTTCCTGCGACCGTGGCGCTCGCTGCTCATCGTGGCGCTCGCCGGGCTGCCCGGACTCGTCGGCTGTCTCCTCGCGCTCGGCCAGTGGCGCGGCAACCACTTCATGTATGCCGGGGTCGCCGCCTACGCATGCCTGCTGGCGCTCGCCTTCGCCTGGCTGGGCACACTCGTGCACACCCTGCGCCTCGAGGGCCCGCAGCTGCACGCCGAACGGCTCGTCGGCACCCGCAGCCTCACGCTGACGTCGCTGACCAGGGTGGTCGTCGACGACGCCAGCACGCTGCGTCGCTCGGCGAGCGGGGAGTGGTATCGACGGCGCGCCGCCCACACGGTCGTCCACGCGGGCAGCGACGTCGCCCTCATCTGCGAGGAGCCGCGGCTCGCGCGGGAACTCGCGCGTCGGCTGCTGGCCCTGCGCCCTCGACTCGCAGGGCGCCCCGGAGAGCCTGTGCCCCACCCGGTCGCCAGGCACCGCTACGACGTCGGCGCGGCGAGCCGCATCCGTCGCTGGGGCACGGGGGTCGTCGGCCCTCTCGCGACCCTCGCCGTGGGACTGCTGCTGTGCGTCTCGTGCCTCGGGGTGCTCGGCCTCACGCAGGGCGAGCCCGGGCCGGCGCGGCCCGCCGCGCCGGTCCGCGCCGTCCTGGCGTGGCCCGCGGCGTCGGCCGGACCCGCTACTCAGGCGGCGGCGGGGGTCGCGGCCGCGGCACCGCTGGGCGAGGTCGCCTGGCGGTCCTGCGACGACGCCTCGCACTGGCCCTGGTCGGGCGACGCGCGCAACGGCGTGCTGACGCTCGACTCCGGGGTCGGGCCCCTGACCGCTGCGGAGTTGGCGGGCGTGCGGCAGCGGGCGCAGCGCCTCGGCCTGAGGGCCGAACGCTCCGACGACCCCGCGACGACGGTCTTCGCCCGGCAGCGCGGCGGGGCGCGCTGGGTGCTCGCCTGGCGCGTCGACGGCGACGTGCGCGCGGCCCGCTTCGGGATCTGGACCGACTGTCTCGACAGCCGAGACCTCCCCGACGGCTTCGCCGACCATCTGCGCCGACTCGCGGGCTACGCGCTCACCGGGCCCTGACCACTGCCGTGCGGTCGGCGAGCGAGCCAGGCGAGCGCCTCGCGGCGCGAGAGGGTCGACAGCCTCGGGTGGTCGGCGAGGAACTGACGCACCCACGGCTCGTCGGTCTTGGAGTGCTGGCGCAGGGCCCAGCCGATCGCCTTGCGCAGGAAGAACTCCCGCTCGTCCTGGGCCCCCTCGATCGCATCGGTGAGCAGCGCGAGGTCGGTGTCACCGCGGCGCCCGAGCTGGCAGATGATCGCCAGGCGCCGCAGCCACAGCTCGTCACCGTCGATCCACGACCGGATCACCGGCTCGACCCGAGCCCGGTGCGTGGCGAGCAGCGACCCGAGTGGCTTGGCGGCACTGTCGGTGACGTCCCACCAGGCGCCGCGCACCGTCAGCCAGGCGATGAGCTCGACGCTCTGCGGCGGCAGCAGCCGCGTCAGGCTCGGCCGACGCAGCAGCCCGAGCGCGGCATACCACTCCTCGCGGTGCGTGGCCTGCTCGAAGAGCACCCGCACCGTGCGTTGCAGGTCGTCGGCGTCGGCGATGGGATGCCGCGCCAGGCTCGTGCGCACGGCCACCGCGACCGCTGGCGACGGCACGCCGAGGAACGGCAGGTCCGACTTCATGTAGCGCTGCATGGCCGGCGCGCGCTCGGGGTCGGCGCGCGCGGCCAGTTCGGCGCGCAGCGACCTGACGAGGGCGTCGCTCACGGCGAGACCGCCGGGGCGTGAAGCGCCGGACGCGGCGGTCGGGCTCGGCGCTCGGTCTCGTGGCGTCACGTCTGCTCCTGTGGTCCGTCTCTCGCTTGCTTGCCTGCCCGCCGGCCTGCTTGCTCACTTGCTCACTTGCTCGCCCGCTTGCTTACTTGCTCGCCCGCTTGCTTGCTTGCTCACGATGGTCGCACCGAGGGCCCACGGCCTCAGCCTTCCCGAGAGCAGACTCTGGAGCGTCGGCCACCACCTACGCTGCGGCGATGAGCGACTTCGAGATTCGCACCGCGCGGCTGCTCGTGCGGATCATGCGCACCAGCGACGCGCCGGCGTTCGCGGCCTATCGCAACGACCCGGCGGTCGCGAAACACCAGCTCTGGGACCTGCCCTACACGCTCGACGACGCCCTCGACGTGCTGGACAGCCAGGACGACCAGCATGACCTGCAGGTCGGCGGCTGGACGCAGCTGGCCCTCGAGCACGACGGGCAGGTCGTCGGCGACGTGTGCGCGCACCTCGACGAGACCGGCGCCGTCGCCGAGATCGGCTACACGCTGGCCCGCTACCACCAGGGTCGCGGCTTCGCGCGGGAGGCGGCCGGGGCGCTGGTCGACGCCCTCTTCGCCCGGCCCGCGGTCGTGCGGGTCTACGCCGAGCTCGACCCGCCGAACGTCGCCTCCCAGCGCGTGCTCGAGGCCGTCGGACTGCGCTTCGAGGCGCTGACGCGGCGCTCGTTCCTGTGGCGTGGCGAGTGGACCGACAACCTCACCTACGCGCTGACCAGAGGCGACTACGAGGCGTGGCAGGCGCGGCCGACCGGCCCCGTGAGCGGGGTCGGGCTCGTGCCCCTGACCGCCGCGAACTTCCGCGCCTACGGCCGCTTGGCCACCCACTACTCGCAGCAGCGGTTCGTCGCGACCGTCGAGCAGTCCTATGCGGACGCCCTCTTTCCCGAGGTCGTCGACGGGGCGCCGCTCGCGCCGAGGCTGTGGGGTGTCGACGCCGCCGGGGAGCCGGCGGGATTCGTCATGATCGCCGACGTCACCGATGCCCACCCCGAACCCTCTCTGTGGCGGCTGCTCGTCGACCGCCGCCACCAGGGACGGGGCGTGGGGACGGCGGCCGTCGCTCGGCTCGTGGCCCTGCTGCGCGCGCAGGGGCGGACGAGTCTCACCGTGAGTTGGGTGGAGGGTGCGGGCTCGCCGCGGGCGTTCTACGAGAAGCTGGGCTTCGTGCCGACCGGGCGGCTCCTCGACGGTGAGGTAGAGGGTCGGCTCGTGCTCGAGTGAGGGGGTGCGGACAGCACCTCAGAAGAGCGTCTCCTGCATGATCCCGGAGGTGTCGACCCCCCGCCGGCGTAGCGGGGGATGGCGCGGCCGGCTGTAGGGGGCCGGCGGCCGCCACGACGCAGCGACATCTGCCGGCTGGGGCTCGCGGGGCTCGACGCCGCACAACGCCCGCAGCGCCGCGGCGGGGGGCAGCTCCCACCGTCGGTAGACGTGTTCGACGACATCCACCGGTAGCGGGAGGCGTCCGGTGGCAGCGGCGGACAGGTCGAGGTCCACCGCCACGTCGGCGCGCATCGCCATGACGTCGCAGTTGTCCTGCCACCGAGCCAGCGCCTGCGGGTCGGCCAGGGCGCGGGCCACCGCGGGACCGACGATCCGCCCGCACCGCTCCGGTTCGTCGGTCGCCGCAGCGAACGCCGCTGCGGCGCTGCCGAACTCCCGGAGCAGGAGGGTCGCCCGCTTGGGCCCCACCCCGCGCACCCCGGGCAGGTTGTCACTCGGGTCGCCGCGCAGCGCTGCGAGGTCGCGATATTGCTCCGGTCGCACCCCGGTCACCATCTCCGCCCGGTCAGGGTCGAGCATCGGCGACGCCTCGACCCCGCCGTTGATGACGCGCAGCAGCCGGGTGTGCTCACCGACCAGCGCGAACGCATCGCGATCCGAGGTCATGACCACCGTGCGGGCGCCGAGCGCGGGGGCTTGGGCGCAGACGGAGGCGAGCACGTCGTCGGCCTCCAGACCCGCGGGCACGACGACCGCGAGGCCCAGGTCGCGCAGCACCTCGACGGCCAACTCGAGCTGCGAGACCAGGCCCGGCGGCTTCGGAGCCCGCTGCGCCTTGTAGTGCGGCCACCGCACCCGCCGCTCGCTGGCGTCGGGGTCGTCGAACCCGACGACGATCGCGTCGGCGCACGCACGCAGCACGGCCGCGGCGAGCTGCGTGAGAAGCCCGCGCACGGCCCAGCCGGGCACCCCGCCGGGGCCCCTGGGCAGCCGGTGCGCGGCCCCGGCGTTGGCGTGGAAGCTGCGGTGCACGAGCGAGTTGCCGTCGACCGCGAGGATCACCGGTTGGGTGCCGGAGGTGGCCGCAGCGTCGACGGTGACCACTCCCGCAGCGCCGGGCGTCGGCGAAACGGCTGCGGGCGCAGCGGCGGTCGCCGACGGAGGGGTCACGGTCGTCGTCACGGTTGTCCTTGGGTCACCTGGGTGCGGGGGTGTCGGCAGCCTACGTCCCACCTCCGACAAGAGCCCGCAGCCGCTCCGCCCCGGCCGAGCGCCGACCCGGGTGACGCCCGGGCCGTCGCGATCGCCGGTCAGTCGTGGTGATGCTCGTGGTGCGGGTGCTCGCACTCCTCGCGCGAGTGCCCTGCGGGGCCGTGCTCGTGCTCCTCCTCGTAGGGGTGATGCTCGGCGTCCTCCTCGTGACGGCGGGCGTCCTGCGATTCGCCTGTCCCGTCGCGTTGCTCGCTCATGGCCTACCTCCGCATGTCCGGCTGTCACGGCACCCGTTGCCGCCCGATGAGCCCGACCCTGCCACAGGGAGGTCCGAGGTGCGCTGGTTCGTCGACGCCTTCGTCGACGTGCTCGGCGACTGCTGCGGCACCGACGCACGACACGTCGCAGACCTATGTTCCAAACCTATGTCGCAGACCTGTGTCGCAGACCTGTGGGCCGTGAGTCAGGCCGCGACGAGCCGCGCGAGTGCGCGCTCCAGCCCGCTGGTGCCGGTGGGCACGACCCGCAGCGGCAGGCCCAGGCGCTCCGCGGCCCGCTGCGCGCGCTCGCGCAGGTCGGGTGTCGGCTCCTGGGCCAGCCACACGCACCGCGTGTAGTGCCCGAAGTAGTCGGAGTGCAGGTGCGGATAGCGGTCGAGGCCGAGCTCGCGCCATACCGAGCGCTCGAAGGAGGCCACGAGGAAGTCGGTGAGCACGTAGGTGCCCGGCTCCTCCTCGAAGGTGCGGGCCATCGCCTGCGGACCGGCGAAGAGGTCGTAGCAGTGCAGCCCCGGCAGCCGCTGCACGCCGCGCCGCGCGCAGACCTCGTCGAGCGCGCCGTAGGTGCCGCAGTCGGCGTAGCCGACGGCGAGCCGCGCGTAGTGGGGCGCGAGCTCGTCGAGCAGGCGCTCGACCTCGGCGGCGATGCGCTGGGGCTGGTTGTGCAGCAGCGGCGGCAGCGGGTGCACGTCGAGCGCCCACCCGCGGGCCCGGGCGATGTCGGCCGCAGGCTGGGCCAGCGCCCCGCAGGCGACCAGCGCGACCCGCTCGGCCGGTCCCGCTGCCGGGGGCTGGGGTTGGCGCCCGGGGGCGGGGCTGGCGCTCTGGCTCTCGGCGACACCCCCAGCCTTCGGCTGACCGAAAGCGGGGTGGGGCGGCCCGGGGGCGGCCTCAGCCCGGGAAGGCGAGCTGCTCGACGAAGCGGTCGTTGAAGTCGGCGCGGTCGGAGAGTTCGACATACGTCACCTCCTGCAGCAGCGCCTCGGCGCCCGCCCGCTCGCGGGAGCTGAGCAGCACCATCTTCGCCCCCTCGCCGGCGACGTTGCCCGCCGAGACGATGCGCAGCACCGGCAGCTTGGGCACGAGCCCGATGCGCACGGCCGACGCCGGCGACAGGTAGCTGCCGAACGAGCCGGCGAGCAGCACCTGCTGCACGTCCCGGTGCTCCAGCCCCAACTCGGCCAGCAGCAGCGACCACCCGGTCGAGATCGCCGCCTTGGCGAACTGCAGCTCCCGCACGTCGCGCTGCGACAGATACACACTTTCCTGTGCCGTGGCGTCGGGAGTCGGGCGGTGGAGGACGAACACCCGCTCCTTGTCGATGGCCGTGAGCCGCCCCGCGAGAGCGGGCAGCCGGTCGGCGGCCTGCTCGTCGGTGATGAAGCGCCCCGACGCGTCGAGCAGCCCGACGCGGGCGAGCTCGGCCACGGCGTCGACGAGCCCCGAGCCGCACAGCCCGCGCGGCTCCACGTCGCCGATGACCCCGACCGTCACGGGGGCGCTCGGGTCGTCGGGGTCGAGCCGGACGACCTCGATGGCCCCTTCGGCCGCTCGCATGCCGCACCGGATCGCGCCGCCCTCGAAGGCCGGACCCGCCGGGGCCGCGGTCGACAGGATGCGCTCGCCGTCGGACAGCACGATCTCGCAGTTGGTGCCCACGTCGACGAAGAGCCGCACGCGCTTGTCGCGGTCCATGCCGGAGGCGAGCATGCCCGCGACGATGTCGCCGCCGACATACGCCCCGAGAGCCGGGAAGACGACGGTCCGCGCGCCGGGGTGCAGCCTGAGCCCGATCTCGGCGACCGGTAGTGGCGGCCACGACGCGCTCGACATGACGAACGGCGCGACACCCAGGGGCTCGGGGTCCACGCCGAGCACGAGGGCGGTCATCGTCGCGTTGCCGGCGAGCGCGACCTCGTAGACCTCCTCCGGCGCCACACCGGCCTCGGCCAGCACCTCCTCGGCGAGGGTCCGCAACGTGTCCTGTGCGAGTGAGCGGAGCCGCCCCGCCGCGTCGTCGTCCATCATCGTCGCGCTGATGCGGCTGATGACGTCGCCACCGAAGGGCTGCTGCCCGTTGAGCATCGAGGCCACCGCCGCGGGCGTGCCGGTCGACAGGTCGAGCAGGGTCGCGACGACCGTCGTCGTCCCCAGGTCGTAGGCGATGGCGAACCGCCGCGCGGTGGTGTCACCGGGCTCGACGTCGACGAGCGTCTCGTCGATGACGACCGCGGTGACCTTGTAGTCGGCGCCGCGCAGCACGCTCGCGGCCCGGCGGATCGCGTGCAGGTCGGCGGTCAGCTCGAGGTCGTCGATGGCATCGAGGATGCGCACGACGTCGGTGCGCTGGTCGGACAGCGTCGGCTCGTCGAGCTCGAGGTAGCGCTTCTGCACCGCGGGCCGCAGGATGACCTGCCGCCCGACCCCGACCGTCGACGCCTTGGGGCGGGTGGCCAGCGGCGGCACGTCGACGGCGAGGTCGACGGCGGTGCGCACGAGGCACGCCAGGCGCCAGCCCTCCTCCAGCTCCGGCTGCGTGAACGTGCGCACGTCGTGCCGGGTGATCGGCGCGCTGCCGCTGGTGAGGCGCACCTTGCACTTGCGGCACGTGCCGTGGCCGCCACACGTGGAGTCGATCGCGATGCCGTTCCAGCTGGCCGCATCGAAGACCGAGACCCCCGGCGGCACGCGCACGTCGCGCCCCGACGGGCTGAAGTGCAGCGCGACCCGCCCGGTGCCGTCGCCGGAGCCGGCGTGGCTTTGCACGTCACGCGGCTCCTGGAGCCCCTCGCGGCGCAGCGCATCGAGGGTGTCGCGGGCGTCCGGGGCGTCCAGCGGGCGGTCGGCAGGGTCGGGCCCCGCGGTGTCGGCGCTCATGCGGAAGGCGCGGCCGCGGCCGCCTCCTGTTCGGCCTTGAGCGCGGCCTGCTTGGCCCGGTGGGTGCGGATCCACGACATACCCCACTCGTCGTTGCCGAGCATGAGGTCGGCGGCACGCACCGCCTCGACGATCTGGGGCGTGCGGGCGTCCATGATCGCGCTCGTCATGCCCATGGTCATCGCCATCGGCAGCCAGCTGGCGTTGAGGGCGTGCCGGCCGGGCATGCCGAACGAGACGTTCGACGCGCCGCACGTCATGTTGAGGCCCCAGCGGTCGTGAATGCGCTGCATCGTCTCCAGGGCCGTGCGCCCGACGGTCGGGTCGGCCCCGATCGGCATCGCGAGGGGGTCGATGACGATGTCCTCGATCGCGATGCCGTATTCCTGCGTCGCGACCCGCACGATCTTCTCGGTGAGCTCGACGCGCTTGTCGGCCTCCATGGGGATCTCGTCGGCGTCGTTGGGCAGCGCGACGACGGCGGCGTCGTACTTCTTGACCAGCGGGAGCACCTGCTCCATGCGCTCGTCCTCGGCGGTGATCGAGTTGACCAGCGCCCGCCCCTCGTAGGCCGCGAGCCCCGCCTCGAGCGCCTCGACGACCGAGGAGTCGATGCAGATCGGCAGGTCGGTGTGGGCCTGCACGAGCCGGATGGCGCGCACGAGCAGGTCGGCCTCGTCGGTCAGGGGCACGCCCATGTTGACGTCGAGCACGTCGGCGCCGCCCGCGACCTGGGCCGCGATGTCGCGCTCGATCGCCGAGAGGTCACCGGCCCGCAGCTGCTCCTGGAAGATGCGCCGCCCGGTCGGGTTGATCCGCTCGCCGATGATGCAGAAGGGCTTGTCCGAGCCGATGACGACCTCCTTGGAGGCCGAGCGCAGGACGGTGTGCAGGGGGTGGGACACGGGGGCTCCTCGAGGCGGGGCTGGTCGGGTGGTTCGGTAGCGAGCGGGTCGCCTCAGGCGGGCACGCCGGCCCGGCGCTCGGCGAGCAGGGCCTTGGCCCGCTTGACGGTCGCGGAGGCGTCGGCGGCATAGCCGTCGGCCCCCACGGCGTCGGCATACTCCTGCGTCACCGGCGCGCCGCCGACCATGACGATGACCTGGTCGCGCAGGCCCGCCTTGGTCAGCGCGTTGAGGTTGGCCTTGAACATCGGCATCGTCGTCGTGAGGAAGGCCGAGAAGCCGACGATGTCGGGCTTGTGCTCCTCGATGGCGGCGACGAACTTCTCCGGCGCCACCTGCACACCGAGGTCGATGACCTCGAAGCCGGCGCCCTCGAGCATGATGTTGACGAGGTTCTTGCCGATGTCGTGCACGTCGCCCTTGACCGTGCCCATGACGAACTTGCCGATCGTCTGCACCCCGGTGTCGGCCAGCAGCGGCCGCAGCACCTCCATCGCACCGGCCATCGCCTTGCCGGCGATGAGCATCTCGGGCACGAAGAAGTCGCCGCGCTCGAAGCGGGCTCCGACCTCTTCCAGCGCCGGGATGAGCGAGTCGAAGAGCAGCGACTGCGGCTCCATCTGCTGCTCGAGGGCCTGATGCGTCAGCTCCAGCACACGAGGACCGTTGCCGACCAGGGTCTGGTCGTACATCTCCTGGAGGATCTCGTCGGGGGTCATGCGGCACCTTCCGTGTGGGTGCGCCCGAGGCGGGCGGTCAGGGCTGTGGCCGCAGCGATGACGTCTTCGGCCGTGGACTCGATGGTGGCGGACAGGCGGGACGTGGGGCCGGAAAGCCCCAGCGCGGCGACGACCGTGTCGTCGACGCGCACGGGCGCGGCGATGCCGGTGAGCCCGAGCTCGAGCTCGTCGACCGTCGTCGCGTAGCCGCAGGTGCGGATCGTCGCGAACTGCGCGACGAGGTCGCGGGAGTCGCCGACGGTCTGGGTCGTGAGGCGGTCGAGGGGGCCGGTGGGCTCGTCGATCGCCCCGAACGCATAGAGCACTTTGCCGAGCGCGGAGGTGTGCGCCGGCAGGTCGACACCCACCCAGTCGCGGCTGCCGAGGAAGTAGGCGGAGTCGACCTGGGCGATCTGCACGACGCTGCGCCCCAGCGGCACACCAAGGTTGATGGTCTCGCCGGTGCGCTCGCCGAGCTGTTCCATGGCGGGCAGGGCGAGGCGGGCCAGGCGTTCGTGCCGGTCATGGCCCGTCGCGTATTGGTCGATGATCGCGCCCGGCACCCAGCCGCCGGCCGGCTCGCGGCGCACGAGGTCGTGCCGCTCGAGGGCGGCGAGGATGCGCGACGTCGTCGAGCGCGGGTATCCCGCCTCGTCGCACAGCTGGGTGAACGTCACCGGATCGCCCTGGGCGCCGACGATGCGCGCGAGCAGGTCGGCGGCGCGGTCGATGGACTGGGTGCCGGTCTGGGACATCGTTCGCCCTCCTCGTGCCTGCGTCGTGCCGTGAGTCGTGTCGGGAACCGTCTCCGCGGGTGCCGACCCGCCCGGTGCGAGGGCTGGACGGAAGCGGGGATGCGGTGGGAGTCTTAGACCTCACGATGTGAGACCTTGTGTTCCACATGACGAGGCTAGGTCGCGGCGCGCCGCGGCGTCAATGCCGACACCGCACCGAGTCGTCGGGCGGGCCCGGCCCGTCGGTGTCGCAACAGTCACAGACCTGTGTGCAGAATGCACCCGATCGCACCCCCGCCGAAGGAGCCCCGCCGATGTTCGTCAACCGGATGCCCCGCTACGAGATCCTCTCCGAGCAGGCGATGTCCCAGCTCGACGCCGGGTGGCGCCGGCTCGTCACCGAGGTCGGCGTCGAGTTCATGAGCGAGCGGGCGCTCGAGCTCTTCCGACAGGCCGGGCAGAAGGTCGAGGGTGACACCGTCTACCTCGACCCGGAGTTCGTGCTGGCGCAGGCCGCCAAGGCGCCCGCGGAGTTCGACGTCCAGGCCCGCAACCCCGCCAACTCCGTGCACATCGGCGGGCAGTCGATGGCGTTCGGCGCCGTCTACGGGCCGCCGTTCGTGCGCGAGGGCGACGTGCGCCGCGACGGCACGATGGAGGACTACCGCAACTTCCTCAAGCTCTCGCAGTCGTATGCCGTGCTCGACTCCGCGGGCGGCGTCGTCTGTGAGCCCAACGACACGCCGCTCGACAGCCGGCACCTCGACATGAACCTGGCGCTCATGACGCTGACCGACAAGATCTACATGGGCAACGTCGTCTCGGGGGTCAACGCCGCCGACACCATCGCCATGGGCGAGATCCTGTTCGGCGGGCGCGAGGCGATCGAGAAGATGCCGGTCTCGATCTCGCTCATCAACTGCAACTCGCCGCTGCGCTGGGACGACCGGATGCTCGACGCGCTCTTCGAATACTGCGCCGCGGCACAGCCCGTCGTGCTCACGCCGTTCATCCTCATGGGCGCGATGTCGCCGGTGACGATCCCGGCGGCGCTCGTGCAGCAGATCGCCGAGGCGCTCTCGGGCATCGCGCTCGCCCAGCTCATCCGGCCGGGGTGCCCGGTGATCTTCGGGTCGTTCCTGTCCAACATCGACATGAAGACCGGGTCGCCGACGTTCGGCACCCCGGAGTCGGGCATCGGGCTGCTGTGCACGGGGCAGATCGCGCGGCACTTCGGGCTGCCGTTCCGCTCCGGTGGCGGGCTGACGAGCTCGCAGGTCGCCGACGCGCAGGCGGGCTATGAGGCGCTCATGACGATGATGCCGACGTTCCTGGCCGGCGCGAACTGGGTCATGCACTCCGCGGGGTGGCTCGAGGGCGGGCTCGTGGCGTCGTTCGAGAAGTTCGTCGTCGACTGCCAGATCCTCGAGATGCTGCAGCACGAGTTCACGCCGCTGGAGATCGACGAGGGGTCGCTGGCGTTCGACGCGCACGTCGAGGTGGGTCACGGCGGTCACTTCCTCGGCGCGATGCACACGATGGAGCGCTTCCGCGACTGCTTCTACCGGCCGTTCCTGTCGAGCTCCGACAACTACGAGCGTTGGATGCGCGGCGGCGCGCTCGACGCCAATGCGCGCGCCGCCGCTCTCTACAAGTCCCAGCTCGAGGCCTACGTGCAGCCGCCGCTGGACGACGCGATCCGGCTCGAGCTGGAGGAGTTCGTGGTCCGCCGCCGGGCTGAGCTGGGCGACTGACGAGGCGGCGCTGGCCGCCCCGCCGAGGGCTGGTGTTCTCGCTCAGGGTCGGTGCTGTGGCGCATGACCTGGGTGGGAACCCCAGCCTGCGGCGGCGGTGTTGCGGGCCCTCACGGCCTCGGGGGGTTGACGATCGCGCCCGCCAGTCCGGTGATCGAGCGGGTGGCGACCTCCATGAAGCGCGGGTGGGCCTGCCGCAGGTCGGCGACGCGGGCACGGCCAGGGCGCGGGCTGGGGCAGATGACGCGTTCGACGCCGCGCTGGCGCACGGTGACGACGGGCTTGCCGTCGACGGTGAACCGCACGAGGTGGTCGAATCCGAGGCGGCGGCTGGGCGATACGGCGACGATCGTGCACCCGAACCGGGGCAGCCGTCCGGTGGTGACCTGCGGCACGAGGCGGCCGTCGGCGCGGCGCAGCGCGGGCTTGCCCGAGGCTCCGAGCCGCAACGGCGCGAAAATCATCGTGTCGTGGCCCTGGTCGCCGAGGAACATGTCGCTGCCGTCGCCCGGCGCCCAGACGTTGACATCGTTGCCGTCCTCGCCGAGCAGCACGTCGCTGTTGGGCGTGCGGCCCTGTTCGGGGCCGCCGACGAGGATGTCGTCGCCGGCCCCGGCGAGCAGAGTGTCCGATCCGGCACGGCCGATGAGCAGGTCGCCGCCGCCGCGGCCGAAGAGCACATCCGTGTCCTCCAGGTGCTGTTTGGCCTGCACGCCCGGTGGTTGGATGAACGTGTTGTGGGCGTTGTCGTTGTCGGCGCCGACGGTGATGTCGGCGCCGGGCGTGCCGGGGGCCACCATGGCGGTGGCCGACGGGGTGAGGAGCACGCCGAGCAGGCAGGCGCTGAGTGCGGTCGGGACGGCGGCGGCGCGCAACGCGCTCGCGGCACGGGTGGAGTGATGCATCGGTGGGCCTTTCTCGAGGATGTGGGTCGTCCGTCACGCCGCTGCACCGTTGCTCTTCGCACGTGGATGACGCTGTCCGGCAACGGTGTTCGAGCTGGTGAGCGGACTGGCTACACACTGGGCCCGGGCTCGGGGGACCGGCATCAGGCGCCTACCTTAGGTGTGGCTCGCCGATGTCCTAGGTGGTCGACGTCCCGTGGGCCGGCGGGATTCAGGGGCCGGGCTGGGGCTCCGGCTCGATGTCGGCGAAGAAGTCGCTCATGGCCTCGAGGGCGAGGTCGGGGTGCCCGATGAGCTGCATGTGGCCGAGGCCGATGATCTCCTCGACCCGTAGCTGTGGCACGAGGGCGGCCATGTCGGCGAGGCGCACCATCGAGGACGCGTCGACATACAGCATCGGTATGCCGTGGTCGGCCACGGCGCGCAACGCCCCCTCGTCGTCCCAGCAGCCGATCGTCTCGGGCAGCGCGGCGAAGTCGTCGCGCGAGATGCGGGAGAGCTGCTCGAGCTGGGTCGCCATGAGGCCGGGGTCGTCGCTCGACAGGTAGCCCCGGCGGATCTGCTCGGTCATGGCACCGCGCCAGTGGGGTGATTGCAGGGCGGCCAGGAGGGTCGGGCCACTCGCGAGCAACGCCGGCACGAGGAGGATCGTGCCGTCGAGCGCGACGACCGCCCGGGCCAGGCCGGGCCGGCGGGCGGCGAGGTCGACAGCGACGGCCCCGCCGCTGGAATGCCCGACGAGGATGGCGCGCTCGATGCCGAGGTGGTCGAGCAGCGCGGCGGCCGTTGCCGCCTGGCCCGGCACCGACAACAACCCGCGGGCGCGGCCGGGAGGCGGGGGTTCGCTGTCGCCGTGTCCCGGCTGGTCGAGGGCGATCGTGCGGAACGACCGCGCGAGCGCCCGGCCCAGTGGCCGCATCGTGGCGCGCCCGTTGCCCCAGCCGTGCAGGAGCAACAGCGCCGGGGCGGCGCGCCGGTCCTCCGTCGGCGTCATGGGTGGGGCGCTTCCGGTGTCGTCATACGCAACGCGCAGGCCGTGGCATGTGAACTCGTTCATCTGGCTACCTCAGGGTGGGCTGGCGGGGGCCGCAGGTGCCGAGCCCGGTGTGACGTCGCGTGGGAGCCGCGCGACGTGACTGCGCCGTCACGCCGCGGACCGGGACCTCGCCTCGGATGCCTCGCCCGAACTCGAAGAGCTGGGTGCAGCGTCGGTCACGCGGCGTCGGCGCGCATCGGTCGGTCTCCTTAGTCGCCGAGGCCCCGCGTCTCAGGCGTCACCGCGAGCCGTCTCGCGGGTGGTGCTCGCATGCTCGCCCGCGAGGTGCGGCGCCCGACATCATGGAGGCGTGCGGGAACGGCCGGTTGCCCCTCTCGTGGGGCGTGAGGACGAGCTCGGGGTGCTCCGCGCGGCGCTGCGTCGGGCCGCGTCCGGCTACCCCCGGTTCGTCGTGGTCGTCGGCGAGACCGGGGTCGGCAAGACGCGGCTCGTCAACGAGTTGCTGCGCGGCCGGCGTGCGGCGGCGTTGACCGGGGCGTGTATCCCGCTCGGTGGCGAGGGGTTGCCGCTGACGGCGCTGGCCCAGGGGTTGCGGCGCCTCGTGCGCGCGCCGTCGGGCATGGCTCTCGTGCAGTCGCTGCCCGATCTGCGGCCTCTGCTGCCGGCGTCCCTGAACCCACCGGCTCCGCGGGTCACCGCTCCGGGAGGCGCGCCCGCGCCACCCGATTCGGGCGGCCCGGCGCAGCGGCTGCGGCTGTTCTCGGCCGTGCTGTCGCTGCTGGGCTCGCTGGCCGCGGACGCAGCGGCCGTGCACGTCGTCGAGGACGTGCATTGGGCCGATCCGGCGACCCGCGACCTCGTGCGCTTCCTCGCGACGAACCTGCTCGACGAACGCGTGCTCGTCGTGCTCACCTGCCGCGGCGAGGAGCTCGTCACCGATTCGACGACGCGGGCCTGGCTCGCGGAGCTGGGTCGCCTGCCTCGCGTGGAGCGGCTCGAGCTCGAGCGTCTCGGCCCCGACGCCACGGCGAGGCTCGTCGGTGCGCTGCTGGAGGGTTCGCCGTCCGGCTCAGGGCGCGAGCGTGCGCGGCCCGATCGCGCACGGGCCGATGACCCGCAGCCCGGTGACGCGGGGCGGCACGACATCGTCGCCGGCATCAGCGCGCGATCGGCCGGCAATCCACTCTTCGCCCAGCACCTCGCCTGGCACGCCGACGCGGGCGGTGATGCCTTGCCCGAGGTGCTCTCCGAACTCCTGTCGGCGCGACTCGCCGAGCTGCCCGCGGAGGCGTCGGCGCTCGTCGACGCGGTGAGCGTGCTGTCGACGGCCCGGCCGGTGGAGTTGGTCGCGCGGGTCGCCGGGCTGCCGTTGGAGGCGGCCGAGTGGGCGCTGCCGGTCGCGGTGCGGCACAGCATCCTCAGGGTCGGTGTCGGTGTCGGTGTCGGTGTCGCTGTCGGTGTCGCTGTCGGTGTCGCGGGTCATGGCGATGACCATGGTGATGACCATGTCGCTGGTCATGGTGGTGGCGACGGTGTCGGTCATGGTGAGGCCGAGGTCGACGTGACCCACCCGGCCCTGCGCGAGACCGCCTACGCGCGGCTGCTGCCGTCGCGGCGCCGACGGTTGCACCTGGCGGCGGGTCGGGCCCTGGCCGAGCTGGCCGGCGACGGGCCGCAGGGTGGTGGCGCGCTCGGCGCGACGCTGGCGACCCGCTCGCAGATCGCACGGCACCTGCAGCTCGGCGGCGATCTACGAGGCGCGCTCGAGGCAGGTTGGCGCGCGGCGCGGCTCGCGGAGCAGACCCCGGCCTTTGCCGAGGCCTTCGCCAACTACCGTCGGGTGCTCGACTGCATGGACCGCGTCGACCACGACCTGGATCCTGTGCAGGTGCGATGCCGGGCCGCGCGCGTCGCGCACCTCGTCGGCGAGTCGGCCATGGCCGCCGAGCTGCTCGAGCAGGCGCTCGTCCACGCGGTGAGCGACCCGGTGCGGGCCGACGTGCTCGAGCAGCTCGGCTACGTGCACTTCATGGCCGGCCGCGGCGACCTCGCCGACGCGGTGCTGCGCGAGGCGTGGCGGGTCATCGACGACTCCTCCCCCGAGCTTGCGGCCAAGGTGGCCGCGGGCCTGGCGATGCAGGCCGCCACGTGGTCGCGCCCCGACGAGGCGCAGGACGCCGCCGGCGAGGTGCTGCGCATCGCCGCCGGCGGCATCGCCCGCCGGGAGGAGGGCCGGGCCCGCAACGCGCTCGGCCTCGTCGCCGCCGGTCGCGGCGACCCCGACGCCGTCGCGCACCTCGAGGCCGCCTTGGCCATCGCGCGGGAGGTGGCGGATCCCGACGACCTCGGGGTCGCCTGGATCAACCTCACCCACGTGCTCGGGCTGCAGGAGCGCGACCGCGAGGTCGTCGAGCGTGGTCGCCTCGGCCTCGAGGAGTTGAACCGGTGGGGACTGGCCGCCACGACCGGCAGCGTGCTGCTCGGCAACGTCGTCGAGGCGATGCTGCGGCAGGGCCGGTATGACGAGGCGTGGCGGCTCGTCGAGGGCGCTCCGGCGCTGCACATCCCGGGCATGCTCGCCGTGCCGGCGCTGCTGCGGGCGGCCGAACTCGGCGTCATCCGCGGCGAACTCCGGGCGGCGCGCGGGTTCGCCGAGAAGGCGCAGGCGGTCGTCGCGGCCGCCGCCGCGCCCGCCGGCTGGGTGGCCGACGTCGCCCTCGTCGGGGCCGCGGTGGAGTATTGGGCCGGGCACGCGCGCGAGGCGATCGAGGCGGCGTGCGCCGCTTTCCCCGCCGCGCACGTCGCCGGTGACCCGCGCCTGCCGGCGCGGCTGGGCGCGGTGGGGCTGCGGGCCGTGGGAGATCTCGCCGAGACGCACCGCGACTCCGCGTCACGTCGCGAGCAGGAGGAATGGACGCAACGCCTGCTCGCGGGCGTCGGCGAACTCGACGCGCCCGACGCCGGAGACGGGCCCGAGGGCGCTCCGGAGATGCGGCTGCTGTGGGCCGAGCTGAGCCGTGCGAAGGGCGCGTCATCGCCCGCGGCCTGGGGCGGTGCGGCCCGCGCGTGGGACGCGACCGGCCGGTCGTGGGAGTCGGCCTACTGCCGGTGGCGCTGGGCCGAGGCGTTGCTCGGCGGGGGCGTCGGCCCCGAGGCGATCGCCGTGGCGCGCGAGGGGCACCGGATCGCGGCCGCGCGCGGACTCGTGACGCTCGTCGGGGAGTTCACGCGACTGGCCACGTGGTATCGGCTGGACCTGCTCGTCGAGGAGGTCGCGTCCGACGGCCCCGCCGCGCCGCCCGGCTCCGGCCGCGGCGCCCCGACCAGTTCTGGTCCCCAGGCGCCGCCCATCCCCCGGACCGGGCCGGGCTCCGACCTCACCCCCAGGGAGCGCGAGGTGCTGCAGGCGCTCACCGAGGGCCGCACGAACGCCCAGATCGCGGTGTTGCTCGGCACGAGCGCCAAGACCGCGAGCGTGCACGTCTCGAACATCCTGCGCAAGCTCGACGTGCCCAACCGCCAGGAGGCCGCCCGCCTGGCGCACCGACTCGGCTTGGTCTGAGGCGCCGCCGGCGCCCGCTGCGGGTCGGGCGGGTCACGCACGGCGTGCCTAAGGCGGGCGGCGGCGCCCTCTGAGGAGAGCGACCGATGTGCCCGAGGCGGGGTCGTCCCTACCGTCGAGTCGCGGGCGCAGGCCCGTCACGACATTCGCGGGCAGCTGGCCCGCCACGACATTCGCGGGCGCAGGCCCGCCACGACATTCGAACCGCCATGACACTCGACCACTGATGTTCGACCGCTGTGGTGTTCGACCGCCATGACATTCCGATGGGAGGACCCCTCATGTACACCGAATTCCTGGCCCACACCCGACTCGCGGAGGCCGACGTCGAGTCGCACGCCGCGCGGAGCGTCGCCCGCGACGGCGACCTGGGTGCCGCAGCGCGGCCGCCGGCGTGGGGCCAGCGCACGACGAGCTGGACCGTGCCCGATCGCGGCAAGCCCGCCTGGGCGAGCCGGTCGGCATGGACCTGAGCACCTTCTATGCGCTCGTGTCGGGCACGTGCTTCACGCTCCTCGGCCTGTGGTGGTCGGTCGTCGAGAAGCACCCGCAGTGGCGGACGCGGCCGCGGGAGCGACGGTTCGCGGGCGGCGTCTACCTCTCGTTCCTCCTGCCGGCGGCGATGAGCCTCGTCGCGCAGATCAACCCGAGCAGGCCGCTGTTCTGGCGCACCGCCTTCGTCGTCGCCGCCCTGACCGGGCTGTGGTCGGTGGGGCGGCTCCCGGCGTCCGCCGCAGACCGGGCGTGGCGGGCCCCCACGCGGTGGGTCGTCGCCGCCCTCTATGCCATCCTCGGGGTGCTCGGCGCGTGGCCCGAGCTCGCCGGGCTCGTGGGCCTGGCGCCGCTGGAGGCCGGCGCGCTCGCGCTCGTCGCACTGATCCTCGTCGTACACTCCCTGACGTGGAGTTTCGTCATGGCGGTGCCGAGGTCCGACATGGCCGGAAACGCACACAATCCTGGGTAATCCAGCGCGTGGACGTCGTCGCGGACGGGGCGTGCCCGCGGCAGGGGCGTCGTCACGTGACGTGGGGCACCGCGGTCAAGGCGGGCGACCGCCGCTGCGGCGGCGGCGCGGGGCGGTCCGGTGCGCCGGGGGCGGCGGCATGGCCGCGGGCGCGGGCGGGGTCGGTGTCAGTGTCTGGGCCGGTGTCCGGGCCGGAGTCCGTGCGGGAGTGGGAGTCCGTGTGGGGGTCTGGGTCGGGGTCGTCGGAGTCGATGCCGAGGCGGTGACCGATGCGGGCTGCCTCGGCTCGGCCCGTGACGTCGAGCTTGCGCAGGATGTTGGAGACGTGGACGCTCGCGGTCTTGGCGCTGATGCCCAGCACGTCGCCGATCTCGTGGTTCGTGCGCCCCTGGGTGAGGCTGCGCAGCACCTCGACCTCCCTGGGGGTGAGTCCGTATTCGCCGGCGAGATCGAGCCCGGCGCTCGGTGCCCCGGTCGCCGGCACCGCGCCGGCCGCCGCTGGGGAGTCGGTGTCGCTCAGCGTGACGAGATCCTCGAGCCGATACCACCGCGCCAGCCGGTCGACCTCCTCGACGACCGGCACGATGCCGTACCGGCGGGCGTGCATGCCTGCGGCTCGCAGCGCCTGGATGCCGTCGGCGTCCGGGCCTCCCGCGAGGAGGCTCTCCGCGTGTCGCCACGCCGCGTAGGCGGTCTCCAGCGGTCGCTTCAGCGCGCGCCACTCGCGCTCGGCCCCGGCCCACAACCGCGGGTCCGGGCGCCCGACCGCGCGGGCCAGCTCCGCGGCGGCGGTCGCGCTCCAGCCCGCCAGCGCCGGCTGATCGGCGGGCGACCGGTCCCCGGCCGCCGCGTCCACCGGATCGCGCTCCCCGGTCGGCCGGCCCCCGCCGGCCGGTTCGCGACCGTCCAGCGGCGCGAGAGCGTCCGCCGGCGGCAGTGCCCCGGCGAGGGCGGTGAGTTCGTCGAGCAGCCGCCGCTGGTCGCGGCGGGCGGACTCGTTGCGCCTGGTGTCGGCGAGGTCGCCCAAGGCCCGCAACCCCAGCGCGTAGAGCCAGGTGCAGTGGCGCTGCTCGTCGCTGTCGCCGATCGCCTCGAACGCCGCGGCCACCAGCTCGTACGCGGCCTCGGCATGGCCCGCCCACAGCTGCACCTGCGCCGAGATCTCGGCGACCTCACGCACCCACGAGGCCGGGGCGCGCTCGACCGCGACGATGGCATGGATCCGGTCGCAGTGCGCGAGCGCCGCGTCGAACTCGCCGCGCACCATGGCGAGCTGCGCGGCCCGGCACAGCGTGGGCGCCGCGACCATGCCCCGCGGACCGTAGCCGAGCGCGCGCCCCACGAGCGCGTCCGACTCGTCGTAGCGCCCCAGCCGGAAGCTCGACTCGGCGGCGTTGGCCAGCAGGATCGTGCCCGTCTGGCGCATGACGCCGAGCCGGTTGAGCTCCTCGACGCCGACCCGGGCGAGCTCGATGACCTCCTCGTGGCGTCCGGCCTCGCCGAGCACGTGCGCGAGGTTGATGTAGGCGTCGCACACCGCGTCGGGGGTGGCGACCTCGCGGGCGATGAGCAGCGCCGCGCGCAGTCGGCTCGCTGCGACGTCATAGCGGCCCTGAGCGGCGGCGACGATGCCTAGCGCGTTGCACGCCCGCCCTTCCTCCTGGCGCGCCCCGACCTCGCGGGACAGCTCCAAGGCGGCGTCGCCCTCCTGCTGGGCCTGGGCGATGCGCGAGTAGGAGGCGGCGTGCGCGGCCAGGCCCGCGCCGATCTTGGCGGCGAGCACGCTGCGTTCCCCGGCCGGCACCAGCGCGCGGGCCGCCCGCAGCGCCGCCTCGGTCGCCGGTCCGTGGCCTCGCGTCGCGTGGATGTAGGCGAGCTCCTCGAGCACGGCCGCCCGCACCCGGTCGGGGATGTCGGTCTCCAGCGCCGTCTCGAGCAGCCGCACGGCCTTGTCGTGGTCGCCGATGACCCGCGTCGCGCGCGCGGCGTGCCGCAGGATCTCGAGCCGGTCGACGTCGGAGTCGACGCGGTCGAGCAGATCGAGCACCCGCAAGAAGTCGGCCTGGGCGTCGGCGAAGGCGTAGATGCGCTCGGCCGCGAAGGCCGCGGCGAGTGCCGAGTCGAGCGCCTTCCGCAGGTCGCCGGCCAGGTGCCAGTGCCGCGCGACCTCGCCGGCGGTCATCCGGGCTCGCTCGCCGCCGCGCGCGATGTCGCTGCCGGCCTCGAGCGCCTCGGCGGCGGCCCGGTGCAGCCGCGCCCGCCGCGTGGGCAGCAGTCCGTGGTAGGCGATCTCCCGGAACGCCGGATGGTGGAACGCGACCCGGTCGTCGTCGGTGAGGCGCAGCACGTGCCGTTCGAGGGCGGGCACGACCGCGTCCTCGACGGTCTCGATCGGCAGGCCGGACGTGGCCGCGAGCAGCGCCAGGGACGCCCGGCGCGCGAGCACCGACGCGGCGGCGACGACCGACTGCGTCGACTCCGGCAGGCCGGCGAGCCGAGCCGCGAGCAGGTCGCTCAGCGCGATGGGCATCCCGACCTCCCCGGCCTGTGACGGCCCTGACGGCCCGGCTGACCCCGAGTGCCAGACGAGGTGCTGGGCGAAGAGGGGGGTTGCCGTCGCTGCGGGCGACGATCGTGCGCGCGAGTCCCGGGTCGAGCCCGGGGCCGGCGAGGGCCTCGACGAGCCGCAGCGTGTCGTCGCCGTCGAGCCGCTGCAGCCGCACGAGCTCGACGCGCGGCAGCCGGCCCAGCTCGGCGAGCCAGGAGCGCACCGTCGACGTGCGGGTGACCTGGTCGACCCGGTAGGTGAGCACGATGAGCGCGTGCTCGTCGACGAGGTTCGTCGCGAGGAAGCGCACGAGGTCGAGCGTGGAGCGGTCGGCCCAGTGGATGTCCTCGACGACGTGCACGACCGGGTGTTCGCGCCCGAGGGCGCCGAGGAGCCCGAGCACCGACTGGAAGAAGCCGAGCTGGTGCAGCGCGCCCAGCTCGGTGTCACCGGCCTCCTCCGGGGACAGGAGCCGCACGAGGTCCGGAAAGGCCTCCAGCTCGCGGCGGGCCGGGGTCGCGCTGAGGCGGCGCAGCGCCTGGGCGAGCGGCGCGAACGGCAGGGCCTCACCGGCGACCGGGACGCAGGCGCCGACGAGGGGCTGCAGGCGCCCGTGCTTGAGGAATTCGCTGACCAGTCGCGTCTTGCCCACGCCCGTCTCACCCGAGACGACGACGATCCGCGGACGTCCAGCGGCTGCTCCCCGTAGACATTCGCTGAAGTTGTGTAGGCAGTCCCCGCGCCCGACAAGAGCGGCGACCGGTCGGTCGGCCACGGCAACATCATTGCCCGGATCGCGCGCCGCGGAAAGCCGATTGTGGGGCGAGAAGGTCTCCCCGCCATCGGTATCGAAAAAGCCCCGGCATCGCCCGGGGGCCTGGCGCCGGGCCCGGGCCATCGCCTACCCGGGCTGTCGGCCCGGGCCGCCCGCCACCTAAGACCTCGGCCCACACGGCGTCGACCCGGGCTGTCCGCGCTGCTCAGAAGCCTGAAACGGCGTCTCGCCCCGAGCGTCGCCCGGCCCCGCGGAGCACCCGCGGCGCGGCCTCTGAGGCAAGTTGGACGCTCGTCTAAGGAGCCTGCCCGATGTGCCGGCCGGCGGACCGACCCTACGTTCGCGGCAGGTGACGACGCCGGGCCCGCCGGCGATGGGACGCCGGAAACCCCGGCGAAAAGGGGGAAACGATCATGACGGTGATCACGACGCCGCAGGCTTATGACGAATCGGGTCTGTTCATCGACCTCGAGCCGAGCTTGGCCACGGCGCTGTATCTCAAGGTGGAGGGATTCAATTTCGCCGGGTCGGTGAAGATCAAGGCCGCCACCGAGATGGTCGAGCAGGCCGAACGGGAGGGTTTGCTGCGGCCCGACTCGATCATCGTCGAGTCCAGCTCGGGCAACCTCGGAGTGGCCCTGAGCATCATCGCGGCCAACAGGGGCTACCGCTTCGTGTGCGTCGTCGACCCGCGCTGCAACCTGGCGACGCGCCAGCTCATCGAGACCTACGGCGCCCGCGTCGACCAGGTCACCGAGCCGCACCCGGAGCGCGGCTTCCTCGGGGCGCGGCTGGACCGGGTGCGCGAGCTGTGCGCGTCGGACGACCGCTACGTGTGGCTCAACCAGTATGCGAACCCCGGCAACTGGCGGGCGCACTACCGCCGCACCGGACCCGAGATCCTGCGGGCGTTCCCGAAGCTCGACGTGCTCTTCGTCGGCGCAGGCACGACCGGCACGCTCATGGGCTGCGCCCGGTTCTTCGCCGAACAGCGGCGCCGGGTGCACGTCGTCGCGGTCGATGCCGTCGGGTCGGTCACCTTCGGTGGCCCGCCGGCGCAGCGCATGATCCCCGGACTCGGCACGAGCGTGCGGCCGGCCCAGCTCGACGAGTCGTTCGTCGACGAGGTCGTCATGGTCGCCGAACCCGACACCGTGCGGATGTGCCACCGACTGGCCCGGCGCGGCTTCCTCTTCGGCGGCTCGACCGGCACGGTCGTCAGCGGCGCGAGCGCGTGGCTGGCCCGGCACGCCGAGGTGTCCCGCCGGCGCATCACCGCCGTGGCCATCGCCCCCGACTTCGGCGAGCGCTATCTCGACACCCTATATCACGCCAACTGGGTGTCGGACATCTACGGGCCCGACCTGCTGGTCGATGGGTCGGAGCCCGTCGCGCGGGCCTTCGCCTGACCCGGCTCGCCGCGCGGCCTTGGCCGCCGAGAACCCCTGCTTCCTGGAGGAACCCCTGTGACCACGACCTGCCCGCCCCGCGCCCCCGCCGCGCGACCGAGCCCACCGGCGACCGCCGACACCACCGCGGCCGCATTTGCCGCCATCCTGGCCTCCGTGCTCGGCGTCGACGAGGTCGACCGCGACGGACGGTTCTTCGACGACCTCGGCGCCGACTCGCTGCTCATGGCCCGCTTCTGCGCCCGCGTGCGCAAGAGCGGCGACCTGCCGGCGGTGTCGATGCGCGACGTCTACGAGGCCGGTTCGGTCGCCGCGCTCGCGGCGCTCCTCACCCCGGCGGTAGCGAGCCCGGCCGCCGCGGCCCCCCCGGCGGGCCCGGTCGGCCGCAGCGAGGCCGAGGCCTCCCCGCGGGAGATCGACAGGGTCGAGAAGGGCTTCGCCGCAGTCCTCGCGCAGGTGCTCGGTGTCGAGGAGGTCGACCGGCACGCGCACCTCTTCGACGACCTGGGCGCCGACTCGCTGCTCATGGCCCGCTTCTGCGCGCGAGTGCGCAAGAGCGGCGACCTGCCGGCGGTCGCGATGCGCGACGTCTACGCCGCGCCCACGGTCGCCGCGCTCGCCGCGGCCCTCGTCGGCCCCGACGAGGTGTCGGCATCGGCCGCCCCGAGCGGCCAGGCGGCCCCGAGCGGGCAGGCCGCCCCGAGCGTGCACCCCGCCCCCGAGCCCGAGGCCCAGGCCGCGGTCGTCGCCGAGACCAGGGTGCGCCCGGTCCGGCACGGCGGCCCGGTGGCGCGCGCGCTGTGCGGCACGGCGCAGCTGGTCTGGATGATCGCCTACGGCGCGCTCAACCTCTGGGTGCTGCTCGCCGGCTACGAGTGGGTCAGACTCGGCGCGGACGTGGCCGAGATCTACCTGCGGTCGCTCGCGGTCGGCTGCGGCATCGTCGGCCTGTGGTCGCTGCTGCCGATCCTGCTCAAGTGGCTGCTCATCGGGCGGTGGAAAGCCCGGGAGTTCCGGGTGTGGGGCCCGACCTACCTGCGCTTCTGGATCGTCAAGACCGCGATCCGGGCCAACCCGCTGGCCCTCATGTTCTCCGGGTCGCCGCTGTCGGTGCTCTATCTGCGGGCACTCGGCGCGCGGATCGGGCCCGGCGCCGTCATCCTCACGCGGAACCTGCCGGTCTGCACCGACCTGCTGACCGTCGGCGCGGGCGCGGTCGTGCGCGCGGACTCGTGGCTCAACTGCTACCGGGCCCGCGACGGGGTCATCGAGACCGGACCCGTCACTCTCGGGCGCGAGGCGTTCGTCGGCGACTGGGTGGTGCTCGACATCGACACCGCCGTCGGCGACCGCGCCCAGATCGGACACGCCTCGTCGCTGCACGCCGGCCAGCGCGTGCCGGCCGGCGAATCGTGGCACGGCACACCGGCCCGGCCGAGCCCGGCGACCTACCGGCTCGAGACGGCTGCGGCCGGCCGCTGGCAGATGGCCGCCCGGCGCGTCGGCTACTCGCTCGTGCAGGTGGCCGTCACGGTCTTCGTCGGTTTCCCGCTGGCGTTCGGAGTCCTCGAAGCGCTCCTGTCGCACAGCCGGCTGGCGCCGCTGCTGCACCCCACGCTGTCGCTGATGGCCGACCGCTCGATCTATGCCGAGGTGGCGCTCGCGGTCGTCGTGCTCTTCTACGGCGGTCTGGGTCTGGCGCTGCTCGTCGTCGCGACGGTGCCGCGGCTTCCCGGCCGGCTGCTCGTCACCGGGCGGGTCTATCCGCTCTACGGATTCCACTACGGGCTGCAGCGACTCGTGGCCCGGATGACGAACGTGCAGCTCTTCACCGAGACGTTCGGCGACGCCTCGGCGATCGTCGGCTACCTGGGGCGGATCGGCTACCGGCTGCGGCCGGTCGAGCAGACCGGCTCGAACTTCGGTCAGATGGTCAAGCACGAAAACCCGTATCTGTGCACGGTCGGCCGCGGCACCGTCGTCGCCGACGGCCTGTCGATCCTCAACGCCGACTACTGCGCGACCGCGTTCCGCCTGCGCGAGGCCCGTATCGGGGCGCACAGCTTCCTGGGCAACCACATCGTCTATCCCGCGGGCGGGCGCACAGGCGACAACGTGCTGCTCGCGACGAAGGTGGCGGTGCCCCTCGACGGACCCGTGCGCGGGGACGTCGGGTTGCTCGGCTCGCCGGCCTTCGAGATCCCGCGCACCGTGCGCCGCGACGCCGACCTCGGCGTACTGACGCGAGCCGAGCTGCGCCGGCAACTGCGCGCCAAGAACCGCCACAACGCGGTGACGATGGCGCTGTATCTCGCGATCCGGTGCCTGCTGCTCTACCTCGCCATGGTGCTCACCGGCGTGGGCCTGGAGTACTACTCCGACCACCACGGGCCGATCGCGCTCGTCGGCCTGTCCGCCGTGCTGCTCGTCGTGCCGGTCGCCTGCTGGGTGGTCGTCGAGCGGCTCTACTCCCACCTGCAGGTGTTGGCCCCGCGCGGCATCTCGATCTACGACCCGACGTTCTGGCGGCACGAGCGCTACTGGAAGGGCCCGGGGGTGCGCTTTCAGCTCCTCTTCGACGGCACGCCGCTCAAGCCCGTCATCTGGCGGCTGCTCGGCGTGCGCGTCGGGCGCGGCCTCTTCGACGACGGGCTGACGATCCCCGAGCGGCGCTTCGCGAGCATCGGCGCCGCCTGCACGTTCAACGCGGGCAGCGTGCTGCAGTGCCACTCCCAGGAGGACGGCGCCTTCAAGTCCGACCGCAGCAGCGTCGGCGACCGCTGCACGGTCGGCGTCGGGTCGCTCGTGCACTACGGCGTGCGCATCGGCGACGACGTCGAGCTGGCCCCCGACTCCTTCGTCATGAAGGGCGAGGAGGTGCCCGACGGCGACCGCTGGCTCGGCAACCCCGCCCACCCCATGAGCCCCGGGCAACAGCTGCCCGCGGGGGCTGCCCCTGCACCCACCCCCTCAGCCCACCCAGCCATTCACCCAGGCATTCACCCAGGCATCCACCACGGCATCCTCGCCGCTGCCCAAGGAGACGCGCGATGACGACCCTGCCCCGCTGGACCAGCACGCCCCCGCCCGCCCCCCGCGTCGAGCAGCTCGACGAGGCCCTGCCCGACGACCTCGCCCAGGCCCTGGCCCGCGCCGTCGCCGACCTCGGCGCGAGCGACGCCGCGCTGCTGCTCGCCGCCCACGCCCGGGTGCTCGCCACCCTCACCGGGGAGGGGGTCGTCACGCTGGGTCACTCCCGCGGCGGCGACCTGGTGCCCCTCACCATCGCGGTAGGAGGTTCGTGGCGTGAACTCGTGGCCGCGGTCTCGGCCGCGATGAGCGATGCCGCACCCGCCGACCACGACACCTTCGATTCCGCGGCCGGCGTCGGGTCGGGGCCGGCGGGCCTGCCCGCCGGCGTGCAGCTCGCGGTCCACGCGGTGCTCGGCACGCAGCCGCCACGGCTGCAGCTGCGCTATCGCACGGACGCCGTCGACACCTCCTACGCGCAGCGGCTGGCGGGCTACCACGTGCGGGCGCTGGACCAGCTGGCCACCGACCCCGACGCGCCGGTCGACGCGGCGTGCCTCGTCGGCGCGGCGGAGATCCGGCACCAGCTCGAGGCCTTCGCCGGCCCCGCGCGGCGGCTGCCGGACGCCCGGGTGCACGAGCTCATCGAGGACCAGGTGCGCGCTCACCCGCAGCGTGCCGCCGCCGCCCAGGGCGACCGGGAGTGGAGCTACGCGCAGCTCAACGCCCGCGCCGACGCCGTCGGGCGGCACCTGCTGGCCGACGGCCTGCGCGGCGAGGACGTCGTCGCCGTCGTCGTCGAGCGCAACCTCGAGTGGCTCGCGGCCGTGCTGGCGATCCTCAAGGCGGGCGGGGCCTACCTGCCGATCGACCCGCAGTTCCCGCCCGCGCGCATCGCCCGCGTGCTGGCCCGCTCCGGCTGCCGGCACGTGCTGACCCAGCAGGTCAGCCGGGGTCACCTCGACGCGGCGCTGGAGTCACTGGGCGAGCGGCGCCCCGCGGTGTCGGACCTCGACGAGGTCATCGGGGCGGCGCTCGACGGGCCTGGCGGACTCGACGGGCCTGCGAGCGACGACGTCGGGCTCGGCATCGAGATCGGGCCCGGCCGACTCGCCTACCTCTACTTCACGTCGGGCTCGACCGGGGAGCCCAAGGGCGCGATGTGCGAGCACGCGGGCATGCTCAACCACATCCTCGCCAAGATCGACGACCTGGGCATCGAGCCCGGCGACACCGTCTCCCAGAGCGCCCCGCAGTGCTTCGACATCTCCCTGTGGCAGCTGCTCGCCGCCCTCGTCGTCGGCGGGCGCACGCTCATCGTCGAGCAGGAGGCGGTGCTCGACGTCGAGCGCTTCGTCGACACCCTCGACGCCGGGGGTGTCGCCATCGCCCAGGTCGTGCCCTCCTACCTCGAGGCGGTGCTGACGTTCCTGGAGAGCCGCCAGCGCGCGCTGCCCGCCCTGCGCTGCGTGTCGGTGACCGGTGAGGCCCTCAAGGCCGAGCTGGCCCGCCGCTGGTTCGCGACCGGCCCGGCGACGCGCCTCGTCAACGCCTACGGGCTGACCGAGACCTCCGACGACACGAACCACGAGGTCATGGAGTCCGCCCCCACCGGCACGCGCGTGCCGCTGGGCCGGCCCATCCCCAACGTGCGCGTGTATGTCGTCGACGACCGGCTCGTGCCGGTGCCGCTCGGCGCCCCGGGCGAGATCGTCTTCGCCGGGGTCTGCGTCGGGCGCGGCTACGTCAACGACCCCGAGCGCAGCGCGCGCGCCTACCTCGTCGACCCCTTCCACGCCGGCGAGCGGCTCTACCGCGGCGGCGACATCGGGCGCTGGGCGCCGGACGGCAAGCTCGACTTCCTCGGACGGCGCGACCACCAGGTCAAGGTCTCGGGCTTCCGCATCGAGATCGGCGAGGTCGAGGAGGCCCTGACCCGGGCGCCGGGCGTGCGCGACGCGGCCGTCGTCGTCGCCGAATCACCCGGTCGCGTGCGGCAACTCGTCGGGTTCTACGGCGCGGACGAGGCGCTCGACCCCGACGGGCTGCGGGCGCAGCTCGGGGCGCGGCTGCCCACCTACATGGTGCCGCACACGCTGCATCACCGCGCTGCGCTGCCGCTGACGGCCAACGGCAAGATCGACCGCGCCGCCCTGCTCGCCCTCGCCGCAGAGCTCGCGGCGGCGCTCGACGAGCCGGTCGGCGGCGGCGCCGAGGGCACCGCGCCGGCGGCCCGGGAGGCGCCCGCGACGCCCACCGAGGTGCGGATCGCCGCCGCCTGGGCGCGGGTGCTCGGGGTGCCGGTCGAGCAGGTCGGGCGCCGCGACCACTTCTTCGACCGCGGCGGCAACTCCCTGGCAGGCGTCAAGCTCGTCATCGCCCTCGAACGGGCCATCACCCTGCGCGATCTGCTCACCCGGCCCGTGCTCGCCGACCTCGCCGCGGGTCTCGACGCCGGTCTCGCTGCGGGTCGCGACGTGGGCCGCGAGGCGGGGTGCGACGCGCTCGGCACCACCGCCCCCGACGGCGCTGCGGGCTCGACCGCGGTGCTCCTGCCCACCACCTGAGAACCCGCTACCGCGTCCGACCTTCGTCCGACGTTCGTCCGACCTTCGACAGGAGTCACGACATGCCAGCCACCTTCGCCCACGCCACCCTCTCCGGGTCCACACCCACCCTCGACGGCCTCGACGTGCGCCCGGGCCTCCCGCCCCTCCTCCAGGTCGAGGGTGCGGCCGACCCCGCCGCCTGGGCCCGCGCCCACCGCACGGCCCTACGCGCCGACGTCACCCGCCACGGCGCCGTCGTCGTGCGCGGGCTCGGGCTCGCCGACCGGGCCGGGGCCGCCGCGGTCTTCGCCGAGCTCGGCACCCGGCTGCTCGCCGAGCGCGAGGCGTTCGCCGCGCGCACGAGTCATGGCGACGGGCTGTACTCGTCGTCGGCCTGGCCCCCCGGCCAGCCGATGTGCATGCATCACGAGCTGAGCTACACGCTGCGCCCGCCGGGCACGATGCTCTTCGCCTGCCTGTCGCCCGCCGACACCGGCGGCGAGACCGGGGTCGCCGACGCCGCCGACGTGCTGGCCGCGCTGCCCGCCGAGCTCGTCGCCCGCTTCGAGCGCGATGGCTGGATGCTGCTGCGGCGCTACAACGACGACATCGGCGCGAGCGTGGCCGACGCGTTCGGCACCGACGACCGCGGTGCGGTCGACGCCTACTGCCGCGCCAACGACATCGATGCCCGCTGGGAGCCCGACGGCTCGCTCGTCACCCGGCAGCGCCGCGCCGCGATCGTCACCCACCCGGTGACGGGCCGGCGGTGCTGGTTCAACCAGGTCGCCTTCCTCTCCGAGTGGACGCTCGAGGAGGAGGTGCGCGACTTCCTCCTCGACTGCTACGGGCCGGAGGGCCTGCCGTTCACGACGTGCTACGGCGACGGCGCCCCCATCGGCGCGGACGTCGTCGAGCTGCTCGGGCAGGTGTATGCCGAGCACACCCGCCGCGAGTCGTGGCGGGCGGGCGACCTCATGGTCGTCGACAACGTCGCGACCGCACACAGCCGCGAGGCCTACACCGGCCCGCGCGAGGTCGTCGTCGCGATGACCGACGAGCTCGACCCCCGGGTATCGGCCCCCGGCGCACCGGCACCCCACTGAGGGACGCGCCGCACACGCCACGCCGGACAGCGCCCACCGGACAGCGCCCACCGGACAGCTCCCCCAGACAGCGCACCCGCCGGACAGCGCACCCGCCAGACAGCGCCCGCCGGACAGGGCAGCGCCAGACCTCCAGGAGACGACCCGATCATGACCACCCAACTGACCCGACCGATCGATGACGCGATCCCGACCGGCCAGGACTACCCGCCCCGCTTCGCCCTCATCGGCGGCGACCAGGTCGCCGCCACCCTACGCGGGCGCTCGAGCGACGTCGTCGACCTCGTCGCCGAGACCTACCTCGTGCACGGCGCCGGCGACTCGGTCAACCCGCCGTCCTACTTCCTGCGTTTCGAGGACCGCCCGCTGTCGCGGATCATCGCGCTGCCCGCGTCGCTCGGCGGCCGCTTCCGCGTCGACGGCCTCAAATGGGTGTCGAGCTTCCCCGGCAACATCGAATACGGACTGCCGCGGGCCTCGGCGCTGCTGTTGCTCAACGATCACGACACCGGCTACCCGTTCGCGTGCCTCGAGGGGTCGATCATCAGCGCGAGCCGCACGGCGGCGTCGGCGGCGCTGGGCGCCGACCGGATCGTCGCCGCGAGCCCGGGGCGGTCGCGCCCGCGCCGGGTGGGCTTCATCGGGGCGGGGCTCATCTCCCGCTACGTCCACCATTTCCTGCTCGCCACGGGCTGGGAGTTCGACGAGGTCGGGGTCTGCGACCTCTCGCTGGAGAGCGCCCAGGGCCTGGCGGCGGCGCTGGCCGGGCCCGGTCGGGCGCCGGTGCGGGTGCACGAAGACGCCGAATCACTCATCCGCTCCAGCGATCTCGTCGTCTTCGCGACGGTGGCGGCCACCCCGCACGTCACCGACGGTTCGTGGTTCGAGCACCACCCGGTCGTCTTGCACGTCTCGCTGCGCGACCTGGCGCCCCAGATCCTGCTGGACGCGGTCAACGTCGTCGACGACGTCGACCACTGCCTCAAGGCCAACACCTCCCCGCACCTCGTCGAGCAGCTGACGGGCAGCCGCGACTTCATCGCCGGCACCCTCGCCGAGGTGATGACCGGGCAGGTGGTGATCCCGGCCGACCGCACCGTCGTGTTCTCGCCGTTCGGGCTCGGGGTGCTCGACCTGGCCGTCGGGCTGTTCGTCTACCAGCAGCTCGCCCGGGCGGGTGAGTTGCGCTTCGTCGACGGCTTCTTCCACGAGCTGGCGCGGCACGGCTGACGGGGTCGGGCACCGGCGCCTCGGCCTCCGGCCGCTCGATGGGTGGCTCGGGCGCCTCGCCCGGGTGTCTGGCTCGGGTGTCCGGCTCGGGTGTCCGGCTCGCACGCCTGGCCCGGATGTGTCACGAAGAGATTCGGGCGGCAAGCCCCGAGGTCTAGGGTTTTGACATCGACGGGTGGCGCGGCCCGCTGGTGGCCGCGGTCCTCCTGGGGGCGGGTCGACGCCGGAGCGACCGGGAGGGCAGATGTATCAGCGGAGACCGATCGGGCTGCGCATGCTGCTCGTGCCGGCGCTGCTGACGACCGTCGCGTATGTCGACCCCGGCAACTTCGGCTCCAACATCGAGGCCGGGTCGACCCACGGCTACGCGCTGCTGTGGGTCGTCGTCGCGGCCTCGATCGCAGCGGCGATCATCCAATACCTCGCGGCGCTGCTCGGCCTCGCGACCGGCGGCACGCTCGCGTCGCTCAGCGCGCAGCGCATGTCGACGCCGATGCGACTGCTCGCGTGGGCCCAGGCCGAGGTCGTCGTCGTCATGACCGACCTCGCCGAGCTCATCGGCGGCGCATTGGGGCTCTACCTGCTCTTCGGGGTGCCGTTGCCGGCGGGGGCGCTCGTCATCGGCGTCGTCAGCGTCGGCATCCTGCTCGTCGGACGGCGGGCCGCGACGATCTCGGCACCGGTGACGCTCGGGCTGCTCGCCGTCGTCGCCGTCGCGGTGCTCGCGGTGGCGTGGACCGTCGGCGCCCGCCCGGGCGCGGCGGCCGGACTCGTGCCCGGGCCGCTGGACTCCTTGGGGCTGGTGCTCGTCACCGCGATCGTCGGCGCGACGGTCATGCCGCATGCCCTCTACTTCCACTCGGCGGTGAGCGCCGACGCGGGCCTCGTCGGCGGCGCCGCGCGCGACCTCGCCGGGCGCTTCCGCGGGCCCGACCCGCGGCGACGGCTGGGGTGGGCGGTCGTCGCGGCGATGGGTGTCGCGGGGTGCGTCAACAGTGCGCTGCTCGTGCTCGGCGCCAACCTGCCGCCCGGCACCCCGAGCGGCATCGAGGCGGCCCACGCGGCGCTCGCCGCGTCGGCCGGGCCGGCCACCGGCGTGCTGCTGGGGGTCGCGCTGCTCGCGTCGGGACTGGCGTCGACCGTGGTCGGGGTGTTCACGGGCCAGGTCGTCATGGCCGGCTACATCCACCGCCCGGTCGCGCTGTGGGTGCGTCGGGTCACGGCCATCGTGCCGCCGCTGGTCGTGTTGCTGCTCGGCATCGACGCGACGACCGCGCTCGTCGTCAGCCAGGCCGTGCTCGCGCTGGCGCTGCCGGTCACGCTCGTCCCGCTGCTCCTGCTGACGATGTCCCCCGCGGTCATGGGCTCGCTGCGGCCGGGCCCGATCGTGCGCGTCGCCGCGGTCGTCGTCACCGCGCTCATCACGATCATGGACGTGGCCCTGCTGTCGCTGCTGTTCACCGGGCGGCTGGGGTGAGGGCAGCCGCCCGCGCGCTCTCACCTGACGGGCACGCGCCCTGGGGGGCGCACGGGCTGCACGCCCACGGCGAGAGCGCTCACGTCGTCGGGTGACTCGGCCTCCGGGAGGGGTCCGGTGGCCCGGTGACGAGTCGCCGGGCGCGGCCCGACGCCGCGGCGAGCATCCGCTCCAGCGGACCCTGCCCGTAGACGGCCCGCCACGCGACCGCGAACGCCAGCATCCCGACGGTCAACGCGGCGAAGAGCAGCACCGGCCGGTCCTCGAGCACCCCGGTCCACAGGATGAGCAAGTGCCCGGTGTAGAGGGTCAGCGGCATCGAACCCAGGTCGGCGAGCGGCCGCAGCAGCCTGGCCCCCACCGAGGTGCGGCAGACGAGCAGGGCGCAGCCGAGCACCGCGAGGGCGCTGCCGAGCGTGTTCGCGACGTCGGGGGTCGTGCTCGCGTGGGGTGAGGCGAGCGCCAGATACCACCATGAGTCCGCGCCGTCCGCGTCCCATTGCAGGTCCTGACCGGTGACGAGGTCATCGCCCGCATCGCCTGCATCGTCGCCGGTGTCGGTCGCGTCGGCGCCGGTGTCGG
>JBDIAP010000018.1:0-39382 GCA_039812485.1 Kineosphaera sp.
GGGCAGGACGCCCGCGGGGCGACGGCTCCGGCGCGGCGACGCCGAGCCCCACCCCCGGTAGCACGACCGCAGACCCCGGCTCGGGCAGCCCGCGCCGCCAGCGCAGCCGCCGACGCACGCGCGGAGGCCGCCCCGTCGAGCGCGCCACGGACGCGCAGAACGGCTGACGCACGACGCTCACGCGCGACGTCGACACGATCACAGTTGGGCCCGAACAGCGTTCGGGCCCAACTGTTTTCGTGTCACGGGCGAGACCGTCGCGCGGCCCATGCATCTCAGATGACGACATCAGCTGGACGCACGTTCAGCACAAGCCGTACGATCGTCCAACAACGCCGGGGGGCGGCTGGGGGGCCGCAGCAACGAGGCAACGTCTCAACGCGAGTGAATTGACGCGGACGGACGGGGGCACCGTGCGACTCGGCACGATATTGGGGGAAATGTCACATGCAGTCTGTTGCTGTCGCGCAGAGCCGCGGAGGGGTCCGCACTCTCGCCATCACCGTCATCATGAGCGTGCTGCTCCTCGTCGCGATGCCCGGCCTCTGGGCGGCGTTCTCGGCTCCGGCCGTCGCCATCGCCGTCGCGGGAGGCCTCGCCGTCGGCGTCAGCGCCCTCGCGGCCCGCTCGGCTCGCACCACCCGGCGTCCCTGACCCGGCGTCGTCGAGACCTCCGAACGTCCGCCTTCTCCCCTCTGTGAGGCGGCCGATCGGCCCCAGACGCCGACCCCTCCCACGTCAGGCGTCACGCGCAGCGCCCCGGACCAGCGTTCCCGGCCCGGGGCGCTGCGCCGTTCCCGCACCCCGCCGCACTGACGGGAGCCGGCCCCGCGCGAAGCCCGCGAAGCCTACGACCGGGCGAGCACCGGCGCCGACCCGGAGGCGACCTCCAGGATCGTCTCGAGCACGACCGGCTCGGTGGTGAACTCGCCGAGCCGGTTGGGCTTGCCGGTGCCGTGATAGTCGCTCGACCCGGTGACGAAGAGTCCGAAGGTCCGCGCCGCCGCGAGAGCCCGGCGGGTCTGCTCCGGCGAGTGATCGCGGTGGTGGGCCTCGATGCCGGCGAGCCCGGCGTCGGCCATGAGCGCGATGACCGACTCGTCGACGATGCGACCCCGCTTCTGCGCGAAGGGGTGCGCGAAGACCGGCACTCCCCCGGCGGCCCGCACGAGCTCGACCGCGTCGACGACGTCGATCGCATAATGCGAGGCGTAGTACCGCGAGCCGTCGTGCAGGTAGGTGTCGAAGGCCTCGCGACGGTCGGCCACGATGCCGCGCGCGACGAGGGCGTCGGCGATGTGGGGCCGCCCGATCGTCGCCCCGTCGGTCACCTGGGCCTCGACATCCTCCCAGGCCAGCGGCACGTCGGAGGCCAGCCGGTCGACGATGCGGCGAGCCCGGGAGTCGCGGCTGGTGCGGGCGTGGGCCAACTCGTGGAGCAGCGGCTCGAAGGTCGGGTCGTGCAGGTAGGACAGCAGGTGGATGCTCGTGCCGTAGTAGGTGCACGAGATCTCCATGCCGGGCACGAGATCGACGCCGGCCGCCCGCGCCGCGTCGGCGGCCTGCGCCCATCCGCTCGTCGTGTCGTGGTCGGTGAGGGCGACGACGTCGAGCCCGGACTCGGCGGCCTCCTGGACGACCTGCGCGGGCGTGCCGGTGCCGTCCGAGGCGGTGGAATGGGTATGCAGGTCGATGCGCACGCCGCCGAGCCTAAGCGCCCCGGCCCGCTGTCGTGGCGTCAGCGTCGCGGCATGACCACCGTGTAGTCGAGGTCGAGCACGACGTTCGGCAGATACGCCCCGTCCGCGCCGCGGTAGGGGAAGTCCGCGCACGGCAGGTCCTTCGTCGCCACGGTCCGCAGGCGTAACGCCCCGACGTCGCGGCGACCGGGCAGCTCGAGCAGCTCGAGCACCTCGCTCCAGGCGTGGATCGTGTCGCCGGCGAACGTCGGGTTGGCGTGCGACCCGGCATTGATCGCCACGACGGTCTGGGCGTTCGCCAGCCCGTTGAACGACAGCGCGCGGGCCAGGCTGATGATGTGCCCTCCGTAGATGAGGCGCCGCCCGATGCGGCTGTCCTTCTGAGCGAACTGGTTGAAGTGCACCTTCGCCGTGTTCTGGTAGAGCCGCGTGGCCAGCATGTGGTCGGACTCCTCGATCGTCATGCCGTCGACGTGGTCGATCCGCTCTCCCGGCTCGTAGTCGTCCCACAGGTGGGTGCTGCCGGCGAGCGCCTGCATCCGCCCGTCGTAGGGGACGCCCGGCTCGAACGGCACGACGAGGTCCTCCACCGCCACCGCCCCCGGCAGGCTCGGGATGACGCTCTCGCCGACGGTGTCGGTGGGCGTGCGGCGGTTGACCATGACCCAGCGCACGTAGTCGAGCACGATCTCACCGCGCTGGTTCGCGCCGACCGAGCGCACGTAGACGTTGCCGTTCTTGCCCGAGGAATTGGGCTTGAGGCCGACGATCGTGGAGGTCGTCGTCACGGTGTCGCCGGGATAGAGCGCGACGCCGAACCGCCCGCCGGCGTAGCCGAGGTTGGCCACCGCGTTGAGTGAGATGTCGGGCACCGTCTTGCCGAAGACGAGGTGGAAGCCGAGCAGCGCGTCGATCGGCAATCGCGGGTAGCCGAGGTCCCGGGCGAACGTCTCCGCGCTCGTCGCCGCGAAGCGCGACCCGTAGAGCGCCAGGTAGAGGGCGATGTCGCCCTCGGTCACGGTGCGCGGCGTCGCGTGCACGATCTCCTGCCCGATCGTGAAGTCCTCGAAGTAGTTGCCGCCCTGGGTCTTGCTCATCGCCGCCCTCTCGCCGCCGGTCAGTCGTCGGCTCCGATCCTGCCACCGCACCGCACCGCGACCGGCGCGTTCGGCGCAGCCCGGCCCGGTGCGCCTGGTCGCGATCACGTCGGACTGAGCCGGGACTGACGAGGCGGCTTGTCGGGGCGAGGCCCTAAGGTGTCGCCATGGCAGATCACTTTGACGTCGTCGTCCTCGGTGCCGGCCCCGGCGGTTACGTCGCGGCCATCCGCGCCGCCCAGCTCGGCAAGTCCGTCGCAGTCGTGGAGAAGAAGTATTGGGGCGGGGTCTGCCTCAACGTCGGCTGCATCCCCAGCAAGGCGCTCCTGAAGAACGCGGAGCTGTCGCACATCCTGCAGCACGAGAAGGCCAAGTTCGGCATCGAGGGTGACGCCACGATGTCCTACGCCCCGACGCACAAGCGCAGCCGCCAGGTGAGCGCGGGCATCGTCAAGGGCGTCCACTTCCTCATGAAGAAGAACAAGATCACCGAGATCGACGGCTGGGGCACCCTCGGTGAGAAGGGCAAGATCTCGGTCGCCCTCAACGACGGGGGCACCCGCGAGATCACCTACGACGACCTCATCATCGCGACCGGCTCGGTGACCCGCATGATCCCGGGCGTCGAGGTCAGCAAGAACGTCGTGACGTATGAGGAGCAGATCCTCGACGAAAACCTGCCGGGCTCGATCATCATCGCCGGCTCCGGCGCGATCGGCGTCGAGTTCGCCTACGTCATGAACAACTTCGGGGTCGACGTGACGATCGTGGAGTTCCTCGACCGGATGGTGCCCACCGAGGACGCCGACGTGTCCAAGGAGCTGGCCAAGCACTACAAGAAGCTCGGCGTCAAGGTGCTGCTCGGCACCAAGGTCGAGAAGGTCGTCGACACCGGCTCCGGCGTCGAGGTCACGGTCTCCAAGGGCGGCAAGGAAGAGGTGCTCAAGGCCGACAAGCTGCTCTCGGCGATCGGTTTCGCCCCCCGCGTCGAGGGCTACGGGCTCGACACGCTCGGCGTCAAGCTCACCGATCGCGGCGCGATCGAGATCGACGGCCGCGGCCGCACGAACGTCGAGCACGTCTACGCGATCGGTGACGTCACGGCCAAGATGATGCTCGCCCACGTCGCCGAGGCGATGGGCATCGTCGCGGCCGAGACGATCGCGGGCGCCGAGACGATGGAGATCGACTTCGACTTCATCCCGCGGGCCACCTACTGCCAGCCGCAGATCGGTTCGATGGGCTACAGCGAGGCCCAGGCCAAGGAGAAGGGCTACGACGTCAAGACGGCGACGTTCCCCTTCACGGCCAACGGCAAGGCCCAGGGCCTCGGCGACGCGGTCGGCTTCGTCAAGGTCATCGCCGACGCGAAGTACAACGAGATCCTCGGCGTCGCGATGATCGGCCCCGACGTCACCGAGCTCCTGCCGGTGATGAACCTCGCGAAGCAGTGGGACCTCACGGCCGACGAGATCGCGCGCAACGTCTTCGCGCACCCGACGCTGGGCGAGGCCGTCAAGGAGGCCGTCCACGGCATTGCCGGGCACATGATCAACTTCTAGAGCCCGGCGGCACGTCCGCCGCTCGACACGAGGCCCGCGCCCCCTTCCGGGGGTGCGGGTTGCGTCGTGTCGCGCCGGCAACTCCGACGACCACGTGCGCGACTGGCTCGACAGTGGCTCGACAGTCCCCGGCGCACGGGTCCTCGAGCCCGCCGCGCAACACCTCATCGTGCTCGAGCGACTCCTGCGTGAGGTCGGAGCCGGCGGCCATCACGTCGGCGACGCGCACCTCGCGGCGCTCGCCGTCGAGCACCGCCACGGTCGTGTCCTGGGACACCGACGTCACTCGTTTCCCCGACGTGCCCTGGCAGCGCCCGATCGACCTGCTCGACGCCCACGAGGCGTAGCCCGCACCGCTGCGTCACCGCCTGTTGTTCACCGGCAGATGGGATACTCACGGCGATGTCGCCGCCGGACAAAGGAATCCCGTGTCGTCACTGCTTCGGGCAGCAGCCGCCGCGCCGCCGCGCACCCTCGTCGACATCTTCGAGGAGGTGTGTGAGCGCCACCCCGACGCGACGGCGCTCGACAACGGCGCGGAGCAGCTGAGCTACAGCGAGTTCCATGACGCCGCCGCGGAGCTCGCCGACGATCTCGCGGCCGCCGGGGTCGGGCCCGGGGCCCGCGTCGGGGTGCGGATCGCGTCCGGCACCACCGACCTGTACGTCGCGATCATGGGCGTCCTGCTGGCGGGCGCGGCGTACGTGCCGGTCGACGCGGACGACCCGCCGGAGCGCGCCTGGCTCGTCTTCGGCGAGGCACGCGTGGCCGCCGTCGTCGGCGCGGACCTGACGATCGAGCGGGGGCCGGGCGCGGTGACGTCGACGGGGACCATCGCCGAGCCCCGCGAGGGCTCTCCCGAGGACGACGCGTGGATCATCTTCACGTCCGGATCGACGGGCACCCCCAAGGGCGTCGCGGTGACGCACCGCAACGCCGCGGCATTCGTCGATGCCGAGTCGCGGCTCTTCCTCCAGCGCGACCCGATCAGCCCGCAGGACCGCGTCATGGCCGGCCTGTCGGTCGGTTTCGACGCCTCGTGCGAGGAGATGTGGCTCGCCTGGGCCCACGGCGCGACCCTCGTGCCGGCGCCCCGCTCGCTCGTGCGCTCCGGCATGGACCTCGGCCCGTGGCTCGTCGCCAACCGCGTCACGATCGTCTCCACCGTCCCCACGCTCGTCGCGATGTGGCCCGATGACGCCCTGGCGCAGGTGCGGCTGCTCATCGTCGGCGGCGAGGCGTGCCCGCCCGAGCTGGGCGCTCGCTTCCACACGGCACAGCGTGAGGTGTGGAACACCTACGGCCCGACCGAGGCGACGGTCGTGGCCTGCGCCGCCCAGGTAGACGGTGTCGCCCCCGTGCGCATCGGCCTCCCCCTCGACGGCTGGGACCTCGCGGTCGTCGACGACCAGGGCACGCCCGTCGACGAGGGCACCGACGGCGAGCTCGTCATCGGCGGCGTCGGGCTGGCCCGCTACCTCGACCCGGCCAAGGACGCCGAGAAGTACGCGCCGATGCCGACCCTGGGCTGGGAACGCGCCTACCGCAGTGGCGATCTCGTCGCGTTCGACGGGGCGGGGCTCGTCTTTCGCGGCCGCGCCGACGACCAGGTCAAGGTCGGCGGGCGGCGCATCGAGCTCGGCGAGCTCGATGCCCGGCTGCACGACCTGCCCGGGGTGCTCGGCGGCGCCGCGGCCGTGCGGGCGACGACCGGGGGCACGACGATCCTCGTCGGCTATCTCAAGGTCGACGACTCCTACGACCAGGCCGCCGCCCTCGAGCGGCTGCGCACCGACCTGCCCGCTGCCCTCGTCCCTCGGCTCGCGGTCGTCGACGACCTCCCGACCCGCACCTCCGGCAAGATCGATCGCGACGCCCTGCCGTGGCCGCTGGCGGGCGCCGGCGACGACGAGGCCGTCGACGTGCCCGACCTCACCGACACCCAGGCCTGGCTCGCGGGCACGTGGCGGGACCTGCTCGGCGCGTCGGTGCGCAGCGTCGACGACGACTTCTTCGACCTCGGCGGCTCGAGCCTGACCGCCGCCCACCTCGTCAGCGCGCTGCGCGCCCGGTTCCCCGGCGCCCGGGTCGCGCACGTCTACGACCACCCCACGCTCGCCGCGCTCGCCGCCGAGCTCGACGGCCAGCAGGCGCAGGACGCCCCCGGCCACGACCGCGAGATCGACCCCGTGCGGCGCCGCGCCGGCGCGTGGCAGTGCCTCGGCCTGCTGCTCGCCAAGACCGTCACCGGGCTGCGCTGGCTCACGTGGATCCTGCTCGGGCTGTGGCTGGCCGACGTCACCGTCGGGCTGTCGGCCGTCGGCACCCTGGGCCTGCCCGCGTGGGACGATCCCGCGTTCTGGGTGCCGGTGGCCCTGGGGTGGGCGCTGCTGCTCTTCCCGCCGGGGCGCATGCTGCTGGCGGCAGCCCTGGCGCGGCTCGTGCTCGCCGGGGTCCGCCCCGGCACCTATGCGCGGGGCGGGGCCGTGCACCTGCGGGTCTGGTTCGCGGAGAAGGTCACCGACGAGGTCGCCCCCGTCGGCCTCGGCGGCGCGGCGTTCAACACGTGGTATGCGATCCTGCTCGGCGCGCAGGTCGGCCGGCACGTCGACCTGCACTCGGTGCCACCGGTCACCGGCTTCCTCACGCTCGGCAACGGCGCCTCGGTCGAGACCGAGGTCGACCTCGCCGGGCACTGGCTCGACGGCGACCGGTTCGTGCTCGGCACGGTCGGCGTCGGCCGCCGGGCTCGGGTGGGCATGCGCAGCACGCTGCTGCCCGGCGCCGACATCGGCACCGACGCCGAGATCGCCCCCGGCGCAGCGGTGTTCGCACGTGTGCCCGACGGGGAGTACTGGTCGGGCGCACCTGCCACGCGGTTCGGCCCGGCCCGCGGCCCGTGGGCCGATCGCAAGCCCGTCAACAAGCCCGTGTGGCTGCTCGCCTACGCCGCCGGCGGGCAGTTGCTCGCGCTGTTGCCGGCGCTGAGCATCACGCTGGCGATCCTCGGACTCCTCGGACTGGCCGCGCTGCTCGGCGTCCCGACCCCCCGCGACGCCGGCAGCGCCTCCGCGGCCGTCGCCTCCGCGATCGCGTGGGCCCCGCCGGCGGCGCTCGTCGCGTTCGCCCTGCTCGCGGGGGCCGTCGTCGGCCTCGTGCGGCTGCTGGCCATCGGCCTGGTGCCCGGGCACTACCCCGTGCAAGGTCGCCGGTCGTGGCAGGCGTGGATGACGCTGCGGCTGCTGGACGAGGCGCGCACGTGGCTCTTCCCCCTCTACTCCGGGGCTCTGACCGCACCGTGGCTTCGGCTGCTCGGCGCCAAGATCGGCAAGGATGTCGAGTCCTCGACCGCGCTGATGATCCCCCACCTCGTGACCGTCGGCGACGGCGCGTTCCTCGCCGACGACACCCTCATCGGCGGCTACGAGCTCGGCGGCGGATGGCTGCGCATCGAGCACGTCAAGATCGGCAAGCGCGCGTTCATCGGCAACTCCGGCATGGCCGCCCCCGGACGCAAGGTGCCCAAGGGCGGCCTCGTCGCCGTGCTGTCCGCCGCCCCGCGCCGCGGCCGCGCCAAACGCGGCACGTCCTGGCTCGGCAGTCCGCCCGCCCCCGTGCGCCGGGCACTGGCCGAGACCTCCAGCGAGCGCACCTACGCCCCCACCCGCGAGCTGCGGATCGCCCGCGGCCTCGTCGAGACCTGCCGCCTGCTCTCGCTCGTCGCCCAGGGGGTGTGGTTCGCGGCCGCGGCGGGCGCCCTGGTCACCATCGGTAGCCGGTGGGGCTGGCCCGCGGCGGCACTGCTCGGCGGGGTCGTCCTCACCGTCGCGGGCCTGGCCGCGGGCGCCCTGGCCGTGGCGGCTAAATGGCTTCTCGTCGGCCGCATCCGTCGCACCGACCACGCGCTGTGGACGTCGTTCGTGTGGCGCAACGAGCTGGCGGACACGTTCGTCGAGCAGCTCGCGGCGCCGTGGCTGCTGCGCGTGGCGACCGGCACGCCGGTGCTCAACGCGTGGTTCCGCGCGATGGGGGCGCGGATCGGCGCCGGCGTGTGGTGCGAGTCCTACTGGCTGCCCGAGGCCGACCTCGTCACCCTCGGCGACGGAGCCTGCGTGGGCCGCGGCTGCGTCGTGCAGACCCACCTCTTCCACGACCGCGTGCTGTCGATGGACTCCGTGACGCTCCACCCGGGCGCCACACTCGGACCCAACTCCGTTATTCTTCCCGCGGCCGACATCGGCGCCCATGCGTGCGTCGGGCCGGTCTCCCTCGTGATGCGCGGCGAGTCCGTGCCCGAACGCACCCGGTGGATCGGCAACCCCATCGGGCCATGGCACGAGTGAGCGCACGAGTCTGACCGCGACAGAAGGGGGCGAGCGCATGCGTCGCAAGCAGCCCCGCGAGCGGTGCACGACACCGGCCCAGAGCGCCTCCGGCGGGCCCGACCAGGGCGCCGCGGCGGAGGGCGAGGACGCCCGGGGGCCGGGCGAACTCGCCGACGGCCCGGGGAGCTTCGCGGACAACTCCAGCTACGTGCCGGGGCACGGCGACGAGAGCTACCGGGTGCGCAGCTATGACATCGAGCTGGTCGTCAAGCTCGCCGGCAACCACGTCGAGGGCACGGCGAGGCTCGTCGCGGTGCCGCGGGTCGCCTCGCTCGAGCGGTTCGCGCTCGACCTGCACCACCTCAGGGTGGGCTCGGTGAGCGTCGACGGCAAGGCCGCGAAGTTCACCCACCGCGCCGGGCGCCTGGTCGTGACCCCGCGCAAGCCGCTGACCTCGGCTGCCTCGTTCACGGTGACGGTCAAGTATTCGGGCAATCCCCGCCAGGTCCGCGGCCTCGACGGGCTCGCCGGCTGGGAGGAGCTCGACGACGGCCTCATCGTCGCCTCCCAGCCGCACGGGGCGCCGTCGTGGTTCCCGTGCAACGACCGGCCGGCCGACAAGGCGTCCTACCGGTTCACGATCACGACCGACTCCGACTACGCGGTGGTGAGCAACGGCTCGCTCGTCTCGACGCGGCGTCGCTCGAGCCGCACGACGTGGGTCTACGACCAGCCCGAGCCGATGGCGGCCTATCTGGCGACGCTGCAGATCGGCCGCTACGACACCGTCGACGTCGGCGGCGCTTCGGTGCCGATCCGGCTGCACTTCCCGCCGACGCACCGGCGCGCGGTCACCGAGGGGCCGATGATGCGACAGGCCGCCATGCTGGCCACGTTCGAGGAGGCCTACGGCCCCTACCCGTTCGGGCGCTACGACGTCGTCATCACCGACGACGTGCTCGAGATCCCGCTCGAGGCCCAGACCCTGTCGATCTTCGGGCACAACTACGCGCGGCCCGGGTGGGAGCACGAGCGGCTCATCGCTCACGAGCTGGCGCACCAGTGGTTCGGCAACAGCCTGACGCTGGAACACTGGCGCGACATCTGGCTGCACGAGGGCTTCGCGTGCTGGAGCGAGTGGCTCTGGTCGGAACGCTCCGGCGGCACGACCGCCGCCGCCCACGCCCGCCGACACCACCGGGGTCTGGCGCTGCAGCCCAAGGACCTCGTGCTGGCCGACCCGACGCCGCAGCTCATGTTCGACGACCGGGTCTACAAGCGCGGCGGGTGCACGGTGCAAGCTCTGCGCGAAAAGGTCGGTGACGAGGCCTTTTTCGCCGTGCTCCGGGAGTGGACGGCGGTGCACCGGCACGGGGTGGTGACGACGCCGATGTTCATCGAACTCGTCTGCCGCCGCACCGGGCTCGACGCGTCCTGGTTCGACCCGTGGCTCTACGAACGCGCGCTGCCGTCGATGGGCCCCACTCCCTGAGCCGCGCCCCATCGGCGGGGTCTCACCGACACGGGCCTCACTCGGCCGGAGCGATCTCCCCCGAGCCGCGGACGATGAGCTCGCAGTCGAAGACGACATGCCGCGGCGCGCACGACTCCCCCGCGATCCGCTCGAAGAGCATCGTCGCGGCGGTGTGCCCGATGCGAGCCGAGTTCTGCCGCACGACGGTCAGCGGCGGGTCGAGCAGGTCGGCGAGGGGGAAGTCGTCGAAGCCGACGAGGGCGACGCGCTCGCGCAGGCCGAGCTCGGAGAGCGCCCGCGCCGCCCCCACGGCGATGACGTTGCGGGCCGCGAAGATCCCCGTCGGGGGGCGAGCGCCCGCCATGACGTCGTGCACGAGCGCCCGGGCCTCCTCCTCGGTGCGCACCGCGTGCAGTGCCCCTTCGTCGAAACCGATCCCCCTGTCCGCGTAGGCGGTCCGCACCCCCTCCCGGCGCATCCGCGCGGTGTAGACCTCCGGCACGTCGGTGATGATGCCGAGCCGGCGGTGCCCCTGGTCGAGCAGGTGCCCGACGGCCAGCGCGGCGCCGGCGGCGTTGTCGACGCTGACCGAGTCCACGTCGATCCCGCGCGGGGCGCGGTCGACCATGACGACGGGCATGCCGGCGCGCAGCTCGGAGGCGAGGTAGTCCTGTCGCTTCGTGGCGGGCACGATGATGAGCCCGTCGACGCGGCGCCGCACGAGCGAGGCGACGAGGGCCTCCTCCCGGTCGGGCGCCTCGTCGAGGCTCGCGGTGAGCAGCGCGGTGCCGCGCCCGCGGGCCTCGTCGTCGATGGCGCGCAGCATCCCCGCAGAGAAGGAGTTGCTGAGGTCCTGCACGAGCGCGCCGATCGTCGCCGTGCCCCCGGCGCGGCGCAGGTTGCTCGCGGCGAGATTGGGGTGATAGTCGAGGCGCTCGACGGCCGCGCGCACCCGGTCGCGCACGTCGGGCGACACCCCGGGCTCGTCGTTGACGACGCGCGAGACCGTCTTGACGCTGACGCCTGCCAGCGCGGCCACCTCGCGCATCGTCGGGCGGCCCCGACCCCCGCTTTTCGACAACGATGTCAACGGCATGGCACCGATTTGTACTCGATCCTTGACCACAGGGCAACACGTGTGTAGGAATGGCCCCGACATCGTTGTCAGGTCGGTCCTCAGCGACGACGCGACGCCGGCCGCACTCGAAGGAGAGTCAGCACATGCACCAGGCATCATCGCGCACCACCGCCACCACTCGCCGCCTCGTCGCCGCCGCCGGCATCGCCTCGCTGGCCCTGACCGCGGCGGCCTGCGGCTCGGACTCCGGCTCCAACGCCGGATCGGCGGGTGCGACGGGCGGCGCCGCCACCGGCGAGAACGTCGGCGTCACGCTCATCACAAAGGACTCCACCAACCCGTTCTTCGTCACGATGCAAAAGGGCGCCCAGCAGGACGCGACGAAGAACAACGTGACGCTCACCGTCGCCTCCGGCAAGCAGGAGGGCGACGACCAGGGCCAGATCGACGCCATCGAGCAGGCCATCGCCCGCGGCGACAAGGGCATTCTCATCACCCCGATGTCCACCGGCGTCAACGCCGCCATCAAGAAGGCCCGGGACGCCGGCCTCTACGTCATCGCGCTCGACACCCCGCCCGATCCGGCCGACACCGTGGACATCACGTTCGCCACCGACAACCGCAAGGCCGGCAACCTCATCGGCAAGTGGACCGCGGCGCAGCTGAATGGCCAGAAGGCCACGATCGCGCTGCTCGACCTCTTCAACGACAAGATCGTCTCGGTCGACTACAACCGTGACCAGGGCTTCCTCGAGGGCATGGGCATCGACGTCAAGGACGGCAAGAAGAATGCCGACGAGGCCGCCACGGGCAAGTACACCGGCGGCAAGGGCGGCGACTACCAGATCGTCTGCAACGAGCCGAGCAACGGCGCCGAGGACGGCGGCCGCACCGCCATGGAGAAGTGCCTCGCCAAGAACGGCAACGTCAACGTCGTCTACACGATCAACGAGCCGGCCGCGGTCGGCGCCAACGCCGCCCTGCAGGCCGCCAACACCAAGGCGACGATCGTGTCGATCGACGGCGGCTGCTCCGGCGTCAACCAGGTCAAGAGCGGCGTCATCGGCGCGACCTCGCAGCAGTACCCGCTGAAGATGGCCTCCCTCGGCGTCGAGGCGATCGCCAAGATCGCCCGCGGCGGCGAGAAGCCCCAGGTCACCCAGGGCCTCGACTTCTACGACACGGGTGTCGCGCTCGTCACCGACAAGAAGGTCGCCGGCATCGACTCCATCAGCTCGGCCGAGGGCGCCAAGCTCTGCTGGGGCAACTGATCCTCGATGTCGACGGCATCGGACGCCGCCTCCCGCTTCGGGGGGCGGCAACAGACCCCGCTGCAGCGGCTGCAACACACGCTGCACCTCTACCCGTGGATCAGCCCGCTGATCATCCTGCTCATCAGCGTCATCGTCTTCACGACGCTGAATCCCCGCTTCCTGACGCCCAACTCGATCGGCCTGCTGCTGCAGCAGACGGCGATCATCGCGGCGCTGGCGGTCGGGCAGACGCTCATCATCCTCACCGCGGGCATCGACCTGTCGGTCGGCGCGATCTGCGTGCTGTCGATGATGGTCATGGCGACGCTGGCCAAGGACGGCGGCATGAACGGCGTCGTCGCCATGCTCATCGGGGTCGCGCTGGCGACCGCGGCCGGGCTGCTCAACGGGCTGCTCGTGACCAGGCTCAACCTGCCGCCGTTCATCGTCACGCTCGGCACCCTGTCGATCTTCACGGCGATCGCGCTGCTGTATTCGGGCGGCTCGAGCATCCAGGCCCAGCATCTGCCCGACGTGCTCAACGTGCTCGGCTCGGGCTTCTCCCTCGGCGGCATGAGGCTGACCTGGGGCGTCGTCCTCGTCATCGTCATGTATGCCGTGGTCGGCTTCATGCTGGGCCAGACCGCCTGGGGGCGCTATGTCTACGCCGTCGGCGACGACCCCGAGTCGGCGCGCCTCTCCGGTGTGCCGACCCGGCGGGTGCTGCTGCAGGTCTACACGTTCGCCGGGCTGCTCTACGGGCTCGCGGCGTGGGCGCTCATCGGGCGCTCGGGCGCGGCGACGCCGAACGCGATCACGGAGGGCAACCTGGCGAGCATCACCGCGGTCGTCATCGGCGGCACGAGCCTCTTCGGCGGCCGCGGCCGACTCATCGGCACCCTCATCGGGGCGCTCATCGTGCAGGCATTCGCGTTCGGTCTCTCGCTCGCGGGCGTCAACCAGCAGTGGCGCCTCCTCGCGACAGGCGTGCTCGTCATCATCGCCGTGGCGATCGACCAGTGGATCAGGAAGGTCAAGGCATGAGCGTCACCAAGCTGCCCCTGTCGGTGGACCACATCCCCGACGCCAAGCGGGCCGTCTACGAGCGCGAGCCGATCCTGTCGGGGCGCGATCTGGGGATCATGTTCGGCAAGGTCGTCGGCCTCGACGGCGTCAACATCGACCTCTACGCCGGGGAGGTCCTCGCGGTCATCGGCGACAACGGCGCGGGCAAGTCGACGCTCATCAAGTGCCTCACCGGGGCCTATACCCCGGACGTGGGGCAGATCTACCTCGGCGGGCAGGAGGTGTCGTTCAAGCGGCCGCAGGACGCCCGCGAGGCCGGCATCGAGACCGTCTACCAGCAGTTGGCGGTGATCCCGGCGCTCGACATCGCGAGCAACCTCTATCTCGCGCGGGAGGAGCGTCGCCCCGGCGTCCTCGGGTCGGTCTTCCGGATGCTCGACAAGAAGGGCATGGCCACGCGGGCCGGGGAGTCGGTGCAGCAGCTCGGCATCCAGACGATCCAGAACATGGGCCAGGCCGTCGAGACCCTCTCCGGCGGTCAGCGGCAGGCGGTCGCCGTGGCGCGGGCCGCGGCGTTCGGGTCCAAGGTCGTCATCCTCGACGAGCCGACCGCCGCGCTGGGCGTCAAGGAGTCGGGCATGGTGCTCGACATGATCAAGCAGCTGCGCGACAAGGGCCTGGGCGTCATCCTCATCTCGCACAACATGCCGCACGTGTGGGAGGCGGCCGACCGCATCCACATCCAGCGCCTCGGCGGCTGCGCCGGCGTCATCACGCCGGCCTCGCACGACATGGGCGAGGGCGTGGCGATCATGACCGGCGCGAAGAAGCTGCCCTCGGCAGCCTGACTGCGCCGACACCACCGAGCGAGGCCGCGCCCCTACGGGCGCGGCCTCGCTGCTGTCGCAGTGGTCGGTGTCCGGGCGGGCTCAGGTCGCGGGGTTCTGCGGCTGTGTTCGACACGCCCGCGGGCGATCACCGCGACGTACGCGCGATAGTCCCGCCCCGCCAGCGGCACCGCGGAGGCGACCGCTCAGCCCGTCGAGGTCGTCGAGGAGGTCGTGCATGACAGCCAGTCGTGTCGACAGCACGCTCGCGTCGGTCCCCCTCATCGGGCGAGCTCTCGGAGCAGGGCCTCGCGCAGGTAGGCCGTGTCGAGGTACTCGCCCAGAGCCTGCAGCTCGCGGCGCGTGAAGACGCAGGGTCCGCTCTCGAAGAGCACGCGACCCCCGACGAGCGCTTCGACCCGAGCCACCGGCCCGGCCCGGTCAAGGTCCATGACATCCAAGTGCTCTCCGGGCACCAGCTCACCCAGGGCCTCGATGACGCCGAGCAGGTCACGCTGCGCCCCTGGGACGAATCCGACGGCGATGTCGATGTCGCCGGGCGGGACGACCGGCGCGACGGCACGGGCGCTGCCGAAGCACGAGCAGCTCGACGTCGAAGCCCCGGCAGACGCGCTCCACCCGACCATCGCCGACGGCCGCATCGAGCGCCGCCAGGGCTGCGAGGACGGTGCTGGGCAAGTCTCGATCGTGCGAGAAGGCCCAGGCAGGCGTCGGAGCCGCGACAGTGTCGTGATGACAGCGCCGCGCCTGACAGCTGCGCCACGAGGCTTCGATCGGCAGCGTGCGATCAGGTGGCCGTCAGTGATGCGGGGCGATCGACCCGGCAACCCGGGCCCTCACTCCTTCGCGTCGGCCACGGACCGCCGTAGCGCGCGCGTGCGGGCCTTGTCGCCGGCGCCGCCGGAGTCGCGCACGACGGCGGCCCGGCCCAGGTAGCCACCGAGGCTGACCCCCGTGGCGAGCGCCAACCCGATCGCCATCGCCCCGCCGAGGGTGTCGAACGCCGGCCCGTAGCCCTGCGACCCCCCGTAACCGGCCAGCTGATAGAGGCCGCGGTAAACGGCGAGGCCGGGCAGCAGCGGCACGATGCCGGCGGTGGTCAGCGCGAGCGACGGCGCCCGCCACACCCGGGCCAGCACCTGGGCGATGACTCCGACGACGAGCGCGGCGACGCCGCTGGACGCGGCCGGACCCAGTCCGGCCATCGCCGCGAAGGCATAGACGGTCCACCCCAGGCTCCCGGTGACGACGCACACGAGCGCGGTGCGCGGCCCGGCATACGAGCTGATCGCGAACGCACCCGCGATGAGCGCCGACGCCACGACCTGCACCGTCAGGCTTCCGCTGAGCCGCGAATAGGGCGCGAGGTAGGTCGGTGCCCCCAGCGCGTTGGCCAGGGTGAGCACGACGAGCACGCCGACGATGATGCCCAACGTCAGCGCCACAACCTCCGCCGAGCGGGCCGTCGCCGTCAGGTAGTAGCCGTCGATCGCGTCCTGCGCCGCACCGACGACCGACAGCCCCGCGAGCAACACGACGATGCCGGTCGCCACGACCGCCGAGGCCGACACGTCCCCCAGGCCGATCCACTGATTGGCCCGCCCGTAGATGAGCGCGACCGCCACGATCGTCGGGATCGAGCCGCCGACGACCTGCGCGAAGAAGGCCGGCATGCGGCGCCGCGCGAGCCACAGCTGGGTGCGGTCGACGATGACGGCGTTGAGCAGCGACAGCGCGATCTCGGTGCTCGACCCGTCGAGCAGCAGGCAGACCGCCATGCCGAGCACGGCCGTCGCGAGCGTGACGACCGAGCGCCGGTAGGGGCGCGGCATGCCCGCGATCGTCTCGAAGCGGCGGCGCGCCGCCTCGAGGCCGAGCTCCTTGTCGTCCTCGATGTCGGCGACGAGGCCCTGCAGCCGCGCGAGCCGCTCGTAGTCGGCGGTGCGCACCCGCACGGTCCGCATGACGGTGATGGGGGGCTCGGCGCCTCGATAGTGACACAGGAGGATCGAGGTGAACGTCACGTCGACGTGCACCGATCGCAGCCCGTAGACGGAGGTGATCCGCAGCACACCCGCCGTCACCTCGGCGGCGGAGGCGCCCGTGGAGAGCAGGGATTCGGCGATGCGCATCGCGAGGTCGACGACTCTGCGGGCGCGCTCTTCCTCGACGCCGTCCTGGATGGCCCGCAGGTCCAGGCTCCACGTCGGCGCCTTGTCGCTGGCGACGACCCGGTGCGCCCGGTCCAGCCAGGAGAGCTTGGCCCGCGAGGTGACCGCGATCGACGTCGTCTCCGGGGAGACGGCCATCGGTCCGGAGGGGTCCGAGATCGGTTGATTCGTCGGCTTGTCGAGGGGGACGAAGGGCTCTGAGGCGGGCACGCTCCCCACTGTGCGGCCCGCGCCCGGGCCGGAGCAAACAACACCGCGCGCGTCGCGGGATGCGCGTGCAAGCATGACCGGATGAGCGAGAAGCAGGCCAAGGCCGGGCACCGCAGCCGCCCCACGTCCGAGCACTTCAAGGAGTTCATCGCGTCCGGGTGGGCGCCGCGCAGCGACGCGCTCCCGGAGCTGACGCAGGCCGCGCAGTGGGCGGCCCCGCGACGGGAGGCGCTGTCGGCGCGCTTCCCCGGGGAGCGTCTCGTCGTGCCGGCCGGGGGCTTCAAGGTGCGCAGCAACGACACCGACTATGTCTTCCGGCCGCACAGCGCGTTCGCGCACCTCACGGGGCTCGGCAGCGACCGCGAGCCGGACGCGGTGCTCGTGCTCGAGCCGCGGCCCGAGGGGGGTCACGAGCCGACGCTCTACTTCCTGCCGCTGGCGCCGCGGGACAGCGAGGAGTTCTTCGCCGACTCACGGGTCGGGGAGTTCTGGGTCGGCACGCGGCCGACACTGGAGAGCATGGCGGCCGAGATCGGCGTGCCGACCCAGCCGGTCGAGAGCCTGCGCGACGCCCTCGCCAAGGACGCGGGGCTGGTGCCGCTGCGGGTGGTCCGCGACGCCGATGCCGAGGTCAGCGCGATGGTCGACCAGATCCGCAGCGAGAGCGGGCTCGTGCAGTCCGCGCAGAGCCAGGAGGAGGCGGTCGAGGCCGACGCCGAGCTGGCGCGGGTGCTCTCGACGATGCGCATGGTCAAGGACGACTGGGAGGCGAGGCAGATGCGCGAGGCGTGCACGGCGACGGCGCGCGCGTTCGAAGCCGTCGTCGCCGACCTGCCCGAGGCGGTGCGTCGCGGACGCGGGGAGCGCTGGGTCGAGGGCGTCTTCGGGCTGCACGCCCGGCACGCCGGCAACGGGGTCGGCTACGACTCGATCTGCGCCGCCGGCGATCACGCGAACACGCTGCACTGGATCAAGAACACCGGCGATCTGCGCGCCGGCGACCTCATCCTCATCGACGCCGGCGTCGAGATCGACTCGCTCTTCACCGCCGACGTCACCCGCACGCTGCCGATCTCTGGGCGCTTCACCGACACCCAGCGGCGGGTCTACGACGCCGTGTATGCCGCGCAGCGCGCCGGCATCGAGGCGTGCCGCCCGGGCAACACCTTCAAGGACGTGCACGCCGCCGCCATCCGGGTCATCGCCGAGCACCTCTACGACTGGGGCCTGCTGCCCGACGGCGTCGACGTCGAGGCCACCCTCGCCGAGGAGGGTCAGTGGCACCGCCGCTGGATGGTCCACGGCACGAGCCACCACCTCGGCATCGACGTCCACGACTGCCAACTCGCCCTCCGCGAGGACTACATGGACGCCACCCTGACCCCCGGGATGGTCCTCACCGTCGAACCAGGCCTCTACTTCAAAGCCGACGACGCACTCGTCCCCGACGAGCTACGCGGCATCGGCGTCCGCATCGAGGACGACATCCTCATCACCGCCGACGGCCGCGAAAACCTCTCCGCGGCCCTGCCCCGCACCTCCGCCGACGTCGAGGCGTGGATGGCTCAGATCTGGGCCCGCTGACGCTCCTGGCGCGGGCGGCGGCGGTCCGGGCCGTCACGGCCAGCGGCCCGTCTCGTAGGCGCTCGCGACCTGGTCTGTGGCCGGGCCACCGCCGACGAAGGGGCCGTTGGTGACGCTCGAACACCGGGGGGCGTGCACCACACCCAGCCACACGACGCGCCCCGAGCCGTAGTCCAACCCCACGAGGTAGGGGGTCGCAGCCCCGGTCGCGCGAGGGCACCCCGGGATGTCCGCGGGCCGCACCGCCGCCAGATCGCGCGCGGCCCGCTCGGGCCGCGCGAGGCGGACCGTGCCCTCGAGCCGTAGCAGGTCCGCGGCTGGCCCCGAGGCCGCCGGACCCCCCACCGGGACCCACGCGACACCGGCCGGCGCCGCCGCATAGCGACACGCGACGGCACGCCGCGGCACCGCGGACGGCACGAGTTCGGCGGCTGACGCGGTCTCCCCACGCCAGGCAGGCAGACCCACGAGTTGTCCGGTGGCCAGCGCATCGGCGCCCTCCTGCAGCGACGCCGAGATGGACGACGGGCAGGTCAGGGTGGCCGCCGAGTCCGCGGCGGCCCCCTGCTCCGTCTGGGCGCGGGCATGCCCTTGCGCCGCACCGGCCACCTCGCCCTCCGCCGGCGCGCCCTCCGCCGCCGCTCCCGCCGTGGACGACTGGGCGACGCCCTGCCCCCGCAGCACCTGGAACCCCACACTCACGGCCCCGCCGATGACGACGACCGCCGCGAGACCCGAGGCGACGGCGGTGCGTCGCGCCCGCCGCCGTCCGGCGATCGCGACGACGCGCCGCGGGTCGACCCCCGCGCCGAGCCCGCCGGACACGGGTTCGTCGTCACCGCGCTCCCCGGCCGCGCGCAGCCGCGTGATCAGCTCGTCCGATCCAGACATGACTCACCTCCGTCCGGCACCGCGGTCAACGCGGCGCGCAACGCCGCCAGGCCCCGCGACGCCTGGCTCTTCACCGTGCCCGTGGAGCAGCCCAGGATGGCCGCGACGTCCTCGATCGAGCGGTCCTCGGCATACCGCAGCACGACGACCTGCCGCTGCCCCACCGGCAATCGCGCCAGCGCCCAGGCGAGTTCGCCATCGACATCGGCGTCGGTCTCGCCCGTCGCGGCCCGCTCCGGCAGGCGCTCGGTCGGGATCTCCCCGCGCCACTTGCGCCGCCACCACGAGCTCTGCAGTCGCGTCATGACCGTGCGCACGTACGCCTCGGGCGCGCCGCTGCCGACCCGCGACCAATGCGGCCACGTGCGCACCAGCGCCTCCTGCACGAGGTCGTGCGCCAGCGCCGCATCGCCCGTCAACAGGTAGGCGGTGCGCACCAGCGCCCCCGAGCGCGTCCGCACGAACGTCTCGAAATCGACGGCCTGCGCCGTCACGACCCCTCCACACCCCTACGAAAGCACCCGAGGCCGCCGAAAGGTTGCACGGACACGGCAGCGCGCCGGTGACCCGGCGCGCTGCAGGTGAAGTCAGGTGACGGCCGGCGTCAGTGCCCCGAGCCCGCGGTCGCGCCGGCCGTGCTCCCGGCCTCCGTCTTGGTCAGCACCGCGCAGGCGACGCGCGGGCCGGAGTCGCCGGCCTTCTTCGTCTCGTCGTCGGGACCGGCCGAGGCGTAGCGGGTCGGGATGTTGGCGTAGTTGTCGGCGGAGCCGTGGATGACGATCGACGACCCGTCGGCGTCGAAGAGCAGCTCGGGAGTCAGGCGCTCGCTCGTCGTGTCGAGCGTGCCCTTGCCGTCGGCGCCGACGAGCAGCACTGGCAGGTCGCCCGCGTGCTCGGGGTGGGCGCTGCCCTGCCCGGCCAGGTGCGGGCCGGAGGAGAGGAACGGCCCGGTCTTGGTGGCGTCCGTCGGGTCGGCGGAATTGCCCTCGCACTTGCCGATCGCGTGCACGTGCAACCCGTGGTAGCCGGGCTGCAGCCCGCTGACCTCGACCGTCACGTGCACCCCGTCCGCGGCCTGGCCGAACTCGACGGTGCCGATCTGAGCGCCGGAGGCGTTGACCACCGAGCCCTGCCCGATCGGCGCCGCGGCCTCGCCCGTCGAGCCGCCGTGACCGGAGTCGTGCTGCCCGTACGCACCCTGGGACGGCTTGTTCTCGACGTAGGTCGCGGTGTAGCCCACGTCGCCACACGCCGAGACGGCGAACAGGCCGGCGACGGCGAGCGCGGGAAGGACGAGACGGCGAGGCTGGCGCATGGTCACTCCGGATCAGGTAGCAGGACGGGCGGATTGGGCGTCCACGACACAGGGTCTGCAACACCCGCGACGGTCTGGGACCAACCTAACCCTGACCCACCCCGAGGCCGGGCGCAATGCACGACACCCCTGCCGAAGCGAGGTCTTCCTCGGTGCGTCGACCATCGGCGCAGGGGTCGGCGGCGACGACCGCCCCACGCCGCCGACGGACACCGCTGACCACCCGCAGACTGGCTCCATGACACGCGTCACCGCCGGCCTGAAACCGCCCCGATGACCGGCCCCGTCGAACTCGCCTACCCCTTCACCGGTCGCTGGCTCGTGGACAACAGCCCGGCAGACCGGGTGCCCAGCCACGGGACCCACCTCTTCGCGACGACCCACGCCATCGACTTCGTGCCGGTCGACGCGCGGGGCCGGTCGGCTCCGCTGCGGCTGCGGTCCCTCGTCCGCCCCGAGGCGCCGACGACCTTCGTGGGCTTCGGACGCGCGATCCTGGCGCCCGTCGCCGGAGTCGTGGTCGCGGCCCACGACGGCGACGACGATCACCACGCCTACCGGGGACTGCCCTCCGTCGGCTACGCGCTGACCCAGCATCGCCGAGCCGCCGGGGGCTGGTGCGCGCTCGCGGGCAACCACGTCGTCATCGAGAGCGCGCCCGGCGTGCTCGTCGCGCTCGCTCACCTGCGTCGAGGCAGCGTGACCGTCCGTCGCGGACAGCGCGTGGTCGTCGGCGAACCGCTCGGCGAGTGCGGCAATTCCGGCAACAGCACCGAGCCGCACGTGCACGTGCAGGCCATGCGCGCCGCAGCCGAGCACGGGCAGCTGGACGTCGGGCGGGCCACGGCACTGCCCCTGAGCTTGCCCGGCGGACTCCCCCGCAACGGCGCGATCGTCGATGCGCCCGCACCTACCCCAGGCCACGCCCAGGCGGATCGGACAGAATGACGCCATGACCACCCCCGCAACGCCTGGGACCGCGCGCGTGCCGATGGAGCGGTTGAACCTCGAGTTCCCGCGCAGCCTCGCCGTCTACGACGACTACCTCCACGCTCAGCGCGCCGTCGACTACCTCTCCGATCACGACTTCGCCGTCGAGAACGTGCTCATCGTCGGCACCGACCTCAAGCAGGTCGAGCGCGTCATCGGCCGGCTGACCTGGACGAAGGTGCTCACCGGCGGCATCCTCACCGGCATGTGGCTGGGTCTGTTCGTCGGGCTCATCATGTCGATGTTCACACCCTCGGCCTCGGGCACGGTCGCGACGATCGCGTCGACCGTGCTCACGGGCGCGGTCTTCGGCGCGATCTGGGGCGGCATCGGCTACGCGTTCACCCGCGGCAAGCGCGACTTCACGTCGGTCACGTCCGTCATCGCGACGAAATACGAGGTGCTCGTCGAGCATCGACTCTTCGACCAGGCCCGCAGCCTGCTCAGCGACGGCGGTCTGACGGCCGGGCTCGCGGGTCCGGCTGCGGCGCAGACCGCCTCGCGGCCCAACCCCTACGAGGGCCGCTACGGCGCCATGCGCGACGACAGCACGCCGGGCGGCGCCACGCCCGCGGCCGCCCCCGCCCCGGAGCAGGCCGACCCGACCTCCGCGACTCACGACGACTCGTCGGCGCCGCGCTACGGCCAGCGCCTCCCCGAGGGCACTGCCGCCCCGCAGGGCGAGCGCGTCGGCGACGGCGGCCCCGAGGCCGCGCCGAAGCCGCGCGGCTGAGCCCGAGCCGCCGCCCTCGCCGCCGGCGCGACCCATGGCCGCTCGGCGGCGGCCCGGGCCGGCCCGCGGGCGTTCCTGCGCGCCCAGGGGCCACGGGCCGCTCAGCGCAGCTTGTAGTCCTCCAGCAGGCGCCGCCCGATGATCATCCGCTGAATGTCGGCCGTGCCCTCGCCGATGAGCAGCATCGGCGCCTCGCGATACAGGCGCTCGATCTCGTATTCCTTGGAGTAGCCGTAGCCGCCGTGGATCCGGAAGGAGTCCTCGACGACCTGGGCGCAATACTCGCTGGCGAGATACTTCGCCATGCCCGCCTCGAGGTCGTTGCGCTCGCCCTTGTCCTTGAGGCGCGCGGCCTTGACCATCATCTGGTGGCCGGCCTCGACCTTCGTCGCCATGTCGGCGAGCCGGAACATCACCGCCTGGTGGTCGGCGATCTTCTTGCCGAACGTCTCCCGCTGCTGCGCGTAGGCGATCCCGAGCTCGAAGGCCCGCCGGGCCAGCCCGCACGCCCGGGCCGCGACGTTGACGCGGCCGACCTCGACGCCGTCCATCATCTGGTAGAAGCCCTTGCCGGGCACGCCGCCGAGGATCTGCGCCGAGCTGGTCGTGTAGTTCTCGAGGATGAGCTCGGTCGTGTCGACGCCCTTGTAGCCCATCTTCTCGATCTTGCCGGGCACAGTGACCCCGGGCGCGGTCTGACCGAATCCGGGCTCCTTCTCGACGAGGAACGTCGACATGTTGCGGTAGACCGACTCGGCCCCGGTGTCGGTCTTGACGAGCACCGCCGTGAGGTTCGAGCTTCCGCCGTTGGTGAGCCACATCTTCTGGGCGTTGACGGTCCACTCGTCGTCGCCGGTCTGCACGGCCTTGGACTTGATGCCCGAGACGTCCGACCCGCAGCCGGGCTCGCTCATCGAGAACGACCCCCGCACCTCGCCGGTCGCCATCCGCGGCAGGTAGCGCTGCTTCTGCTCGTCGGTGCCGTGCTGCAGCAGCATGTAGGCGACGATGAAGTGGGTGTTGATGATGCCCGACACGCTCATCCAGCCGCGCGCGATCTCCTCGACCGTCAACGCGTAGGTGAGCAGCGACTCCCCGAGGCCGCCGTACTCCTCCGGGATCATGAGCCCGAAGATCCCCATCTCCTTCATGCCCTCGACGATGTCAGTGGGGTATTCGTCCTTGTGCTCCAGCTGCGTCGCGACGGGGATGATCTGCTCGTCGACGAACTCGCGGACGAGCTTGATGAGCTCGCTCTGTTCCTCGGTCAGTCCGTCGGTCTGCTGCAAGCGGGACATGGAGCCACCCTTCGGTGCGTGGTCGATGCGTGATCCGTTCAGTATGCCGAACGCGACCCTTGCGGCGCGGGCGAACCACGCAGTCCGGACCCGGTGCGGCACAGCCCGCGACGGCGAAAACTCAGTCGCGGGCGCACCCCCGTGCGGGTCACGATGGTCGACGTGAGCAGCCTCGATGCAACCGCCGGACTCCCGCCCGCCGGCGACCGCTGGAGCACGTGGGACGTCGCCGACCACGGCCCCGAGCCGACTCCGGCCTGGGTCGTGACCGACGTCGCCGCCGTCGACGAGGACCTCGGCGTGCTCAAGACGGGCAAGGAGGCCGACGTGCACGTCGTGCGGCGGTTCGTGCCTGGCACGGGGCGCGAGTCGTTGCTCGCGGCAAAGCGATTCCGCTCGGCCGAGCACCGCATGTTCCACCGGGACGCGGGCTACCTCGAGGGGCGCCGTGTGCGCCGCAGCCGCGAGACCCGAGCCATGGCCGGGCGCACGGACTTCGGACGGGAGCTCATCGCCTCGCAGTGGTCGAGCGCGGAGTTCGCGACGCTGGCGCTGCTGTGGAGCGAGGGGTTGCCGGTCCCCTACCCGGTGCAGCTGTGCGGGCAGGAGCTGCTGCTGGAGCTCATCGGCAGCGACGGACTGGCGGCGCCGCGGCTGGCCGAGCTGCGCCCCGACGCCGGCACCGCCGCCGACCTCTTCGACCAGGTGCGCCGCATCATGGCACGGCTGGCGGCGCGCGGCTGGGCGCACGGCGACCTGTCCGCCTACAACGTGCTCGTCGACGCCGGCCGGGTCGTCGTCATCGACTGGCCGCAGGTCGTCGACATCGTCGGCAACCCTCGCGGCCTGGACTTCTTGCACCGCGACTGCGTCAATGTCTGCTCGTGGTTCACGCGCGCAGGGGTCGACGCCGACGCCGAGGAGCTCTTCGCCGAGCTCGTCTCGCAGGCCTTCTGAGGGCGCCGTCGGCGCGGCCGCAAGACAGCGGCGGTCAATGCCGTGAACTCACAGCACTAACCGCCGCTGAGATCACGATCTGCCGATCAGTAGACGCGCACCGTGTCGCCGACGCGCAGACCGCCCTTCCACAGCATGTCCATCGCGGCCGTACTCACCCGCGCGCACCCGTGCGAGGCGGGCCGCCCGGGGATGCTGCCGTCGGCGACGCCGTGCACGGCGTAACCGCGGTAGAAGTACTTCGGGCGATAGAGCTTGCCGAGCGGAGCCGTGTGCCAGCGGTCGACCTGGCGGAACACCCGATACGTGCCGCGGGGCGTGGGCGTGGCCGCCGCCCCGGTGCTCGTGTTGATGACCGTGCGCACCTTGCCGTCGACGACGAGCAGGATGACCTGCCGGGACAGGTCGATCTCGAGCACGCGACCCTTCGCGCTGCGAGCCTTGGGCAGCAGCCGCTTGTCGAGCGCCCGCAGCGTGGCCGGGCCGGCGACGCCGTCGCGCCCCAGACCCGCGACCTTCTGCAGCGCCATGACGGCCTGACCGGTCGCATGACCGTAGCGCCCCGTCGGGGTGCCGACCCAGTAACCGAGGGTGCCGAGCCGCCGCTGCAGCGTCGTGACCGCGGCGCCCGTCATGCCCGGTCGCAGCATCGGGGCGTTGACGCGTGGCGAACCCGTGGCCGGGCGCGCCGCTCGAGCGGTGGTCGCGGGGCGACTGGACTCCGCGCCCCGGGTGGCCGTCCCGGGCACGGCCCGGGTGGGCCCCGGCACGGCGCGCTGGGCGGCCGCGACGGCGTGGGCGGCCTGCGGGGCCGCGCTGGCCGTCTCGGCGACCCCCGCCAGCGGCAACAACCCGATCGAGGCCCCGAGGGCAGCGGTGATGATTCGTCTGGACATGATTTCCCCCCACACACTTTCCTGTGCGATCTGACTCGCTCAGGCCTGCGCCGGCCCCCTTCGCGTGCCGGACACCCGACTTGGTCAGATGTCCAATTTAAGCCCCCGACCTCACAAGCCGGTCACGAAACGCTCACGCCTCGGCACCAGATCATCAGGTCGGCGTCGAGTAGCTCGTGATCGCGCGCACGTACTGCGCGCGCTCGAAGTCGCCCGGGTTCGGCACAGCACCAGCGCTCATGCTCCCGGTGAGCTGGCGCACCGAGTCGTAGTCGTGCGCGGCGAGCCACGCCCGCACGTCCGCCAGCAGCCGGTCGATCTGCGCGGGCCCGTGGTGCAGCAGCGCGGAGGCGAGCATCGTGACATTCGCACCGACGAGCAGCGCCTTGATGACGTCGTGAGCCGAGTGCACGCCACCGGTCGCCGCGAGCGACAGCTGGGGCAGCACGTCGCGCACGATGGCGATCCACCGCAGCCGCACCCGCAGCTCCTGCGGCGTCGACAGCTCGACCCGGGGCACGACCGTCAGGTCATCGAGGTCGATGTCGGGGCCGAGGAACCGGTTGAAGAGCACCAGACCGTCCGCCCCCGCGTCGCGCGCGGCCACCGCGAAGTGCGCCAGCGACAGGTAGTCGGTGCTCAACTTGACCGCCAGTGGGATGTCGACCGCGGCCTTGACCTCGGCGATGACGCGCAGGGAGCGAGCCTCGAGTTCGGCCGCTCCGATGCTCGGGTCGGCGTTGACCGCATAGAGATTGAGCTCCATCGCGTCGGCGCCGGCGTCGGCCATGAGGTGCGCGTAGCGCGCCCACCCGCCCGGTCGGTGCCCGTTGACGCTCGCGATGACCGGGATCGCCAGGGCGGCCTTGGCCTCGCTGACGAGCCGCACGTGGGCGTCGACACCGAGACCGCTGGTGTCGACGTCGGCGAGCGGCGCGGAGTCGAACTCGGCGAAGCCGTCGCCGAGGTCGGCCAGGTCCATGAGGGCGAGTTCCTCGGCCTCGGCCTCCTCGGCGAACAGGCTCGGGAGCACGACCGCGCTCGCCCCCGCCGCCTCCAGCGCCCGCATGGAGGCCGGCGTGCGCGTCAACGGCGACGCCGACGCGACGATCGGACCGCTCAACCGCATGCCGAGGTAGTCGACGCTGAGATCCGGACCGGCGTCCTGCGCCTCTCCGCCAGATCCTGTCCGCTCGTTCGTCATGACGACGCCCCGCCCTTCTCGATCTCGGTGCGGCCCTGTGGCCCTGTGGTGTCGCCTGCGGTGGTGTTCGATGCGGTGGCAGCCGCCGGGCTCGTGCGCTCCAGCCCCGCCATCTGCGCGTAGTAGCGCCAGCGCTCGTCGACATCGGCCTGCGCGAGCGCGAGCAGTTGCGCGGCCCGCTCGGGGTGGCTGCGCCGCAGCATTGCGAACCGCGCCTCGGCGTCCATGAACGCCGACACCGGCTTCGTCGGCGCCTTGGAGTCGAGGTGGAACGGGTGCGTGTGTTCGTCGGCCGCCGGCCGGTAGCGGTAGAGCGGCCAGAAGCCGGTGGCGACCGCGTCGCCCTGATGGCTCATCGAGGTCTCCATGTCGATGCCGTGGGCGATGCACGTGCTGTAGGCGATGATGAGGCTCGGCCCGGGCCACGCCTGCGCCTCGAGCAGCGCCCGCACGGTCTGTTGCTGGTTGGCGCCGAGCGCGACCTGCGCGACGTAGACGTCGCCGTAGGCCTGCGCGATGAGTCCGAGGTCTTTGCCGGGCGTCGGCTTGCCGGCTGCGGCGAACTTCGCCGCCGCCGCTCGCGGGGTCGCCTTCGAGGCCTGCCCGCCGGTGTTGGAGTAGACCTGCGTGTCGAGCACGAGGACGTTGACGTTGCGCCCGGAGGCGAGCACGTGGTCGAGCCCGCCGGAGCCGATGTCGTAGGCCCAGCCGTCGCCGCCGATGATCCACACCGACTTCTCGACGAGCTCGTCGGCGAGGCTGCGCAGCGACTCGATATCGAAGCGGTCGGGGCGGTCGGGGCCGTCGGGGCTGTCGGGCATGCCGGACCCGAGGCCGGCCAGCCGCTCCTTGAGCAGCGCGACGCGCTCGCGCTGGGCGATGATGCCGGCCTCGCTGCTCTGGTCGGCGCCCAGGATCTGCTCGGCAAGCTCCTCGCCGACGGTCGCCGCGAGCCGGCGCAGATGGCCGCGGGCCCGCTCGTGCTGGGCCTCCCACGCGAGCCGGATGCCGAGCCCGAACTCGGCGTTGTCCTCGAAGAGGCTGTTGCTCCACGCCGGCCCGCGCCCGTCGCGGTTGGTCGCGTACGGCGCGGTCGGCAGGTTGCCGCCGTAGATCGAGGAGCAGCCGGTCGCGTTGGCGACGACCATCCGGTCGCCGAAGAGTTGTGTCAACGTCTTGAGATAACCGGTCTCGCCGCAGCCGGCGCACGCGAGCGAGAACTCGAAGAGCGGCTCGAGCTGGGCGACGCCCTTGACCTGGTCGTGGCGCACCGCGGTGCGGTCGACCTCGGGGATCGTCAGGAAGTGCTCGAAGTTGGCCCGCTCGACGTCGGCGTGCTCGGCACGCGGCTCGAGGTTGATCGACTTGTGCTTGACCTGCGTCTTCGAGCGCGCGGGGCAGACGTCGACGCAGACGCCGCAGCCGGTGCAGTCGTCGGGCGCGACCTGCACGATGAGGCGGTGGTCCGCCAGGGTGCGGTCGGCATACCGTTTGGATTGCAGAGTCGGCGGCGCGTCGGCGAGCGCATCTTGTGGCATTACTTTGATACGAATCGCGGCGTGCGGGCACACGACCGCGCACTTGCCGCAGTCGATGCACAGGCTCGGATCCCAGATGGGGATCTCGGCCGCGATCCCCCGCTTCTCGTAGCGGGAGGTGCCGGTCGGCCACGTCCCGTCGACCGGCATCGCGCTGACCGGCAGCCGGTCACCCTCCCCGCGCAGCATGGCCGCGGTGACGCGCTGCACGAAGTCGGGCGCGTCCACCGGCAACGGCGGCATCCGGTGCAGCTCGGAGTCGGCGACGGCCGGCACGTCGAGCCGGTGCAGCGCGGGGATCGCGGCGTCGATCGCGGCGTGGTTGCGCTCGACGATGATGCGCCCCTTGGCGCCGTAGGTCGACTCGACCGCCGCCTTCATGCGCGAGACGGCCTGCTCGGCGGGCACGACCCCCGAGAGGTAGAAGAAGCACGGCTGCATGACGGTGTTGATGCGCCGCCCCAGCCCGGCCGCCTTCGCGACCGCGGCCGCGTCGACGACATACACGGCCAGGTCCCGCTCGATGACGAGCTGCTGCACCTCCCGCGGCAGGTGATCCCACGTGTCGGCGCCGTGGGGGCTGTTGAGCAGCACCGTCGCCCCGCGCTTGGCGAGGTCGAGCGTGCGCATCTGGGCGAGGATGTCGAACTGGTGCACCGCGACGAAATCGGCCTCCTCGATGAGGTAGGCCGACGTGATCGGCGCGTCCCCGAAGCGCAGGTGCGAGACGGTCACCGCGCCCGACTTGCGCGAGTCGTAGACGAAGTAGCCCTGGGCGTGCCGCCCCTCGTCGGCGGCGATGATCTTCACCGAGTTCTTGCTCGCCCCGATGGTGCCGTCGGAACCGTAGCCGTAGAAGACGGCGGCCAGCGCCGGGGAAGCGAGCCGGTCGGCCTCGTCGACGGGCAGCGACAGGTGGGTCACGTCGTCGGTGATGCCGACCGTGAAGCGCGGCGTCGGGCTCTCGCGGGCGAGCTCGGCGAAGACCGCGGCGGCCATCGCCGGCGTGTACTCCTTGCTGGACAGCCCGTAGCGCCCGCCGATGACGCGCGGCATCCCGTGCTCGAAGTGCGCCGGGTCGCCGACCAGTGCGGTCAGCACGTCCTGGTGCAGCGGCTCGGCGGGGGCGCCCGGCTCCTTCGTCCGGTCGAGCACCGCGATCGAGCGCACGCTGCGCGGCAGCGCCTCGAGCAGCGCTTGCTCCGGGAACGGCCGGTAGAGCCGCACGACCGCCACCCCGACCCGCTCCCCCGCGGCGAGCAGCGCGTCGACGGTCTCGGTCGTCGTGCCGAACGCCGACCCCATGACGACGACGACCCGGTCGGCGTCCGGCGCGCCGTGGTAGTCGACGAGCCGGTAGTCGCGTCCGGTCCGCGCCGCGAGCTGCGCGAAGCAGTCCGCGACGATCGCGGGCGCCGCCGCGTAGAAGGGGTTGGCGGCCTCGCGGGCCTGGAAGAACACGTCCGGGTTCTGGGCCGTGCCGCGCAGCACCGGCGCGTCGGGGGTCAGCCCGCGGGCGCGGTGGGCGAGCACGTCCTCCTCCCGCACGAGCGCGCGCAAGTCGTCGGGGTCGAGCAGGGCGATCTTGTTGACCTCGTGGCTCGTGCGGAAGCCGTCGAAGAAGTGCAGCGCCGGCACCCGGGCGCGCAGGCTCGCCGCGTGCGCGACGAGCGCGAAGTCGTGCGCCTCCTGCACGCTGCCGGAGCTGAGCATGAGCCAGCCCGTCATCCGGGCGCTCATGACGTCGGAGTGGTCGCCGAAGATGCTCAGCGCGTGCGTCGCCAACGCCCGCGCCGCGACGTGGACGACGGCGGGCGTCAGCTCGCCGGCGATCTTGTACATGTTCGGCAACATGAGCAGCAACCCTTGGGAGGAGGTGAATGTGCACCCCAGCGCCCCCTTGGTCACCGCACCGTGCAACGCCCCCGCGGCACCGGCCTCGGACTGCATCTGCACGACCGTCGGCACCCCGCCCCACAGGTTCGTCCGCCCGGCCGCGCTCCACGCGTCCGCCGCTTCCCCCATCGCCGAACTCGGAGTGATCGGATAGAGCGCGATGACCTCGCTCAGAGCATGGGCGACGCGTGCGGCCGCCTCGTTGCCGTCCGTCGTGGCCCACCGGGGCTGCGCCTGCGACATGAGTGTCCGCCTCTCGACGTCTCGGGCTTCGCACTCTTCCAGAGGCGCCTACGGCAGACGGTGGCTGAAGGTCCTTTGATCGTTGTCCGGCTGCGCACATCCCGCGGTGGGACTCACCTCCCCGGGTGGGCGGGGCGTGCGACTTGGCCTGCCCGAGGCCGGAGATCGCGACACCTCGACCCCCGCGTGTGCGGGGCGTGTCAACGGCGGCTCACAACTGAGCAGCTGTCGACGGCTGACATCTGAGCAGCTTCGGGCAGCGGACGCCGGCTCGGCGCACCCCGGGGACTGCTGGGCGCACCGCCCGCAGGGCCGGGAGGCACCTGGCTCAGACGCACCCTGGCGGCAGTTGCGGACGTCGGCGAATGATTCAGCCAGCCGCAGTTTCGACTGGTCCGGGCTCCGCGTCAGCGACGACAGTTCCCTGGTGGAAGACGGACTGCCAGGCAGACCCGTCGCGTCGATAGAGCGTCGTGCGCCGAGTCACCCGGCCTTGACCGTGGAGGGTGTACCGCACCTGTGCCACGTCATCGGTCAGGCTCACGACGTGAGCGTCCTCGATGCGATAACCGTCAGGTAGCGATGTAGGGTGCGTCCCCGCCAGCCGGCCGAGAACGACTTGCCCCACCTCGTTCCGGCTGTATCAGGCTCCGGACGCTCCGATCTCGGCGACGTCCGGGGCAATCTCGGCGTCGAAAGATTGGTCGTCCCAGATGAACTCGGGATGGTCGAAGACTGGCTCGCGGGCAAGTAACGCTCACGCCACCCCGGCTCATGGGCACCCTGAGCAGCCATAGGCACAGCCTTGCACCCGGCGTGATCCGCCGTCTGTACTCGCGCGCGGCGGTAAGGTCAGACGCCACGCACACCCGGCGGCAGGAGCGCGCGGGGGCTCAGCCGTTGAGGTCGGTGGCCCACTCGCTGATCAGTGTCCAGGCGGCGAAGGCCGCCGCCCCGGCCTTGAAGGCTCGTCGCTGATCCGCGCTCGAGGCGTCCAAGGATTTCGCCATGGCCACGGCTGCAGCCACATTGACCGCCGACCAGACCGCGTTGGTTGCAGGCCCGGACTCCCGTCCGGCCAGAGGAGTGAGCTGCCTCCCGCCGACCGCGGCGGCGTAGGCGTGGGGAATGGCGTTCGCGGCCAGGACCCCTGAGGAGAGTGCAAGCAGAGTCGCGCGGGTGGGCACGGGTCCACAACTTTTCAGGTTGATGATTTTGCACACGAGCGGGATTGTACGGATATCCGCACAGAAGCGACCCGCGCGGATATCCGTACAGTCGCGACTCACTCGGCGGCCAGGGCCTCGATCGCCTCGTGCATCGCCAGGATCCGCTCGGCGGACTCGACGTGCAGGTTCTCGATGAGCCGGCCCTTGTAGGTGACGACGCCACCGCCCCCGCCGGCCTCCCACGCCTCGAGCACGCCGCGGGCGTCCTCGATCGCGGCCTCGCTCGGCGCGAAGGCCTCGTTCGCGCCCTCGACCTGCCCGGGGTGGATGAGGGTCTTGCCGTCGAAGCCCATCTGGCGGCCCTGACCGCACTCGGCGAGGAAGCCTTCGGTGTTCTTCACGTCGTTGTAGACGCCGTCGAGGATCGCCTTGCCGCTCGCCCGGGCGCCGAGCAGGGCGATGCCGAGGGCCGCGAGCAGCGGCTGCCGACCGGGCACGTGCTCGGCATACAGCTCCTTGACGAGGTCGTTGGTGCCCATGACGAGCACGGCCAGCCGATCGGAGGCCGACCCGATCTCCTCGCACCGCAGCATCGCCGCCGGCGTCTCCACCATCGCCCACAACTGTGTGTGGTCGGGGGCGCCGTGCCGCTCCATGGCCGCCACGAGTGCGCGCACCTGCTCACCGCTGCCGACCTTGGGGACGACGAGCGCGTCCGGCCCGGCCGCGCACACGGCCGCCACGTCGGCGTCGTGCCACGGGGTGCCGACGGAGTTGACCCGGATCGTCACCTCGCGCCGCCCGTACTGCCCCGATCGCGCCGCCGCGCACGCCTGGTCGCGGGCCACCTCCTTGGCGTCGGGGGCCACCGCGTCCTCCAGGTCGAGGATGAGCCCGTCGCACGCCAGCGTCGCCGCCTTGGCCAGGGCGCGCTCGTTGCTCGCCGGCATGTAGAGCACCGACCGCCGCGGCCGGAACGTCTGCTCGCTCATGACTCAGGCTCCCGTCGCCGCGAGACGCGCCTGCTCGTAGCGCTCGCCGAGCTCGGGGTCGACCTGCCTGAGCTGCTCGGCGAGGGCGACCATGACGAGGCACTGCTTGAGCGAGGCGTCGTCCTCCATCTTGCCGTCGAGCATCACCGCCCCCGTGCCGTCGCCCATCGCCTCCTTGACCCGGTAGGCGTGGGTCACGTCCGCGGGGTCGGGGCTGAAGACCTTGCGCGCGATCTCGATCTGCACCGGGTGCAGCGTCCACGTGCCGACGCACCCGAGCAGGAACGCGTTGCGGAACTGGTCCTCGCAGGCCACGACGTCCGTGATGTCACCGAACGGCCCGTAGTAGGCGTAGATCCCGTGCATCGCGCACGCGTCGACCATCCGCGCGACCGTGTAGTGCCACAGGTCCTGCTGGTAGGTCGCCCGCTGCCCCTGGATGTCGCCGTCGACCGGGTCCTGCCGCACGAGGTAGCCGGGGTGGCCGCCGCCGACGCGGGTCGTCTTCATCTTGCGGTCGGCGGCCAGGTCGGCCGGGCCGAGCGAGATGCCTTGCATGCGCGGGGAGGCGCCGCAGATCTCCTCGACGTTGACCATGCCGCGCGCGGTCTCCAGGATCGCGTGCACGAGGATCGGCCGGGTCAGCCCCGCCTTGGCCTCGAGCTGGGCGAGCAGCCGGTCGATGTAGTGGATGTCCTCGGCGCCCTGCACCTTGGGCACCATGACGACGTCGAGCTTGTCGCCGATCTGCGTGACCAGCGTCGTCAGGTCGTCGAGCACCCAGGGGCTGTCGAGCGCGTTGATCCGCGTCCACAGCTGCGTCGGTCCGAAATCGGTCGCCTTGGCGATGTCGACGAGCCCCTGCCGGGCGGCCTCCTTGTTGTCGGCCTTGACCGCGTCCTCGAGGTTGCCGAGCAGCACGTCGACCGTGCCGACCATGTCGGGCACCTTGGCCGCCATCTTGGGGTTGCTCGGGTCGAAGAAGTGGATCATCCGCGTGGGGCGGGCGGGGATCTCCCGCAGCGGGGTCGGCGCCCCCACCGCGAGGGGGGCGAAGAAGTCCTTGGCGCTGCGCATCGAGGGTGGCCTCCTGGCATCAACTGGGTGGACGGAGCATCGACGGGGCGATCCGGGCGCGCCGCCGATCCGCAGGGACGATCAGCCCGCGCCGGGCACCCGCCCCGACCGCAGATTCGACCGATGACCGGCGGGATCTCGCCCTCACCGACACCGGTCCCGCAGCGACTCTAACCCCGTGAGCAGCGGCCCCGCAGGCGGCTCGGGGCATTCCCCAGGGCGGCCCGGCAGCGCCGGCGCCAGCGCCGCACAGACCGGCTCGCCCGCCCTCGCGGGCCTCGAGTGGTCGGCACCGGCACCTCGCCGAGGACGACACGGCCCGGCCGCGGCGTGTGCCCGACCCGCCCGCGGGCCCTTCTCGTCGTCCGTCGCACGCGGGCCCAGGGCACCGGCAACGGCGCGCGCTGGACCGGCAAAACCACAGGTAGCCTGGCCCCTGTGACCTCGCGCGTCTTCGTCTCGCGGCTGGCCAGCCTCTCCGTCTTCGACCCCTTGGGTGACCAGGTGGGTCGCGTGCGCGACGTCATCGTCACGGTGAGCCCACGCCGACAACGACCCCGGGTCATCGGCCTGGCGGTCGAGGTGCCGGGCAAGCGCCGCGTCTTCGTGCCCATGACGCGTGTGACGAGCATCGAGGCGGGGCAGGTCATCACGACGGGCCTGGTCAACATGCGCCGCTTCGAGCAGCGCCCCAACGAGACACTCGTCATCGGCGAGGTCTTCGATCGGCAGGTCACCGTGCGCGACCCCGACGGTGACTTCACCGCGACGATCGAGGATGTCGCGATCGAGAAGGAGCGCGTCCGCGAGTGGTCCGTCGTCAAGGTCTTCGTGCGCCGCGGCGGTGGCCAGCGCCGCTTCGCCGGGCTCGGGCGACGCCGCGGCGAGACGCTCGTCGTGCCCGTCGAGGACGTCGTGGGCCTGCTCACGATCGACAGCGAGCAGGGCGCGGCGCGACTGCTGGCGAGCTACGACGACCTCAAGGCCGCGGACCTCGCCGAGCTCATCCACGACCTGCGGCCCGACCGGCGCATCCAAGTGGCCGCCGCGCTCGACGACGAGAAGCTCGCGGACGTGCTCGAAGAGCTCCCGGAGGACGACCAGGTCGAGATCCTGTCGGCGCTGGCGTCCGACCGCGCGGCCGACGTGCTCGAGGCCATGCAGCCCGACGACGCCGCCGACCTGCTCAGCGAGCTGCCGCCCGAGGCGCAGGAGCGCTACCTGCAGCTGATGGAGCCCGACGAGGCCGCCGACCTGCGGCGACTGCTCACCTACGAGGACGACACGGCCGGCGGTCTCATGACGACCGAGCCGGTCGTGCTCCCCCCCGAGGCGACGATCGCCGAGGCCCTCGCGCTCGTGCGGCGCACCGAGATCTCGCCGGCGATGGCGGCGACGGTCTTCGTGTGCCGGGCCCCGCTGGAGACGCCGACCGGCCGCTACCTCGGGCTGGTGCACATCCAGCGCATGCTGCGCGAGCCGCCGCACAGTGCCGTCGGCACCGTGCTCGACAAGGACGTCGAACCGCTCCCACCGGACGCCTCGATCGGCAAGGTCACCCGGGCGCTGGCCATCTACAACCTCGTGTCGCTGCCGATCGTCGACGAGGACAGTCACCTGCTGGGCGCGGTGACGGTCGATGACGTGCTCGACCATCTGTTGCCCGAGGACTGGCGCGAGGAACGGCACGAGGTGACCCATGACTGACGACGGCCGCTTCGAGCGACTCGACCAGCCGCGCGAGGCGAGCAGCCGACTGTGGCGGGTCAAGGGTGTCGACCCCGAACGCTTCGGTGTGCTCGCCGAGAAGTTCGCCCGCTGGATGGGCACGGCGCAGTTCCTCATCTACATGACGGTGTTCGTCACCGTCTGGCTGGCGTGGAACACGTTCATGCCCGAGGCCGCCCAGTTCGACCCGCGGTCGCTGAACTACACGCTGCTCACGCTCATCCTGTCGCTGCAGGCCTCCTATGCCGCGCCGCTCATCCTGCTCGCCCAGAACCGGCAGGATGACCGCGACCGCGTCGGGCTCGAGCAGGACCGGGCTCGCGACGAGCGCAACCTCGCCGACACCGAATACCTGACGCGCGAGGTCGCCGCGCTGCGGATCGCCCTACGGGAGGTCGCGACGCGCGACTACGTGCGCTCGGAGCTGCGGGAGTTGCTCGATGAGCTGCGTGAGCTCGACGTCCTGCGCCAGGGCGAGCTCGACGAGCCCAGCCGGCGCCCGCCCGGGCCGGCGAAGCGCTCGTCGAAATCAGGGGGCAAGTCGCGCAAGTCCGGCCGCGGCGGCGCGTCGACCGGCACCATGCCCGTCGTGACCCCGGCTCAGGGCACCGACGAGTCAGGCGACGGCCTGCGCCCTTGAGAGCCGCCCACCCGCCGGGGGCCGGACTCCCCCGGAGTTAGAGTGAGCGGCATGGCTGCACCCACGCGCGACGCACTGCTGCACGCCCTCGCCGGCGTGCAGGACCCCGAGATCCACCGCCCGATCACCGATCTCGGCATGGTCGGCGATCTGACCTGCGACGATGCCGGCGCGGTCGCGGTGACGGTGCTGCTCACGGTGTCGGGCTGCCCGCTGAAGTCGACGCTGGAGCGCGACACCCGCGAGGCGCTGACGGCCGTGCCCGGCGTGACGTCGGTCGACGTGCGACTCGGGGTCATGAGCGACGAGCAGCGCGCCGCCCTGCGGCAGCAGCTGCGGGGCGGTCAGGCCGAGCGCGAGATCCCGTTCGCTCGCCCCGACTCCCTCACCCGCGTGTATGCCGTGGCCTCCGGCAAGGGCGGCGTCGGTAAGTCGTCGGTCACGAGCAACCTCGCCGCGGCGCTCGCGCAGTCCGGCCTCACGGTCGGCGTCGTCGACGCCGACATCTACGGCTTCTCGATCCCCCGCATGCTCGGCGTCGACCGCGCCCCGACGCAGGTCGACGACATGATCATGCCGCCCGAGGCGAAGGGCGTGCGGGTCATCTCGGTGGGCATGTTCGTGCCCGGCAACCAGCCGGTCGTGTGGCGCGGCCCGATGCTGCACCGGGCGCTGCAGCAGTTCCTCGGCGACGTCTTCTGGGGCGACCTCGACGTGCTGCTGCTCGACCTGCCGCCCGGCACCGGTGATGTCGCGATCTCGGTCGCGCAGCTCATCCCGGGCACCGAGATCCTCGTCGTGACGACCCCGCAGCAGGCGGCCGCCGAGGTCGCCGAGCGCGCCGGGGCGATCGCCGCGCAGACCCACCAACGGGTCATCGGCGTCGTCGAGAACATGTCGTGGCTCGAGCTGCCCGACGGCTCCCGGCAGGAGCTCTTCGGCTCCGGCGGCGGTGCCCGCGTCGCGGAATCGCTGACGAAGCTCCTGGGTCACGACGTGCCGCTGCTCGGCCAGATCCCTCTCGACGTGGCGCTGCGCGAAGGCTCCGACTCCGGCGAGCCGGTCGTCATCTCCTCGCCCGACAGCCCCGCCGCTGTCGCGCTGCGCGGCATCGCCCGGCAGCTGGGCACCCGCTCGCGTGGGCTGTCCGGGCGCAAGCTCGGGCTGACCCCTGCGGGCCGCTGACCCCGGCCGGTCAGGTGGCAGCGGCCCCGCCCCGAGTCAGATGACGTCGTCGCCCCCGCGCCCCCGTCAGGTGGCGTCGTCAGGTGGCGTCGTCGTCGTAGGGCACAGGCCTGGTCGGGTCGTACACCGCCGAGTAGTCGGGCCCGATGACCCGCCGCGGCGGCGCCGCGCCGGCGTCGGTCGCCGCGGCGGTTCCCGACGTGACACCACCGGTGCGGCCGCCCCCCTCCGGCTGGTCCTGGGGCTCCTCGGTGGCGTCCCACCCTTCGGCGAGGGCATCGCGCACGATCCGCCGCGGATCGTATTGCCGCGGGTCGTAGGCCGACCAGTCGACGTTGTCGAACTCGGGCCCCATCTGGTCGCGCAGCTGCGTCTTGGCGCCCTCGGCCAGGCGCCGCAGGTCGCGCACGCCCTGCCGGGCCTTGGCGAGATATTGCGGAAGCCGCTCGGGGCCGATGACCAGGAGAGCGACGACGACGATGATGACGAGTTCCCAGCCGTTGATGTCGAACACGTCGCTCCCTTCGGGCTCTCGAAGGCCCCGACGCTCGCCGGCTGGGCCTGCGACACGGCTACCTGGCGCGGCTCGCGCGCTCGACTCTCATCCTGACAGGTCGCCGTGCCGGGCGTCGCGCGGGGACGTGTCGCGGTGCCCGCCCCCGCGCACGCGGGGCACACGCGGCACGCCGAGGGGACCGGGTCGCGGGCTCCTACATCGACGGGACGGCGCGTCCGAAGGCCGGGAGCCGCACGGGCGGGCGGGTGGCCCGCGAGCGCTGCGACGTCGGCGCGCGGTGCGCGAGCGCCTCGCGCAGTTGGGCGCGGCCCCGGTGGATGCGCGAGCGCACCGTGCCGAGCTTGATGCCGAGCACCTCGGAGATCTCCTCGTAGGTGAGGCCCTCGATGTCGCAGAGCACGACCGCGGCGCGGAAGTCGGGGGCCAGCGCGTCGAGCGCGCGCTGCACGTCGTCGTCGAAGTGCGTGTCGTCGTAGGCCTGCGCGGGACCGACGGAGCGCGAGGGCAGCCGAGCGGCGGCGTCGTCGGAGAGGGCGTCGAAACGGATGCGCTGCTTGCGGCGCATGCGGTCGAGGAAGAGGTTCGTCGTGATGCGGTGCAGCCAGCCCTCGAACGTGCCCGGGCGGTAGTTGTCGAGCGACCGGAACACGCGGATGAAGACGTCGTGGGTGAGGTCTTCGGCGTCGTGGACGTTGCCGGTGAGACGGTAGGCGAGGCGGTAGACCCGTGCCGAGTGCTGCTGCACGATCTCTTCCCACGTCGGCGGCGTCCACTCGACCTCGGCGGGCGCAGCGGCGCCCGCGCTAGCGGTGATCGGCTCGGTGGTCACGTCAGTCCCTGTCGTCGAGAATGTCCTCGAGAGTCGTCGAAGACCGGACCGCGCTGGCGCGCGGAACGTAGCCGACATGATGCCGCGCGTTGCTGGACATCGCCTGTGCGTTTGTGGACAACCGGCCCTGATGCCGACAGCGCGCTCCCCCGGCGCCGCGCGCCGTCACCGGGCTGCCCGCCGGTCTAGGCTGGCGAACGCGCCGAGCGCTGTGCGCCGGGCCCGCAGGCGGCGGGACGCAGACCGACGCACACCTACCGCAGACCGACGCAGGATCGAACGAAAGACGAGCCGTCATGAGCGTGCACAAGCCGGCGAGCTGGGCCTATGCCGAGGACTTCCTCACCGAGCCCCCCGCCGTCGAGGCGGCGCGGCGGCGCGCCGAGGAGCTGGGCTGCACGCCGATCGGCGTCGCGGGCGGGGCCGCGTTGCGGCTGCTGACCGGGGCGCTGCGGGCGCGCACCGTCTGCGAGATCGGCACCGGGGCGGGCGTGTCGGGGCTCTGGCTGCTCGACGGCATGACCCCCGAAGGGGTGCTGACGACGATCGACGTCGAGCCCGCCCACCAGCGGGCCGCTCGCACGTCGTTCCGCGATGCCGGCATCGCGCCGCAGCGCACGCGCGTCATCATGGGCAAGGCGCTGGCGGTGCTGCCCCGGCTCGCCGACTCCGCCTACGATCTCGTCTTCATCGACGCGCGCAAGGACGAATACCCCGACTACGTCGAGCAGGGCATCCGGCTGCTGCGCAGCGGCGGGGTGCTCGCCCTCGACAACATGCTGTGGCACGACGCGGTGGCCGACCCGACGGCACGGGACGAGACGACGACGACGCTGCGCGACCTGGGCAAGGCGCTGCGCGCCGACGAACGGCTGCACACGACGCTCCTACCCGTCGGCGACGGGCTGCTCACCGCCGTCAAGCGGTGACGCGGTCACGCGGTGACCGGGGTCGCG
>JBDIAP010000019.1:0-37770 GCA_039812485.1 Kineosphaera sp.
GCGGCTCGGGCCGGAGCCACCGGCGCCGTGGCCGAGCACGAGCGTGCCGCGGGGGGTCGCCACGGCGCCCCGTTCGCCGCTGGTCGCCACGGCGCCCCGTTCGCCGCCGGCATCACCGCGGGCCGGGCGGGGCCGCGTCGGACGGAAGGCCGGAGGCAAGGCCGGGCGAAAGATCGTCACCCGCCCCGGTCCGACAGGCGTGGCGATCGTGCGCGTGCTGCTGCGCCGCCCCGGCCGGCCCGGCGCCCCACGGGCACTGGACGGCTCGTGCGCAGAGCCCGCGGAGGCAGGGCGCGGGCTCACGCCAGGACCTCGCCGGTCGCCGGGTCGACGACCCCCCGCAGCAGCGCCGGATCGGCGGGCTCGAGCAGCCGGGCGCCGTTGACGCGGCTGTTGCCGACCTCGCGGCCCACGGGGTAGGCCCCGAAGCGGCCCGGCCGCTGCGTCGCGAGCAGCGCGGCCACGCGATCGGGGTCGCATCGGGGGTCGAGCCAGTCCGCCCACTGGTCGGGATCGAGCACGAGCGGCTGGCGGTCGTGGATCCGCGCGAGTGCGGGCTCGGCCTGGGTCGTCAGGATGGTGAACGTCGTCAGCCAGGCATCCGGGTCGTCGCCGGGCAACCGCTCGTCGCGCCAGAACTCATACAGCCCGGCGAAGGTCACCGGCACCCCGTCGTCACGGTGCATGAAGAACGGCTGTGTGACCGGCTTGCCGCGCGCGTCGGTGGCGACCGGGCTGACCTGCCACTCATACCAGCCGTCCGCGGGCACCAGGGCCCGCCGGGCGCGCAGCGCGGCCCGGAACGCGGGTTTGCTGCCGGCCGTCTCGGCGCGCGCGTTGGCCAGCCGCGCCCCGATCCTCGGGTCCTTGGCCCACGACGGCACCAGGCCCCACGTGAGCAGACGCATCTGGCGTTGCAGCGGCGCGTCGCCCGCGGGTTCGACATGCGCGTCGCGGGACTCGCCGGGCCCCGGCCGGGCCGCGTCCCGCGGCGGTCGGGCCACGACGACGCGCGCGTTCTTGCTCGGCGCGATGTTGTAGTCGGGGGCGCCGGCGGGCGGCTCCTGCGGGGAGCGAAGCACGCTGCGCACCGGGTCGCCCGTGGCGTCGAGGTCGATGGCCAGCTGTTCGACGAGATCGTCGGTGGCCATGGCTGCCGCGTAGCGCCCACACATGGCGCCCCAGGGTAACGGTCGCCGTCAGCTACTACCGTAGGACGCAGGAGTTCGCGGCGGCAGCCGCCGCTGACCCCTCGGCCCGGCACCGCGCCGGCCCGACGACCTCGCCGGGGGTCGCGCGACGCACCGCCCGGCACGATCTGCCACAGGAGAGCACGACCTCATGGTTCGACCGTCCCGCCCCGATCCGGCGTTCGCAGGGGCCCCGTGATGCCGACGCACGCCGGCGGCTCCGACCCCGCTCATCCCGGCCGCACCGCAGCGCGCGTCCTCGCGGGCGACGCCTCCGCGCCGGTGCCCGACCCCTGGCCGGCGCCCTACGCGACGGGCCCCGTCGACGCGACCGTGTTCCTGCCGGGCAGCAAGTCGCTGACCAACCGCTTCCTCGTGCTCGCGGCCCTCGCCGGCGAGACCTCCCGCATTCGGCGGCCGCTGCGCTCCCGCGACACCCTCCTCATGGCGCAGGCGCTGCGCAGCCTCGGCACCACGATCGAGGACATCGCCGGCGACGCTCCCGACTGCGACGACTGGGTCGTCGAGCCCGGGCCGGTGCGCGGCGGCGTCGACGTCGACTGCGGGCTCGCGGGCACCGTCATGCGCTTCCTCCCGCCGCTGGCGGCCCTCGCCGACGGCCCGGTGCGCTTCGACGGCGACGCGCACGCCCGCACGCGCCCGATGCGCGCCGGACTCGAGGCGCTGCGCGCGCTCGGCATCGAGGTGCGTGACGAGGGCTGCGCGGGGCTGCCGTTCACGGTGATCGGCACCGGGTCGGTGCCCGGCGGCCCGGTCGTCCTCGACGCGTCCGAGAGTTCACAGTTCATCTCCGCGTTGCTGCTCGCGGGGGCGCGCTTCGACGCCGGGGTCGAGGTGATCCACGAGGGCGGCCCGCTGCCCAGCCAGCCGCACATCGCCATGACCGTCGAGGTGCTGCGCGACGCGGGCGTCGACGTCGAGGACGTCGAGCCGAACCGGTGGCGCGTCGCCCCCTCCCCGATCCACGCGCTGGACGTGCAGGTGGAGCCGGATCTGTCGAACGCGGCCCCGTTCCTGGCCGCCGCCATGGTCACCGGCGGTCACGTGCACGTGCCGGGCTGGCCGCAATACACGACGCAGGCGGGCGACGCCCTGCGCGACATCCTCGACGCCATGGGCGGCGACGTCGCGCTCGGCCGGGAGGGCCTGACCGTCCGCGGCCCTGAGGCCATCAGCGGCATCGATCTCGATCTGCACGACGCCGGCGAGCTCACCCCGGTCGTCGCGGCGCTCGCGGCCCTCGCCGACTCCCCCAGCCGCTTGCGGGGCATCGGACACCTGCGCGGGCACGAGACCGATCGTCTGGCCGCGCTGGCCACCGAGATCGGCGCGCTCGGTGGGGACGTCGAGGTGCTGCCGGACGGCCTGGCGATCCGTCCCCGACCGCTGCATGCCGCCCGGCTGGCGACCTACGCGGACCACCGCATGGCCATGGCGGCGGCCGTGCTCGCGCTCGCCGTGCCCGGCACGCTCGTCGACGACGTCGCCACGACCGGCAAGACGCTGCCGGACTTCGCGGCGCTGTGGTCGGCCATGCTCGGCGACCAGGGCTCGGATCGACCCGGGCGGGACGAGCACGCGTGACCCGCCGCGCGCGGGACTACGACGAGTCGGACGTGCGCATCCGGCCCGGCCGGCGCGGCAGCCGGCCGCGCACCAAGACCCGGCCGGCGCACGCCGACGCCGTGGCCGGGCGGGTGCTCGCCGTCGATCGCGGACGCTTCACCCTCGTGGTGCAGGGCCGCACCGTGCTGGCGATGAAGGCCCGCGAACTCGGCCGCAAGGGTGTCGTCGTCGGCGACGCCGTCGGCGTCGTCGGAGACGTCTCGGGTGATCCCGACGCGCTGGCCCGCATCGTGCGCATCGAGCCGCGGCGCTCGGTGCTGCGGCGCACCGCCGACGACACCGACCCGGTCGAGCGGGTCATCGTCGCCAACGCCGACCAGCTGGCGATCGTCACCGCACTCGCCGACCCCGAGCCGCGGACCGGCATGATCGACCGCTGCCTCGTCGCCGCCTACGACGCGGGTCTGACGCCGCTGCTCGTGCTGACCAAGGCCGACCTCGCCGATCCCGCCGCCTTCCTGCAGGCGTATGCCGGGCTGCCGGACGTGCACATCGTCGTCACCGGCATCCCCGGCGGCGGCGAGCGATCCGGCGCCATCGACGGGCTGTCCGCGCTGCGCGCCGAGCTGCAGGGGGAGGTCACGGTCTTCGTCGGCCACTCCGGCGTCGGCAAGTCGACCCTCGTCAACGCCCTTGTGCCCGGCGCGGATCGGGCCACGGGGGCGGTCAACGACGTGACGCGACGGGGCCGGCACACGTCGACCTCGGCGATCGCCCTCCCCTTGCCGGGCGACGACGGGTGGATCGTCGACACCCCCGGTGTGCGCTCCTTCGGCCTCGCCCACGTCGACCCCCGCACGATCGTCACCCACTTCGCGGACCTCGAGCCGGGCACCGCCGACTGTCCCCGGGGGTGCTCCCACGACGAGCCCGACTGCGCCCTCGACGCCTACGTCGCACGCGGCGCGGCCGGCCCCGCGGGTCCGGCGCGACTGGCCTCCCTGCGCCGCCTGCTGCGGGCGCGCAGCGGCGACGGCCGCGCCTGAGACGCGTCGACGCGACAGATCCGGCGGCTTCCAGGGGGCGTTCCCGCTGGCAGAAGTGCTGGAATAGCTCCATTGCCCACACGACGACGTCGCACGCCGGAGATGTGCCCCCGCCGGCGCCCCGGAGCGAGCAGGCTCAGCGGCGGCGACACGCAGAGGAGAAGACCGGCGATGGCCGACAAGCCCAAGCGCATGAACAAGGCCCTCTACGAGGCCGAGCTGCTCCGTCTCCAGCAGGAGCTCGTGGAGCTGCAGGAATGGATCAAGGCCGAGGGACAGCGACTCGTCGTCATCTTCGAGGGCCGAGACGCCGCCGGCAAGGGCGGCTCGATCAAGCGCATCACCGAATACCTCAATCCGCGCACCGCGCAGATCGTCGCGCTCCCGGCGCCGACCGAGCGGCAGCGCACGCAGTGGTACTTCCAGCGGTATGTCGAGCACCTGCCGGCCGCCGGCGAGATCCGGCTCTTCGACCGGTCCTGGTACAACCGCGGCGGCGTCGAGCACGTCATGGGCTACTGCACGCCCGCCGAGCACCGCCGCTTCCTGCGCCAGACCCCGATCTTCGAGCGGATGCTCATCGAGGACGGGATCATGCTGCGCAAGTACTGGTTCTCGGTGAGCGACGACGAGCAGGAGAAGCGCTTCCGCTCGCGGCTGACCGACCCGATGCGGCGCTGGAAGCTCTCCCCCACCGACCTGGAGTCGCTGACGCGCTGGGAGGAATACAGCCGGGCCAAGGACGAGATGTTCGTGCACACCGACATCGCCGAGGCGCGCTGGAACGTCGTCGAGAGCAACGACAAGCGGGCGGCGCGGATCAACATGATCGCCCACCTGCTCAGCTCGATCCCCTACCGGCACATCCCGCAGCCCGAGCTCGTGCTGCCGGCGCGACCGGCGTCGACCGGCTACCGGCGCACCGACCGCTCGCTGCAGTACGAGGTGCCCAACCACGCGGCGGCCGTCTCGTCGGCGGCCGAGGCCGACACCGCCAGCAAGAAGCGCGGCGAGGCCCTCGCGCGCGAGGGCGCCGACGAGGCCAAGGCGGCGGCGGACAAGGCCCGCAGCGGCAAAAAGCACTGACAGCGCCCACCCCGGCGCCGCGGGCGGGAAGACCTCGCCCGCGGCGCGAGGACGCCGCCTGCGGGGCGGGACGCGGCGCGGACGCTAGGTTAGGAGGCGTGCCCGACTACAACGACGACCTGCGCCTGGCTCACGTCCTCGCGGACTCCGTGGAGCGCATCACGATGGCTCGCTTCCGCGCGGCCGATCTGCGGGTCGACGCCAAGCCGGACCTGACGCCCGTCACCGACGCCGACACCGCCGCCGAAGAGCTCATCCGCTCCCAGCTCAAACGCTCCCGGTCGCGCGACGCCGTGCTCGGCGAGGAGGGCGGCGAGACCGGAGGCGGGTCGCGCAAGTGGATCATCGACCCCATCGACGGCACGAAGAACTACGTGCGCGGGGTGCCGGTCTGGGCGACGCTCATCGCGATGTACGACAACAACGAGCCGGCCCTCGGCCTCGTCGCCGCCCCCGCGCTCGGCCGCCGCTGGTGGGCCGCCGCCGGCACCGGCGCGTGGACGGGCCGCAGCCTCAGCAGCGCCCAGCGCCTGCAGGTCTCGGGAGTGAGCGTCGTCTCCGACGCGTCCCTGTCGTATTCGAGCCTCGGGGGCTGGCGCGAGGCGGGCCGCTTCGAGCGCTTCCTCGGCCTCGCCGACCGGTGCTGGCGCACGCGCGCCTACGGCGACTTCTGGTCCTACATGCTGCTCGCCGACGGGGGCGTCGACATCGCTTGCGAGCCCGAGCTGGCCGTCTACGACATGGCGGCGCTCGTGCCGATCGTCACCGAGGCCGGCGGCCGGTTCACCTCCCTCGACGGCGAGCCCGGCCCATGGGGTGGCAACGCGGTGGCGACCAACGGTCTCCTGCACGATGCGGTCCTCACCGCGCTCGCCACGCCCGAGCCGCCCGAGCCGGCCGACGAGGCACCCGCGCCTGCGAACAGCCGGGCCTGACGTCCGTGCGGGTGACCGGCGAGTGACCGGCCGGTCACTGGCCGGTGACTGGCCGGTCACTGACGCGGCACCGACCTCATCGCGGCACGACCCGCACCTCGCCGAGCCCCCGGGCCTGCGCGAGCTGCTCGAGGCCGGGACGGATGAGGTCGGCGTCGCCGACGAGGATGATCGTCCACTGGGCGTCGTCCTCGCCGACGAAGGCCCGGTAGGCGCGCCGCAGCCGCTTGGGGGTCAGCTCACGCATCTCCCGCAGGGTGCGCGTCGTGTGGCTCGTGTCGAGCCCCTCCAACGCCCGCGAGATCGCCTCGTCGGCGACCGCGTCGGCGGTCGCGTAGCGGCCGGGCGCCGTCTCGCAGAGGAAATCGACGCTCGCCCGGGTCTCGTCGGCGGTGAATCCGTCGCGCGCCGTGCGCAGGATGTCGAGGGTGTCACCCAGCGCCTCGACGCTCGCGTCCGCGCGCACCGAGCCGCTCGTGACGAACAGGCCGCTGCCCACCCGCGGCCGGAAACCACACCGCATGCCGTAGGTGTAGCCCTTCTCCTCGCGCAGCACGGTGTCGAGCCGGGCCTGCGGCGCCCCGCCGACGACGAACGAGAGCACCGGGAACGGCGCCCAACCCCCGTCGACGTCGCGGGCGGGGCCCGGGCCGCCGAGGTAGAGCTCGGTCTGCACCGCGCCCGGCCGGTCGACGAGCACGATGCCCGCCGAGTCGGCGGCTCGCGGGGCCGTGGGCGACGGGGTCGGCCGCCGGCGTCCGGGCGGGTCGGTCCACGCCCCCAGGCCCGCCTCCAACTCGGCCTCGACGTCGACGCCCGCGAGGTCACCGGCCACGACGAGGGTCGCTCCGCCGGGCCCCACGTGCTCCCGGTGGTAGGCGGCGAGCGCCTCCGGGGTCAGCGCCCCGACGGTCTCGGTGGTGCCGCCCGTCGGCCGCGAGACCCGCGCGTCGCCGGGGTAGTAGGTGCGGACGAACTCGATCGCCGCGCGCTGCCCGGGCGAGGCGAGCTCCTGGTCGATGTCGACGAGGCGGGAGCGGACCGCGCGGCGCACCTCGGCGGCGCCGAAGGCCGGCTCGGACAGCGACTGCCGCATGAGGTCGAGGGCGTCGCCGAACCGCCGCTTCGGCACGTCGAGCTCGACGACGAGCCCGCGCTCGCCCACGCCCGCGCCGAGCGCCACGCCGCGCCGCTCGAGCAGCTCGGCCATCTCCTCGGCCGACCAGCGGGTCGTGCCCTCGTCAAGCGTGCGCGCCATGAGCGTGCCGACGCCCTCGAGCTCGCGCGGTTCGCGATCCAGCGGCAGCGGCACCGCCAGGCGCGCCGAGAGCACGTGCTGACCCGGCAGGTCGAACGCGAGCGCGGTCAGCCCGTTGTCGAGGCTCACCTCGCGTGGCCGCGGGAACGACCAGAGGCGCGGCTCCCGCACCGACGGGCGCTTGACGGCCTTCATCGGGCCACCTCCGCCACCTGCGCGGCGAGCTCCTGCGCCGGCTCGCCCCCCTCCCCCGGCCGGTAGGCGATCGTCGCCCGGGCCTGCGGCGTGAGCCACCGGGCGGCGGCGTCGCCGACCTGGTCGGCGCTCACGGCGGCGGTGCGGTCGAGCAGGGTGTTGATCGAGCGCGGATCGTCGAAGAGCAGCGTGGACCGGCTGATGTGGTCGGCGCGCTCGTCGAGCCCCGCGAGCGAGCTGAGCCAGGCGCGCTCGTTCTGCGCGACGACGGCCTCCATCTCGGCGGCGCGGGGGCCCTGCGCGGCGAATTCCTCGAGCTGGCGGCACAGCTCCTCCTCGATCTGGCCCAGGTCGGCCCCGGCGCTCGCCTCGGCGACGAAGAACCCGAGCGAGACGTTGTCGACGAGGCCCATCGACGCGGCCGACACGTGGGTGCACAGCTCGAGCTCGCGCACGAGCCGGCGTTCGAGCCGCGCGATCGTCAGCCCGGCGAGCGCGTCGAGCGCGGCGGAGGCGGCGAAGAACTCGGGGGTGTCGTCGACGGGGAGCCGGAAGCCGACATACAGGCGGGCGGTGGGCACGTCCTCGACGAGATCGAGGCGCACGGGCTCGGTGCGCGGCTCGAGCGCCGGGGTCGGCGGGGGCTGCGGCACGGGGGCGTCGGGGATGTGCCCGAAATACTTGCGTGCCGCGGCGAATCCCTCGCGGGGCGTGAGGTCCCCGGCCAGGGTGAGCACGGTGTTGCTCGGCCGATACCACGTCGTGAAGAAGTCGTGCACGTCGCGCAGGGTGGCGGCGTCGAGGTCGGCCATCGACCCGATCGTCGGGTGCGCGTAGGGGTGCCCGGCGCCGAAGACGCACCGGTAGAGGTGGCTCAGCGCCTGACCGTAGGGCACGTTGTCGTAGCGCTGCCGCTTCTCCTCCTTGACGACGTCGCGCTGGTTGTCGAGGTTCTCCTGGGTGAGCGCGGCGAGCAGATGGCCGTGCCGGTCGGCCTCCATCCACAGGGCGAGCTCGAGGGCTCCGGCCGGGAGGGTCTCGAAGTAGTTGGTGCGGTCGAACCACGTCGTCGCGTTGAGCCGCGCGCCGTGCCCCATGAGCACCGAGAAGTGCTCGCCCGAGGCGACATGGGCCGAGCCCTGGAACATGAGGTGCTCGAAGAGATGCGCGAAGCCGGTGCGTCCGGCAGGCTCGTGGCGTGACCCCACCCCTACCCAGAGGTTGACGGCGACGACCGGCACGCTGTGGTCCTCGTTGACGACCACGCGAAGTCCGTTGCCGAGGGTGTGCTCGGCGATCTCGTAGGCGAGGGGCATCCACCTACCCTAGGTGCCGCGGCCTCTCCGGCCGGGCAAGCGGGGCACGTCGCGGCGTCCCGCGCGATTCGCCCGGCGCCTCGACGCGCGATGATGCCCCGCCCGAGGTGGGGCGGGGCATCATCGCGGCCGTCAGAGCCTTGCGTGTTCCGACCTTGCGTGATCCAACCCTGCGTGACCAGACCTCGTGCGATCCGACCACGCGTGATCCCGACCTCGTGCGATCCGACCCACGCGCGATCCGACCACGCGCGATCCGACAGGTCGTCGTGTCAGTCGCTGACCCGCGGCGTGACGCGGTCGCCGTCGAGCTCGTCGCCGCGCATGAGCGGCCCCGAGGCCCCCTGCCCGAGACGCTTCATCGCCAGGCGCCCGACGAGCTGTTGGTTGGTCGTGGCCCGCTCGGCCCGGCCGTTGCCGAGGAACGTGATGACCCAGTGCAGCAGCGTCGTGACCCGGGCCTTGAAGCCGACCATCGCGAGCAGGTGCACGCCGAGCCACATCACCCAGGCCAGGAAGCCGGACACACGCAGCTTGCCGACGCTGGCGATCGCGTTGAACTTGCTGATCGTCGCCATGCTGCCCTTGTCCTTGTAGACGAAGGGCCCCGGCGATTCCTGGCCACGCAGCCGGGCGAGGATCGTCGCCGCGGCGTGCCGCCCACCCTGGATCGCGCCCTGGGCCACGCCGGGCACGCCCTTGACGAACGAGAGGTCGCCGACGACGAAGACGTCGGGATAGCCGGGCACGCTGAGGTCGGGCTCGACGACGACCCGGCCGGCCCGGTCGAGCTCGGCGCCGGTCGCCTGAGCGACGACCTTGCCGAGCGAGTTGCCCTGCACGCCGGCAGCCCACACCTTGCACGCCGACTCGATGCGCTTCGTCGTGCCGTCCTTGAACTTCACCACGAGACCGGCGTGATCGACGTCGGTGACCAGAGCCCCCAGCATCACCTCGACACCCATGTCCTCGAGGGCCTTCTTGGCCTTGCCGCCGAGCCGGTCCCCGAAGGCGCCGAGCACCTGGGGCGCGCCGTCGAGCAGGATGACGCGCGCGTCGCGCGAGTCGATGGCCCGGAACTCGCGGGACAGCGTCGTGTTGGCCAGCTCGCGGATCTGGCCGGCCATCTCGACGCCCGTCGGGCCGGCGCCGATGACGACGAACGTCAGCAGCCGCTCGCGATCGGGGGCGCTCTCCTCGACCTCCGCCAGCTCAAACGCGCCGAAGATCCGCGAGCGCAGCTCGAGGGCGTCGTCGATCGACTTCATCCCGGGGGCGAAGTCGGCGAACTGGTCGTTGCCGAAGTAGGACTGGCCCGCGCCCGCCGCGATGATGAGCGAGTCGTAGCCGGTGACCGTCTCCTTCTCGTGGAAGCGCGAGGTCACCGTCTTGTCCTCGAAGTCGATGTCGGTGACGAGCCCCTGCACGACGCGGGCGTTCTTCTGGCGGCGCAGGATCTCGCGCGTCGGGGGCGCGATCTCGCCCTCGGAGAGGATGCCGGTCGCCACCTGGTAGAGCAACGGCTGGAAGAGGTGGTGCGACGTCTTGGCGACGAGGGTGACGCTGACGTCGTCGGCGGCCAGGGCCTGGGTGGCGAACAGGCCGCCGAAGCCGGAGCCGATGACGACGACGTGGTGGCGCTTGTCCTTGGGAGTCATGCGACGCGATTCTCCTGACGGGCGATATGCGGACGGCCCATACTGTCAGGTTGAGCTCGCGCTGTGCCAAAGCGGCACCGGCCGACGCCCGGCAGCCCGAGCCGCAGGAGGACGTGAGCCGGGCCGGTGACCACCTCGCGCGGCCCGGCTCTCTCGTCACCAGCTCGTCGCGACGTACTTCGTCTCGGTGTACTCGAGCATGCCCTCGTGGCCGCCCTCGCGGCCCAGACCGCTCTGCTTCGTCCCACCGAAGGGTGCGGCGGGGTCGGACACCACGCCGCGGTTGAGACCGATCATCCCCGACTCCAGGGCCTCCGAGACCCGGAGCCCGGTGGCGAGGTCGCGGGTGTACACGTAGGACACGAGCCCGTACTCCGTCGCGTTCGCCTGGGCGATCGCGTCGTCGACATCGTCGAAGGTCACGATGGGCGCCACGGGGCCGAAGATCTCCTCGCGAAGGATCTGGGCGTCCGTGGGCACGTCCGCCAGCACCGTCGCGTCGTAGAAGAAGCCGGCCCCCGCTCCGGCGCGCCCGCCCGTCACGACCCGGGCACCGCGCTCTTGCGCATCCCGGACGAGCTCGTCGACCTTCGCGACCGCGGCGCTGTTGACCAGCGGTCCCAGCGCCACACCGGCATCGAGGCCGGGACCCATCGTCATCGCGGCCATCGCTGCGGCCAGTCGTGCGGCGAACTCCGCGGCCACGGAGGTGTGGACGTAGAAGCGGTTGGCCGCGGTGCACGCCTCTCCCCCGTTGCGCATCTTGGCGAGCAGCGCTCCCTCGACCGCCGCGTCGAGGTCGGCGTCCGCCAGCACGAGGAAGGGGGCGTTGCCGCCAAGCTCCATGGAGCAGGAGATGACACGCTCGCTCGCCTGCGCGAGCAGGAGCCGCCCGACCTCGGTCGAACCGGTGAAGGACAGCTTGCGCACCGCCGGCTGCGCGAGCAGCTCGGCGACCACGGCCGACGACCGGTGCGCCGGCAGCACGTTGACGACGCCGGGCGGCACTCCCGCCTCGGTGAGGCTCTCGGCGATGACGAACGCGGTGAGCGGCGCGTCTCGCTAGCCGGCTTCAGGACGACCGTGCAGCCGGCAGCGAGCGCGGGTCCGATCTTGCGGGTGGCCATGGCCGCCGGGAAGTTCCAGGGGGTGACCAGCACCGCGACCCCGATGGGCTGGCGCAGCACGAGGATCCGGTTGCTGCCGCCGGGGGAGGTCGTGACGGATCCCTCGAGCCGCACCGCCTCCTCGGCATACCAACGGAAGAACTCGGCCGCGTAGGCCACCTCGCCTCGGGCATCGGGCAGCGCCTTGCCGTTCTCGCGCACGATGAGCTCGGCGAGCTCCTCGCCCCGCTCCGTCATGAGGTCGAAGGCGCGGCGCAGGATCTCCGAGCGTGCGCGGGGCGCGGTCGACGCCCACCCCTCGGCTGCTGCCGAGGCGGAGGCCACCGCGTCGCGGGCGTCGGCCGGACTCCCGCTGGCGACTCGGGCGAGGAGCGTGCCGTACGCCGGGTCGAGCACGTCGATCTCGGCACCATCGCTGGCGGGTCGCCAGGCGCCGCCGATGAAGAGGCCGTTCGGCACGTCTGTCGGCATGGTCGGCTGGCGGGACGGCATCACTGGCCCTCCCGAGGCGCGAGCCCGGCGCCCCATGCCTCGGCTCGGAGACGGACAGGCGGTCGACCTCCCGGCTCGGGCACGGCTGCAACCTCGAGGTCATCGAGTACGACCCCGCCGACGGCCAGAGCGGCCCGCCGCGCCACAGCGACGTCGGCGGTCACCACCTCGCGCTCTACGTGGACGACCTCGACGAGGCGGTCGCCCATCTGCGCGGCAAGGGCGTCCGCTTCCTGGATGGCCCGACGGCCAGCAGAGGCCCCAGCGAGGGACAGCGCTGGATCTACTTCTTCGCCCCGTGGGGCATGCAGTTCGAGCTGGTCTCGTTCCCGGACGGCAAGGCCTACGAGGCGACGACACCCCGACGCCTGTGGCACCCGGCACGTCCCGCAGAGTGAGTCCCGGAGACCGAACAGGCGAAGATGGCCTCATGACATCGACCCGAGACGGGCACGCGAGCCGGCGGATCGCCGACGGACTGCGTCAGGCGATCCTCACCGGAGATCTCGGCCCCGGCGCGCGGATCCGCCAGGAAGACCTCGCGGCACGGTTCAGCGCCAGTCGGGTGCCGGTGCGCGACGCCCTGCGCATCCTGGAGGCCGAGCGCCTGGTCACCCTCGTGGCCAACTCCGGCGCCTGGGTGAGTCACTTCAACCTGGCGGAGTGCGAGGAGATGTACCAGGTCCGCGAGCGCGTCGAGCCACTCCTGCTGCGGGCGAGCACCCCCGTGGCCGCCGAGACCATCGACCGGATGGCCGAGCTGGCGACCCTCATGGAGAGCGACGAGGATGTCGACGCGCTCCTGGCTCATGACCGCGAGTTCCACTGGCTGCCCTACGCCGCCGCCCGCACGGTGGTCCTCGCCGACATCGTGGAGCAGGTGTGGAACACCACCCACCGCTACCGTCGCGCGTTCGCCGTGAACATGGACGCCCAGGCGCGCACGGTGATGAACGACGAGCACCACATGCTCGTGCGGGCTCTGCGCGCCGGCGACACCGAGCACGCCGAGCAGGTGCTCAAGGGGCACATCCGGCGCACCCGGGTCCAGCTCAAGAAGTGCCCGGAGATCTTCGAGCAGCTCTGAGCCGGACCCGGGCCCGGCTCACGCGTCGAAGGCGTTGCGCCGACCCTCACGGACGTAGTCGCCGGAGCCCGCGATGTGCTCGCGGCTGTGCACCGATGCGCCCTTGGCGAGGTGCCCGAACACCTGGATCCCGAACCCTCCGTCGAGGTCGTTCACGATCCGCTGCTTCCAGGGCCGACGGATGATCTGCGTCGTCAGGCGGCGGACGACGCAGATGCTGGCTCATGATGTGGTCGGCCAGGACGTAGGCACGCGCGAGCGCGTCGGCCGCGTGCACCACCTCGTTGACCATCCCGTAGTCGAGCGCGGTGGCGGCGTCGATCGCCTCGCCCGTGAGCAGGGCGTAGGCAGCCCGCTTCACCCCCAACAGCTCGATGAAGGCGCTGTGGATCCCGTCACCGGGCACCGAACTGATGCCGTAGTGCAGGTCGTAGATGCGGGCCTCGGAAGCCATGATCGTGAGGTCGCACATGAGCAGGATCTCGGAGTGGAAGCCCGAGCCGTTGAAGACGCCGATGGTCGGGATCTCGAGGTCGTTGACCATCGAGCTGACGTTGATGCGCCCGTCCTTGTAGGCGTACTCGTACGCCCAGTACTCCAGGTCCTGCTCCTCGAGCTCGAAGCCCTTGGGGTCAGAGTCCATCATGAACTCGTCGCCCGATCCGGTGAGGATCAGCAGCTCGTTCTCGGGGTCGGCGCCCACCACCTTGAGGAACTGGCCGAGAGCTCGGTGGTTCTGAACGCTCAGCTGCACCGGACCGCCGAGGGTGTGCGCCTTGGCCAGCAGGACGCCGTCGCCGCGGCGCTCCAGCGTGAAGAAGTCCGTGAAGAACTCCCGGTACTCGTCGAACCTCGGGGTCGGCAGGAACTCTTGGAGCGACATGACGGAGCCTCGTTTCTCAGCGGGAGAGTGTGCGTTATATGAAACACACGTGCAGTCAGGCTGTCAATGGATGTGCGCTAGGTTGTCCGTGTGACCGAGACCGTGCAGCCGTCGCAGCCTGAGGGCCTGGGGGCGCGCCTCCGCGCGGTCCGCGAGGAGCGCGGACTCTCCCTCCGCGAACTCGCACGACGCTCCGGCTGCTCGCCGAGCCTCCTCTCGCAGGTCGAACGCGGGCTGACGGCACCGTCGGCCGGCAAGATGTACGCGATTGCCAACGAGCTCGCCATCTCGGTCGACTACCTCTTCGGCACCGCCGATGCACCGGTCCACGCGGTGCACGCGACGCCGATGCCCACCGAGGTGTTGCGGCACGACGAGCGCCGGGTCATCGACCTGGCCAGCGGAGTGCGTTGGGAGCGCCTCACGCCGAGTCACGACGAGCTACTCGAGCTGCTCGAGGTCGTGTACGAGCCCGGCGGCGGATCGACCGACGATGGGACGTTCGTCCGCCACGCCGGGCACGAGTACCTCATCGTGCTGAGCGGGAGCCTCGAAGCCGATGTCGGCTTCGAGACCCACGTCCTCGGCGCCGGGGACTCGATCGCGTTCGACCCCGCGACGCCGCACCGCTACCGCAACCCCGGGCCGGGGATGGCGCGGTGCCACTCCCTCATCGTTCACGGCGGCGCTGGACCGCGCCACTGAGCCGCGCCGCGGTCCGGCCGGCGCGGCGGCGGACTCAGACGGCGAGCTCGCTCACGCCGACCCGGTCGACGAGGGCCACCACAGCCGCACGGACGGCATCGCCGACGGGTGCCAGGCTGCGGTCGGGGTCGCGAAGTCGGTTGTCGTCGCCGTAGTCGTCGCGGCCGAGGACGATCTCCACTCCCCCGGGCAGGACGTCGGCACCGATGAACTCCAGGACCTGTCGCAGTTGGGCGGCGGCCATTCCGCCACCGTGACCGCCGTAGGTCACCAGCAGCAGCGGCTTGTCACGCCACTCGGCGAAGAGGTAGTCGATCGCGTTCTTCACCGAGGCGGGATAGCCACCGTTGTACTGGGGCGAGATCACGACGATCGCGTCGCTCGTGGCGACCAGCTCGGCCCAGTCGCGGGTGTGGCCATGGGCGTAGTCGCCCAGTGCGGGCATCCGTGGCTCATCGAGGAGCGGAAGCCCCAGCTCGCGCAGATCGACGATGTCGACGTGAGCGTCGACCGCCTCGCGCATCTGCCGGGCGACCACGTCGGCGATCTGGTCGCCGATCCGCACCGGGCGGGTGCTGCCGACGATGACTCGGATCACGGGAGTGCTCGAGCGCGTGGTCACAGGGCCACCGCCTGAAGGGTCAGGACGACGCCGGAGAAGGCCAGCAGGAGCAGCGCGCCCGCGGTGTTCTTGAGGGAGTCCTTGGCCTTGACGTGCCACAGGATGGCGCCGACCATCATCAGCACCAGGCCGATCGCGGCCAGGATGCTGAGCGGCTCGAGCCAGAGGCCGACGACGACACCGAGACCGCCGAGAATCTCGAGGGCCCCGATGACCTTCTGGAGGCCGCGACCGACGCCGAGGTCATCCAGGGTGGTCGTGACCGGCTCCGCGTGACGCACCTTGGCGTATCCGGCGAAGAGGAAGGCGACACCCAGGAGGACGGTGAGGAAGGCAGTGAGGATGAACATGCCAGGTGAGTCCTTCGAGTTGGTGATGCGGATGGAACTCCCCCCACAAGGTTCACCGCGTGAAGATTATTCCTTGGGGTTCTGAAGTACTCTGGGGGGCGATCTCAACTCCACGACGAGGCAGGTGACAGACCCGTGGACGACGTCCGGCTGCTGGGTGTCAACGCGCTGTTGCGCCTGGCCATCGACGTCCGCAGACATATCGAGGTCGTCGCGGCCGGTTTCGACCTGACACCTCCGATGGCACGCATCCTCCTGCTACTCGAGGAACCGATGCGGATGCACGCGATCGCCGAGGCGGCCGCCTGCGAGCCCTCCCACGTGACCGGGTTGGCCTCGCAACTCGAGGACTCGGGCCTGGCCCGGCGGCGCGCCGACCCCGACGACGGGCGAGCTCGCCAACTGGCCCTCACCCCCGAGGGGGAGCGCGTGCGCGCTCGCCTCCTCCCCGCCCTCCTCACGGACCTACCCGTGATGGCACGGCTGGATGACGACGGCGTCCGAGCATTGCTGGAGTTGATCGGGGACCGGCCCCCTGCCGATGCGTGAGCAACCCACGCGACGGCCCCGCACGGACACTCGATCACGCCGTGACATGCGTTCAGGCCCGGAATCCGTAGATTCCGGGCCTGAACGTTGGTAGCGGGGGCAGGATTTGAACCTGCGACCTCCGGGTTATGAGCCCGGCGAGCTACCGAGCTGCTCCACCCCGCGTCGGTGAGTCCTACCTTACTCACTCCTGCGCGGGTGTCCAAATCGTCGTTAGCCGGTGCCCGTCGGCGTGGGTGTCGGCGACGCCGCGGCCGTGGGTGAGCCGGCCGTGGGTGAGGCGGTCCGGGCGGCCGTGCCGGTCGGCGAGGCGGTCGGGTTCGCCGCCTTGCCCGGCTCGATCGACCCGCCCTGCGGCTGCAGCGCCATCGCCTGCGCGATCGCCTTCGACAGGGCGTCCTGCGCCTTGCCGTAGGCGGCCCAGTCGCCCTTCTTCAGCGCGTCCTGGCCGGCCTTGAACTGTTTGTCGACCTCGGTCAGCGCGTCGCGCAGCTGCGCCGCGGAGCCCGGCTGCGCGGGTTGCTGGCCCGGCTGTTGCGGGGCCGGTTTCCCCGGTTCGGAGACCCCGGAGTCGCCCGCGGTGGCGCCGGAGTTGCCGCCGAAGAGCTGGTCGAGGGCGGAGTCCAGCGTCTTGCCCCACGCGATCTTGTTGCCGAACGAGACGACGACCGCCTGCAACAGCGGATAGCCCGCGTCGCGACCCGAGACGTAGATCGGCTGCACATAGAGCAGGCCGCCGCCGACGGGGAGCGTCAGCAGGTTGCCCTTCTGCACCTTCGAGCCGGTCTGGGAGATGTTGAGGAAGTTGTTCAACGTCATCGGGAAGTCGATCGAGGCGACGTTGGAGGTGTTGATCTGGTTCTGCACCTGGCTCGGGCCCGGCACGTTCGTCGAGCTCGGCAGGTCGAGCAGGCGCATCTTGCCGTAGTCGGCGCGCCGCTTGCCGGCCTCACTGCCCGCGTCGGAGTCGACGGCGAGGAAGCCCGTGAGGAACGGGCGGTCCTCACCGATCGGCGAGAACGACGTCGTCAGCGAGAACGCCGGAGAGTCCTGGTCGGGCATCCGGATCGACAGGTAGTACGGCGGCTGCCCCTCGGCCGTGCCGCCCTGCTGCTGCTGGGTCGGGTCGACCGGCACCTTCCAGTATTCGCCACCGCCGAAGAAGCTCCCGGGGTCGGTGACGTGATAGCGGGCAAGCAGCTCGCGCTGCACCTTGAAGAGGTCCTCGGGGTAGCGCAGGTGGCTCATGAGGTCGCCGCTGATCTGCGAGATCGGCAGCAGCGTGTTGCCGAAGGCGCTGCTCCAGGCCTTGAGCACCGGGTCCTGCTCGTCCCACGTGTAGAGCTTGACCGACCCGTCGTAGGCGTCGACGGTCACCTTCACCGAGTTGCGGATGTAGTTGACCTGGCCGGCCCGCACCTGCTGCACGCTCTGGCTCCGTGCCGTCAGCGCATCGGCGGTGGCCGTGTCGAGGCTCTCGAGCTTGCTGTAGGGGTAGGACGACGACGTCGTGTAGCCGTCGAGGATCCACAGCACCCGGCCGTCGACGATCGAGGGGTAGGCGTTGCCGTCGAGCGTCAGCCACGGGGCGACACGCTCGACGCGCTCCCGCGGCTGCCGGTGGTCCAGCATCGTGGAGAAGTCGCCGACCTGCTCCGAGAGCAGCAGCTTGAACTCGCGGTACTTGATGGCGTAGGCCGCCCGTTTGAACATGTTGTCCATGGGCACGCCGCCGCCGCCGACGTAGGTGAAGCGCTGCTCCCCCTCCGCCGACTGGTAGTCGATCTCGCGCGGCGCGGCCCCCTCCGGAGCGCCGACGACGGAGTAGTTCGTCGTGCGCTCGCCGAAGTAGATGCGCGGCTCGAAGGGCGTCAGCGGCCCCTTCGGCGGGATGTCCCGGGTGAAGAAGTCGGGCTCCCCGTCGGCCGTGCGCCGGTTGCCGTAGGCGGTGACGAGCCCGTAGCCGTGGGTGTAGACCGTGTGGTCGTTGACCCAGTTGCGCTGGGGCACGCCGTCGAGGTCGAGCTCGCGGGCGGCGACGACCGTGTCCTGCGCCTGCTGGCCGCTGGGCAGCGTGTAGCGGTCGACGTCGAGCACGTCCGGGAACTTGTAGTACTGCCGCAGGCCCTGCATCTGCGTGAACGTCGGGCTCACGATGAGCGGATCGAGGATGCGGATGCCGGGGATCGTCGCCGCGTCCGAGCGCAACTGCCCAGGGGAAGCGGCGGTCTGGGCCTGGTATTGCTTCTTGTCGATCTCGGCGAGCCCGTAGGCCTTGCGGGTCGCGTCGATGTTCTTCGCGATGAACTGGGCCTCGAGCGCCGCCTCGTTGGGGCGCACGCGCAGGCTCTGCACGGCCATCGGATAGAGGCCGCCGACGACGACCGAGAGCACGAGCAGCATCGAGACGCCGACGATCGGCAGCCGCCACGACGACGTCCAGATCGTCGCGACGAAGAGCGCGGCGCACAGCACGGCCGCGATCGCCAGGATCGTCTTGGTCGGCAGCACCGCGTACTGGTCGGTGTAGGTCAGGCCGGTGATGCGGTCGGAGTCGCGCACGGTCAGCTGGTAGCGCTCGAGCCAGAATCCGGCCGCGCGCACGAGCACGAGCACCGCGCCGAGCAGCGAGAGGTGCACCCGGGCGGCCCGAGTCGTGTGCGGCCCGCGCCCGCCGAGCTGCAGCCCCCCGTAGATGTAGTGGGTCAGTGCCGCCGCCATGAGCGCGAGCACGAGCGCCATCGTCAGGAACGACACGACGAACATGAGCCACGGCAGCGTGAAGACGAAGAAGCCGACGTCGAGCCCGAACGTCGGGTCGTTCGTGCCGAACGGCTGCCGGTTGAGCCACAGCAGCACGAGCCGCCATTGGCTCGCCGCGGCGGCACCCGCGAAGGCGCCGAGCACGAGCGGGGCCGCCACGAGCGCGAGCCGGCGCAGCGGGTCGATGAGCTCGCGATAGCGGTCGAGTGCCTCCTGCGCGGGCGTGCTCGGCGCGTAGAGGGGCCTGGTGCGATAGCCGATGAGCAGGCTCGAGGCGATGAGCATGGCGACGATGCCGCCGCCGACCCCGAAGAGCGCCGCCTGGGTGCCGAGCTGGGTCCACAGCACCCTGCTGTAACCGGCCGCGTCGTACCACAACAACTCGGTCCAGAACTGCGATGCCGCCGCGATGACGCCGGCCAGGACGACGAGCGCGACGATCGTCGTGGCCAGCGGGCCGGGCCGCCGCCTGCCGACGGCGGTGGGCGCGCCGGGCCGGCCGGGGCCGCCCGGGCGACGAGGACCGGAGGGACCCGAGCCCCCCGGGCCGCCCCGCCCCGCCGAGCCGCCCGGACCACCCGGGCCCCCGGGGCCACCGGGCCTACCCGGCCCAGCGGCACCCTGTCCGGACCCACCGGACCCCAGGCCCGCACTCATCGCCGCGCCGAAACCGCCGAGCCCGCCGGGGAACCGGAACGGTCCCCGGCCCTCGCCCGACCCGCGCCCGTGCGGGTCGTTGCCGGGCTCGCCCGGGTCGCGCCCCGGGTCGTCGGGGCCGCTGGGGTCGTGGTCCTTCTCGTCGCTCACGCCTCGTCGCCGTTCACTCGGACTCGCTCGATATCTGGAGATGCCTCGGATGTCTGGATGTCCCGACGTCCGCCGCACGACGCTGCGCCGACACCCCTCTCGTGCGTCGTCGCTCGTCGTGAGTTTCCAACGTACAGAGTGCGCTGACGTGCCCAAGACTCTGGGGGAATGTCTCGGCGTGCCGCCGGCTCCGGCACAGTGGACCCCGTGACTGTCTCGCTGCCCCCGCTGACCGCCTGCGCCCGCGACATCGAGCGGCACGTCGCCGCCGCCGGCTGGGACCAACCGATCCGGCTCTTCGCGCTCGTGCCGACGAGCGAACTGCGAGCCTCCCAACCGCACCTGGAGCACCTCGAGGCCGAGGAATCCGACGCGTTGAGCGCGGTCGAGCAGGACGACCTGCCCGCCGCGGACTCCGTCGAGACCCTCCTGGCCCAGATCGGCTGGCCGGATCAGGTGCACGGCGCGGCGATCGCGGTGGAGCGGATCGTGCTACCGCCGCAGGCGCAGGCGCAGCTGCCGACCGGGGAGGCGGAGGCGCTCGCGGCCGTCGCGGCCCATCCGCAGCGCGAGGACGTGCGGCTGCTCGTCGCGGTGCTGCGCGACGGGTCGGCGACGTGTCTGCTGCGGCAGCGCCGCAACGACGACGACGACCAGGTCGCCGTGGGGCACGACATCGCGCCCGGCCTCGTCGACGCGCTGCGCGCCACGCTCGAGGAGTACACGCTCGAGGAGTAGCTGCCCCCGGCGTCAGTGCGTGCAGGTCGCCAGCTGCGCGCCGCGGCCCGCGGCGATCTGCTCGACCGCCGCGCGGGCCTCGTCGAACGTCGCGACCTTGGCCACGTGCAGCCCGTCGGGCACGTTGCCGACCACCTCGGCGCAGTCCCCGGCCGGCGCGAGGAACCACGAGATGCCGGCGTCGCGGGCCCCGACCATCTTGTGGTCGATGCCGCCGATGCGCCCGACGCTGCCGTCGATGCCCACCGTGCCGGTGCCCGCGATGCGCTGGCCGCCCGTGAGCGACCCGGGCGTGATCTTGTCGTAGACCGCGAGCGCGAACATCATGCCCGCCGAGGGACCCCCGACGTTGCCGGCGTCGATCGTCACCGTGATCGAGTCGTCGAAGCGGGCCTCCAGACCGATGCCGATCATCCGGCGCCCCTCGACGACGCGGGTGGGCACCGAGACCACCGTGGCCTGGCCGCCGCGTCGCACGCGCAGGCTCACGGTGTCACCGCCCGCCTGCACGAAACGCGCGACGTCCGAGGCCGTCGTCACCGTCGTGCCGTCGACGCCGAGCACGACGTCACCGGGGCGCAGGTGCCCGGCGGCGGGCCCGTCGGCGAGCACCGAGGCGACGACCGCCTGCTCGGGCTGGCCCACCGCGCGCAACGCCACCGCCGCCGCCGCGTGCTGCGACCCGGCCATCTGGGCGGCCGTGGCGTCGCGCACCTGCTCGCGGGTGGCGTCGGGCGGATAGAGCTCGTCGCGGGAGAGCACCTGGGCGCCGGGGTCGAGGGTCGCCACCAGCACGTCCCACGTGGTGATCTCGAAGCCGGGCCCGCCGTATTGCGCGACGGTCGTGAAGTCCAGCGCCCCCGTCGTGGGGTAGGTGGGCAGGCCGCTGATCCGCACGAGGTCGTGCCCGTCGGTCTGGCCCAGGGTGTCGATGGCCGGCCCGGCGCGCAGGATGACGTAGGGCGGGTGATAGAGCAGGCCGGCGAGGGCGACGAGGAGCACCGCGACGCACACGAGCAGGCGGGTGCGGGTGCGCCCCGAGAGCTGCCACGACGCCCGGGCAGCGCTCACGGGGTGCCGACCCACTCGTCGGCGCCGTCGACGAAGAGCTGGTGTTTCCAGATCGGCACGCGGGCCTTGAGGGTGTCGATGAAGTCGCGGGCGGCCTCGAAGGCCTCGCCGCGGTGCCCGGCGCCGACGGCGAGCACGACCGCCAGATCGCCGACGCGCAGGTCGCCGGCGCGATGGGTCGCGGCGACCGCCACGACGCCCGCGCGTGCCGCCACCTGCTCCGCGACGTCGTGCAGCACCTGGGCAGCGGTCGGGTGGGCGCTGTATTCGAGAGCCGTGACGCCCCGTCCGCCGTCGCTGTCGCGCACGGCCCCGATGAACGTCACGACCGCGCCCACCCCGGGCCCGGTGACGGCGCCCACCACCTCGTCGACGCTCAGCGGCGTGTCGCGCACCGCGGCCAGCCGCACCCGAGGCGACCGGCCCGCCGGTGACGGACCGCCGGCGCCCTCGTGCTCAGCCATGCGGGTCACGCTCCCTTTCGCCGTCGTCGCCGCATGAGTGCGGCCGTGCCGACCAGCGCCACCGCGGCGCTCGCCGTTCCCACCGTCGCGTCGCGGCGCAGTCCGAGGAGCCCGCGCCGGTGCAGCTGCTCGAGGAGCACGTGCAGGCAGGCCTCGGTGTCGTAGACGGCCCGCCAGCCGGCTGCTTCGAGCTGCTCGGAGGCGACGACCCAGGGATAACACACGTAGTCGAGATCCACCCCGGAGGTGCTGAGCACGCCGGCCGCCTGGAGCCGCCGCGCGGTGGCCAGGGCCGCGGCCGCGGGCAGTTCGAGGCGGCGCTTGCCGCTGACCTGCTCGACCTGCTCCTGGGTCACCAGACCCGGGGCCCCGACGGTGACGACCGGTCCCAGCGGGGTGGAGCCCGGGCCGGGGCGGTGCGCGACGACGGCCATCACCGCGGTCGCCACGTCGTGCACGTGCACGAACTGCCACAGCGGCTTGCTGCCCGAGAGCACGAGCAGGCGGGGCGACTCGAAGTGACGGGTGATCGTCGTGTCGACGCCGGGCCCGACGACGGCCGCGGGCCGCACGATCGTGATGCGCAGGTCGGGGCGCTCGGTGCGCAGCCGGGCGACCGCGACCTCCACGGCGAGCAGATCGCCGACGAGGCCCCCGTCGTCGCGACCCAGCACCGGCGCGTCCGCCGGCAACGGGACGGGGTTGGTGGGGCGCGCCCCGTAGACGCGGGCGGAGGTGACGACGACGAGGTGGCCTCCCGTGCGCGTGGCCCCTGCGGCGGCGCGCGCCAGCTCGGTCAGGCCCGAGCGGCGCGCGGCGGTCGGCACGCGCAGGTCGTGCTGCAGGTCGGTGCTCAGAGTCACGCACACGACGGTCGGCGCGCCCGCCTCACCCTCGGGGGCGGCTGCCGCCGGCCCGGTCGACCCCACCGGCGTGTCCTGCCTCGTAGGGGGCTGCCTCGGGGCGTCCTGCCTCTGGGTGTCCTGCCTCGGGGTGTCCTGTGTCATGGCGTCGTGCCTCGTGGGGTGCTGCGTCGCGCGCGGGCCACGCTCGCCCGCCGGCACGGCGGTGACGACCGGCAGGCTGCCGGTCGGGGCGCCCGGCGTCGGGATCGCGGCCGGGCCGGCCCCGGGGGTGCGCAGGACGGTCGTCACCGCCTCGGCGCCCCAGCGCTCGCGCGCCAGCCGCAGGAGCTCGCGGGCGATCCGGCCTTCGAGGCCGATGATCGTCAGGACGCGCTCGGGGCGGGGCGAGGTCTCGGGCCGGGGGCTCACCGGTCGGCTGCCGGGACCTGCCGCCGTCGCGGCACGGTCGGCATCGTCACAGCCGGCATCGGCACGGTCGGCATCGTCACAGTCGGCATCGTCCACCCGTTCACCTCCCCGTGATCCGTCTGGCGACACTTCCGAGGGCCGGTCCGCGTTGAACCCGGCGAGTGGGCGCCACCCAGGTGTGCTGGGCCGTGGTCACCGTGGTCCGGTCGGCTCTGAGCGACCGCCCTCGACTGGCTATCGTCTAGGCACATCCTGTCAGCAACCTCGACACTGTCGGACAACCGTGCCGACCGGGCACCCAGCCCAAGCCCTAGGACACCCAAGGAGACGGACGTGTCGCGCAGTGACCAACCCGGACCGGACCCCGACGACCTGCGGCGGATGATCGAGCAGTTGCTGGGCGACCCGAACAACCCCGCGATGGCCCAGGCCATGCAGCAGATGGGGATCGACAAGATCGACGAGCGGACGATGCAGATGATCGCCGGGCAGCTCTCGGCGCTCTTCACCGCCGAGCCGACCGACGGCATCAACCTCGAGCTGTGCACCGACATGGCGCGCAAGACCGTGGCGGCCGCCGGCGACGGCATCGTCGACGACGCGCAGCGGCGGGCCGTGCAGGACGCCGTCGCGGTCGCCGACCTGTGGCTCGAGGAGGTCACGTCGTTTTCGCGACCGGCGACCCAGCCACTGGCCTGGAGCCGCGCCGAGTGGGTGCAGGAGACCATGCCCGTGTGGGGGCGCCTGGTCGCGCCGGTCGCGACCGCCGTCACCGACGCGATCAGCGCCGCGATGCGCGGCCAGCTCGACAAGCTCGGCGAGGAGGGCCAACTGCCCGGGCTGCCCGGCGGCATGCCGGGCCTGCCGGGGATGCCCGGCGGTGCTCCCGACCTCGGCGGCATGCTGAGCAACATCGAGCCGATGCTCGCCCGCATGAGCAGCTCGATGTTCGGCGCCCAGATCGGCCAGGCCGTCGGCAACCTCGCCGGCGAGGTGGTCAGCGGCACTGAGGTGGGGCTGCCCCTCCTCCCGCGGGGCGGGGTGGCGCTCCTGCCCGCCAACATCGCGAAGTTCTCCGAGGGCCTGGAGATCGACGACGCGCAGGTGCTGCTCTACCTCGCGGTGCGTGAGGCGACGCGGGCCCGGCTCTTCGCCGACGTGCCGTGGCTCGGTCCGCAGCTGCTCGCGGCCGTGCAGGCCTACGCCGCCGACATCAGCATCGACACCGACGGCATCGAGGCCAAGCTGTCCTCGATCGACCCCATGAACCCCGAGGAGGTGCAGTCCGCCCTCGCCGGCGGCCTCTTCACCCCCGAGCCGAGCGACGCGCAGCGGCGGGCGCTGACCCGCCTCGAGACGCTGCTCGCGCTCGTCGAGGGGTGGGTCGACGTCGTCGCGGCGCAGGCCACCGCCGCCCACCTGCCGCAGTCCGCGGCCCTCGGCGAGGCCGTGCGCCGGCGTCGCGCGAGCGGCGGCCCGGCCGAGCAGCTCTTCAGCCAGCTCGTCGGCCTCGAGCTGCGGCCCCGGCGGCTGCGCGACGCGGCGAATCTCTTCGCGGCGTTGGAGAACGCCGGCGGGGCGCAGGCCCGCGACCAGGCCTGGGGGCACCCCGACATCGCGCCGACCTCGGCCGATCTCGACGACATCCTGGGGTATGTCGAGCGCGTCACCGGGCGGCCCGCCGGCGGTGCGCGCGCGGTCGAGGGCACCGACGCGGGTCCCGGTGGCGCGCCGGCGTCCAAGGCCGCCGGCTCCCCCGAGGCGCCGGCGTCCGACGCCCAGGACCTCGACGACATGGACGCCGCCCTCGCCCGGTTGCTCGAGGAGGAGACGCGCGGCGACGACCCACGGTCGTGACGGTGGGCTCCCCGCCGGCCGCGGCGGCCGGCGGCTCGGCGGGGCTCGACCCCGGCTACCTGCGGCTGCGGGAGCACGCCCTGTCGTCTCTCATCGAGTGGTCGGCACCCGACGGGCCGCAGGAGGCGTTGCGCCAGGACTACCTGCGACACCTGCGCCGGGAGCCTGCGGCGTGCGCCAAGAGCGGTCCCCCGGCGCATCTCACCGTCGGCGCGTTGGTGCTCGCGGACGTCCCCGACGGCCCGGGCGGTGTGGGCGATCTCGCGGCAGCGCGGGTGCTGCTCGTGCTGCACGGCAAGGCCAAGCGCTGGTATCAGCCGGGCGGACATCTCGAGCCGGACGACGCCGATCTGCTCGCCGCCGCGCTCCGGGAGGCGACCGAGGAGACCGGCCTGACCGGCCTCGTCATCGACCCCGAGCCGCTGCACCTCGACCGGCACACGCTGTCGGGCGCGTTCGGCACCTGCCGCGAGCACCTCGACGTGCGCTTCCTCGCGCTCGCGCCGCGGCCGCACGAGGCGCGCGTCAGCGCGGAGTCCGACGACGTGCGGTGGTGGCGGGTCGACGACCTGCCCGAACCGTCGGTCGCGGGGCTCGTCGCCGCCGGCCTGGCCCGGCTGCGAGACCGCGCGTCGACGCGACCATGAGCCGGGCTGCCCGCGCCGCCGGCGCTCGCCGCAGCGCGCGCCCCGCCCGGCGCCCCGGCTGGGTGCCGCAGCAGCACGGCGCCTGGGCCATGCTGCTCGTGCCCTTCGTGGCCGGCGTGCTGCGCTCGCACGGGGCCTGGATCCAGCTACCGCTGTTGGGCTTCTGGCTCCTGGCCTATCTCGCCTTCCAGGCGGCAGGGTTGTGGGTGAAGTCGCGGTTCAAGCGGCGCTATCGCGCGCCGGTGCTCGCCTACGGGGCCGGGACCGTCGCGGTGGGCGTGCCGATCGCGGTGTGGCGTCCTGACCTGCTGTGGTGGGCGCCGGCGTTCGCGGCCTGCCTCGCGGTGAGCCTGAGCTACTCGTGGCGCCGTCACGAGCGCGCCCTGGCCAACGACGTCGTGACGATCGTCGCGGCGGGCGTGTTCGGGCTCGTGACCTACCAGGCGGGCTACTCCCCCGGCGGCACGATCCTCGCGGGCTGGCGGGGCATGGTCGTCATCGTCGCGGTGCTCGTCGCCTACTTCGTCGGCACCGCCCTCTATGTCAAGACGATCATCCGCGAGCGCGACAGTCGGGGTTATCGCATCGCCTCCGTCGCCTACCACGCGGCCGTGACGCTTGTGCTGGCGCTCGTCGTCGCCCTGCCGACGCTGCCGCCCGGCGTGCCGCACCGGCCGATGACGGCCTTCGCCGCGTGCTTCGCCGCGCTCACGGTGCGGGCGTGGGCTCTCGGGGGCCGGGCCGTCCGGCCGCTCTATGTCGGGCTCGGTGAACTCGGTGTGTGCGCGGTGCTGCTGGCGATCGTCGCCGTGTGGCGCTGACCGGGGCGACGGTCACCGCCTGCCCGCGGCGCCGCGCTCGCTCCAGCACCACGCGCAGTGTCGGCACGCGCGCTGTCACCACCAGCGCTGTCACCACGAGCACTGTCACCACGAGCACTGTCACCACGAGCACTGTCGCCACGAGCGCTGTCACCACGAGCACTGTCGCCACGAGCGCTGTCGGCGTCCGGCTCGTCCGGCCCGTCGTCGGCGTCGTCCTCGCGGGTCGGCAGGTGGGCGGCCGCGGCGTAGCCCTGCAGATAGCCGCGGGCCCACTCCAGGTGCGGGTAGCCGCCGAGCAGACCCCAGAAGCGCGGCCCGTGCCCCGGCTCGAGAAGGTGCGCGAGCTCGTGCAGGAGCACGTAGTCGACGACCGTGGGCGGCATGCGCTGCAGCTCGTCGGAGAGCCGGATCGTGCCGTGGGCCGGCGTGCACGACCCCCAGCGCCGACGCTGGTTGTCCACCCACCGCACGCTGCTCGGCCGCGCCTGGCCCCGCAGATAGCGATCGGAGAGCCGGGCGGCGCGGGCCAGGAGGTCGTCGTCGCCGGGTCGCGGGCGGGTGCGCTTGGCAGCGAGCCGGTCGCGCATCCGCTCCACCCATTCGCGTTCCTGCTTCGCGGTGAAGCTGTCGGGAATGAGCACGACGAGCCGGCCGCGCTCCTCGTAGGCGCTCACCGTGCGGCGACGCCGGGCGCTGCGGCGCACCTCGACCGGCAGTGCCGAACGGTTGGCGCCTGCCTCGGGCGAGGCGGCGTGGGCCGATTGTCGGGCGCTCGTGTGCCGGGTCATGTCGCCTTCCTCGCAGCGGTCCGGGGCAGGGTAACGCGATCGTCGCGCACTCCCGCGACGGCTCGCGGGGCAGGGGTCGCGCCGGGTGGGCACGCTCACCGCGCCGCCCCGGATCGGGGAGCGTGCGGGCCGCGGCGACGGGTTCGCCGAGGCCCCCCGGGGGCGCGACACCCGCCGCGGCAACGCCACGACGTGCACGGACTGTGCGAATCGCTGGTCTAGTGTGGCCTGGTCCCGGGCCGCCCCCGGCGGCAAGAACCGAAGGAGACCCACTGACATGACAGACACCGGCGAGACCTACAAGGGCGAGTTCTACTGCGTCAAGTGCAAGGAGAAGCGCGAGGCGGAGGGCAACGTCGTCGAGACCAACGGCCGTCGCATGGCCAAGGGCAAGTGCCCGTCCTGCGGCACGAACCTCAACCGTATCCTCGGCAAGGCCTGAGGAATCATCCTCGGCAGAGCCCGAGGAAGAGGATGGGTGCGGTCCGAGCCTGCGGGCCCGCGACCGCCCATCGGTAGCAGGTCGGGCCCGGCCACGGTCGTGCTCCGGCCCACGCGGTCTGCGGCACACCCCGCAGGATCCGGCACGAGGCCCTCGGGGAGGCCCGGCCGCACCGCACCAGCACGCATCGGGGGGAGATCCGAGGCAGGCGCGTCGGGCGCTCAGCGCCCGCGCGCCTGCCTCGTCGTTGCGTCCCGCGCCGGGCGTGTCGCGCAGGAGCGTGCGCGCCCGCTGCGTCGGCCCGCAGCGCCGGGCGGCCGTGCTCGTCGCCGTTCTCATCGGGCCATTCTCGGCGCGCCTGCGACGCCACCGCCGCCACCCGGCGCCCCGCTGTGGACAACTCCGGTCACGGTGCCCCACCCCGTCCCGCCCGTCGCCTGCCTGTGGACGACGCCATCGACGACCCTGCCGCGCCGGGCAGACTCCAGCGCACCGGCCAGACCGACCGGCCCGCTCGACCCGACGAGGTGACCTGGTGGACCTGCAACGGCCTCTCCTGCAATCGCACGTGCGTGTGCTGCGCCGCGGCCCCGACGCCGTCCAGGTCGGCCTGGTCGACAGCGGCATCGTCGTCTCCGGCCTCGCCGAGGACGAGATCGAGCAGCTTGCCCGCCTCGACCGCGAACGGCACTGCCGCCCTGGCCGCGCGCCGAGCGACCCGGGGCGGCGACGACCGCGGCTGCTCGTGGACTCCTCGCGACTGGGTCGCGTCATCGACGCGCTCGCCGCTCACCACCTGCTCCTGGACCGGGCCACTCCGCTGGACGACCTGCGCCAGGTCAGCCCGCGCCGGATCTGGGGGTTCGCGCCCGACGCCGCCGCGCGCGGCTGTGCCTACGGGCTGAGCGACGACGGCTTCTCGCTGCTGGCGCAGCGGCGGCATCGGCACGTGCTCGTCGACGGCGAGGGCCGCCTCGGCGCGCAGATCGCCCGCTGTCTGCGCGACGGTGGGGTGGGCCGCGTGGACTCCGGGGAGGACGCCGTCGGGTCCGCCGACCTCGGTCTGCGCCGCCGCACCGGGCCGCGGCCCGATCTCGTCGTCATCGTCGCGGACGGCACCGTCGCCCACCCGCGCGCCCAGTCCTGGCGCGCCCACGACGTGCCTCACCTGCCGGTCGTCGTCGACGGGCCGACGCTGCACGTCGGGCCGCTCGTCGCCGGCCCGGGGCCCTGCCTGCGCTGCCTCGACCTGCATCGCACCGACCGCGACCCGCAGTGGCCGCAGCTGCTCGAGCAGCTCGACGCGTGTCGGCCGAGCGCGACGCGACCCGTCGATGCCGAGAGCGGGTTGCGCGCCCTCGCGACCGGCCTCGTCGCGACGTTCGCCTACGCGCTGCTCGACGGGCACGACGTGCCGACCGGCCTGGCGACCACCTACCGGCTCCCGTCGCCGCAGGCGACGCACCACGTCTGGCATCCCCACCCGGGCTGTCGTGAGTGCGCCGCCCGGGCGACAATGGGGCCGTGACGCAACTGCCACGACGTGCGATCGTCCGCACCGCGAAGCTGGCGACGCTGCCGTTGGGCGTCGCCGGCCGGGCCGCGGTCGGCGCGGGCAAGCGCCTGGGCGGCAAGCCCGCCGAGGTCGTCGCCGCCGAGCTGCAGACCCGCACGGCCGAGCAGCTCTTCGCCGTGCTCGGCGAGCTCAAGGGCGGCGCGATGAAGGTCGGTCAGGCCCTGTCGGTGCTCGAGGCGGCGATGCCGGAGGAGTTCGCGGCCCCCTACCGGGCGACACTGACGAAGCTGCAGGACTCGGCGCCGGCACTGCCGACCGCCACCGTGCACGCGGTGCTCACCCGCGAGCTCGGGGCCCGCTGGCGCACCAAGTTCCACGAGTTCGAGGACCGGCCCGCCGCGGCCGCGTCCGTGGGACAGGTGCACCACGCGATCTGGAAGGACGGCCGCGAGGTGGCCGTCAAGATCCAATACCCGGGGGCCGGTGAGGCCCTCGTCGGCGACTTCCGCCGGCTCGCGCAGGCCACGAGACTGCTCGCGTCGTGGGTGCCCGGGCTGGACCTCGGCCCGGTGCTCGCCGAGCTCGTCGACCGCGTGCAGGACGAGCTCGACTACGAGCTCGAGGCCCGCAGTCAGCGCCGATTCGGCGACGCCTTCGAGGGCGACCCGCACATCTTCGTCCCCGCCGTCGTGCATCAGCGGGGCGCCGTCATCATCACCGAGTGGATGGGTGGGGTGCCGCTGTCGCAGATCATCGCGTCCGGGGAGCCCGGGCAGCGCAGCGCTGCCGCGACCCGCTACCTGGAGTTCATCGTCAGCTCGCCGCAGCGGGCGGGGCTGCTGCACGCCGACCCGCATCCTGGCAACTACCGGCTGCTGCCCGACGGGCGGCTCGGGGTGCTCGACTTCGGCGCCGTCGCCGAGCTGCCGCACGGGCTCCCGCCGGCGATCGGACGGCTCGTGTCCCACGCCCTGCGGGGTGAGGCCGAGCCGCTGCTGGCGGGCCTGCGGGAGGAGGGCTTCGTCCTACCGGAGATGGAGCTCGACGCCGAGCGCGTGCTCGACCTCGTCATCCCGTTCCTCGCGCCGTTGCGCGTGCCGACCTGGACGTTCAGCCGGGCGTGGCTGCGGGACGCGGCGACCCGCCTGCAGGACCCGCGGGGCGAGCAGTGGCGCACGGGCATCCGCATGAACCTGCCCCCGGACTACCTGCTCATCCACCGCGTGTGGCTCGGTGGCATCGGGGTGTTGTGCCAGCTCGGCGGGGAGGTGCCCGTCGCCGACGTGCTGGACGAGTGGCTGCCCGAGGCCGATTTCCCGCCTCCCGCGATGCCCTGACGGCCCCGCCTGCCGCGCCGGGCGCGCGCGGGCGAGATCCGGGAGAGGTGGCAGGCTCAGCGCAGCGGGCGCAGCACGCGGTCGACCGCCCGGGACTGAGCCTGCGCGGCCGACACGAGCGGGTCGACGGAGACGTCGCCCTGGCGGCGCGCCGTCGAGGTGTTGCGGACCACCGCAAGACGCAGACGATCGAGTGTCAGCACGGTGGCCGGACGTGTAGGCGCAGACATGACGAGGAGACCCCTCCCTGGGTGGACAACGTTGTGGCGTACCCCATCGACCACACAGACTCCTGTGTCAAGAAGCGCACACCGCCGACGACAGGAAAACAGCGCCATCAGAAGCGTGCGGACGGGCGATCGAACCCCCGGTACGGGAGCGATTCTATCCGAGTACCTCACTGGGAAACAATTCTTTGGTGAGACGTCAACTGTCGGAGGCGACCTCGGGGGTCGAGACCGAACGGCCTCGACCCCCGAGTGGACTCATCGTCACCGCGGGACGCGACGCGACTCCTGCGCGGCCCGCCGGCGCACGGCGGCGGCGATCTCTCGGGCACCACGTGGCGCAGGCGACGCGGGGCGGACGGGGCCGACCACACGGGCGAGATATTCGGGCAGATGGGCAGACATCAGCGGCTCCTTGGCCGGAGAAGGCACGAACCTCATAGATCCGTGTGCAGACTGGGATCCGGGCGCGCGGGAGCGACCGGAGTGGGCAGCCCCTCGTCGGGGTGCCGAAGAAACGTCGGGGTGACTCAGAGTCGGAGCGGCGCGCGGGCCTCAGGCGGCGGTGTCCTCGCGCGGGCCGTCCTTGCGCGGACGGCCACGCGGCCGCTTGCGTGCCACGACGACGCCCTGCACGAAGAGCTCACCGCCCCACACACCCCACGGCTCGCGGCGCGCCAGAGCCCCGTCGAGGCACTGCACCCGCAACGGGCAGTCGGCGCAGAGCGCCTTCGCCCGCTCGACGTCATCGGGGCGCTCGGCGAACCACAGCTCGCCGTCGTTGGCGCGACACGGCAGCTCGCAGGTCACGTCCGGGCTCGCGAACGGGTCCGACGCGACGTTTTCCATGCTTGCGGGCCCCCGCTGGGTCATCACGGTCACGGGGCTCACCTCCTTCTCGCCGCGGTGGCGGCAGGTCGTGCTGGCGGGCGATCTCGGGCCGCTCCGGGGTGCCGGAGCCGGCCTGCGAGGTGCTGCGCTGGTCATCGGTGCTCTTTTCGATCGACCTGGCGGGCGCGCGTCGCCGACGACAGAAGACGAAGGCCGCGGACCCTGACGGGTTCCGCGGCCTGGAGGTGATCGCTGAGCTAGGCGCTCGCAGGGTGCGATCTCAGGTGGAGCGGGGCGAAACCCTGGGACATGGACGTGTGGGCCGCGAATGCCGAGGCGTCGGCCGTCGCGAACGGGGAGTGACGTAGCGCGGCGAGGGCGTCGTCGTGCCGCGAGCCGTCGTGGTGCCACGACGGGTCGTGGTGTCGCCGTGCAAGGCCGCAGACGGCGCTGCGCACGACGGTGCCGGCGAGGCTCCTAGCTGCCGAGCGTGACGAGCCGAGGCCGCATGCCGCTGCGCAGTGCGCCGACGATCGGCGTGCCCCCGTGACGCTCGCGCTGAGCGGCGCGCCTCCCGCGACGCGGGAGGAGACGATGTCGACGCGGTCGGCGCCGGACGGCATCGTCCGATGCGCTCCGGGCTGCGGGCTCCACAGGGTGGGCAGCGCAACGGCCGGCTGCGTGGCCGGTCGGAACATGAGCTGGTTGTCGATCACACGCGTCTCCTCCTCTCGCTGCTGGGGGCTGTCACGTCGCCGGGCAGACCCGTGACCTGGACGGATTTCAGGCTAAGCCCGCGGGTCGCGGGCGCGCAACGCCTTTTTTGATCGGTTCGCTGCCGGCTCGCCCACCCGGCGGCTGGGCACCCTCGTCGTGCTCCGGTCCGCGGAGCGCCTCGAGCACGGCGTCGCCGTGCGCGGCGAGCTTGCCGGCGCTCACGCCGCTGATGCGTGACAGCGCGGCCCGATCTGCAGGGGATCGCTCGGCGATCGCCATGAGCGTGGCGTCGGTGAACACGACGAAGGCCGGCACCTTCGCACGATGCGCCGCGTCGAGGCGCCAGCGGCGCAGCCGTTCGAATGTCGCCTCGTCGTAGCCCGGCGGACAGTCGGCGCAGCGCCCGACCTTGCGCGCCGCGGCGTCGGCGAGCTCACCGCCGCACTCCCGGCAGCGCGCCGCGGCCCGTCGGCGGGGGGCGGCGGCCCGGGGTGCGGCTCGTCCTACCGGGTGGGTGGGAGGGGCGGCCTCGGCGTGGACGCCCGGGCCGAGGATGGCCTCGGCAGGCGCCAGGAATCGGGACGGCCGGCGGGTGCCGCGGCCTCCGGAGGCGCGCGCCGCCGCCCACGACAGGGTCAGCTGCACGCGGGCGCGGGTCACCCCCACATAGAGCAGGCGGCGCTCCTCCTCGAGTTCATCCGCGCTCTGCGCCATGGCGATCGGCACGAGACCGTCGCTGCAGCCGACGACGAAGACCGCGTCCCACTCCAGCCCCTTGGCCGCGTGCAGGCTCGCGAGGGTCACGCCCTCGACCCGGGGGGCGTGGGCGGCGGCGGCTCGCTCGTCGAGCTCGGCCACGAAGTCGCGCGTCCTGGCCTCGGGGTGCGTCACCGTGAGGTCCACCGCGAGCAGCACGAGGGCGTTCAACGACTCCCATTGCTCGCGCACGGCCCCGCGCGCGGCAGGGGGCTCCGGGCTCCACCCGGCGCCGGTGAGCACGTCGCCGACGAGCCGCGCGAGCGGGGTGTGTCCGTCGTCCGAGCGTGCGGCCCCGCGCAGGAGCACGATGCCGCGGCGCACCTCTGGCCGGGCGAAGAATCGTTCGCCGCCGCGCACGAGATAGGGGATGCCCGCGTCACCCAACGCGGTCTCGATCGCCTCGGACTGGCTGTTCGTGCGATAGAGCACCGCGATCTCCGAGGCCGCGACACCCTGCTCGAGCAGGGCCGCGACGGACCGGGCGGTGCCGAGCGCCTCCGCCTCGTCGTCGTCGTAGCGCAGCAGCCGGGGCGCCGGCCCCGGCCCGGCCGCCGATCGCAGCTCCACCCCGGCGTGGCCGGCCCGTCGGGTGCCGATGACGGTGTTGGCCAGCGACACGACCTGTGGGGACGAGCGGTAGTTGCGCACGAGACGCACGGTGGCGGCGTCGGGGTAGCGTCGCGCGAAGTCGAGCAGGTGCCCCGGTGAGGCGCCCGTGAACGAGTAGATGGTCTGGGCCGGATCCCCGACGACGCACACGTCTGTGCGGTCGCCGACCCAGAGATCGAGCAGCCGTTGTTGCACGACATTGACGTCCTGGTATTCGTCGACGACGAAGTGTCGGTATTGCTGCCGGATCGCCGCGGCGATCTGGCCCTGCTCGGCGAGGATGCCGACGAGCAACAGCAGCACGTCCTCGAAATCGATGACCCCCCGGTCGGTCTTGACCTGCTCGTATTCCTCGATGAGTCGCGCCATCGCGACGACGTCCATGCCGGGCGGCTCGCGGCGGGCGGCGCGGGCCGCCTCGGGGTAGGTCTCGTGTGTGTGCATGCCGACCTTGGCCCATTCGAGCTCGGCGGCGAGGTCGCGGATCGCCGCGCGATCGAGGCGCAACCGTAGCCGGGCGCCCGCCTCCGCGACGAGCGCAGCCTTGTGCGGCACGACCTCGGGGGCCGCTCCCCCGACGGCCTGCGGCCAGAAGTAGTGCAGTTGCCGCAGAGCGGCGGCGTGGAAAGTGCGGGCCTGCACGCCGCGGGCGCCCAGCTCGCGAAGCCGCGTGCGCATCTCACCCGCGGCCCGGGCCGTGAAGGTCACCGCCAGCACGCGCTGCGGCACGAGCACGCCCGACGCCACTCCGTAGGCGATGCGATGGGTGATCGCGCGAGTCTTGCCGGTGCCGGCCCCGGCCAGCACGCACATCGGCCCGAGCGGCGCCGCGGCGACGGCCCGCTGCTCCGGGTCCAGCGCGGCGAGGAGGTCGTCGGGGGACGTGATCTGCTCCCGCGCGCGCACCCACGGGGTCGCGGCCTCGCTCACCAGACCCCCCGCTGAGCGCTCTCGAACCCCCGGGCAACGCTCGTGTCCGCGGGACACCACGTGCCTGTGGGACGCCACGCGTCCGCAGGACGCCACGTGCCTGTGGCCTTCATGACGCCTCCTCCTCGGGCGGGCCTTCTACCGTCGGACCGTCCAGAGGACCGTCGACGACCGGGTCACGGCGATGGAACGGCAGCTCCTTGGGCGGGGTGAGCGGCTCGCCGAACCAGCCCTCGATGAGGCGCCGCGCGATCGACAACGGCCCCGGCAACCCGAGGCTGCCGTCGGCGACAGCGACCCTCAGCTGCTCCCGCGTGTACCACTGCGCCGTGACGATCTCGGAGTCGTCGATGGCCAGCTGCTCGTCGTCGGTCCGTGCGGTGAAACCGAGCATGAGCGACGCCGGGAACGGCCAGGGCTGGCTACCGACATAGCGCACGTCGCGCACGGTGACGCCGACCTCCTCCGCGACCTCCCGGGCTACGGCCGCCTCGAGCCGCTCCCCCGGCTCGACGAAGCCGGCCAGCACGGAACGCCGATTGGCGGGCCAGGCCGGGGACCGCGCGAGCAGCAATCGGTCGTGGGCGTCGATGACCGCCATGATGACCGCCGGGTCGGTGCGCGGATAGTGGTCCGAGCCGTCGGCGCGGCAGCGCCGCACCCACCCCGCGAGCGCAGGGTCCGTGCGGGCACCGCATCGGGGACAACGGGGGTGGGTGGCGTGCCACGACGCGAGCCCCTGGGCCGTCATGAACGCCTCCACCTCCAGCGGGGACAGGCGGTGACCCACGTCGCGCAGCCCGCGCCGGGCGCGTGAGCGGTCCTGCGGCTGAGCGGACGCTGGGCCGATGACGGCGAGCCACGCCGCGCCGGTGTCGTCCCGCCCGAGGAAGATCACGAGCCGTTCCGCGTCGCCGGCCGGGTCGTCGGACGGGTCGCCGGATGCGGCGTCGGACGACGAGGCCGTTACGCGATCGAGCACGAGGGCAGCGGTCGGCCCCGTGAGATCGACGAGGGCACCCTCGGGCGTCCAGTCGAGCACCCGCGTGTCCGGCGCCGCGAGCAGATCGTCGATGAGACCTGGGCGCGAACGCTCCTCGGCGCTCCGGTGCAGGTGCGCGCTCCAGGCCGGGTTTTCCATGGCGCCACCCTGACACACGCTGCCGCCCGCGTTGAACGCCGCGGCGGCGCAGCAGCCGGGGCACACGCCGCGCGGTGAGCGTGCGGCGCGCCGTGTCCTCGATACCGTGGGGCGGTGACTCGAACGGCCTGGACCCTTGCAGCCCTCGCGGACGCCGCCGTGCCGGGCCTGCGGCCTCACCTCGTCGAGGAGCTCCTCGACCGTGTCGGGGAGCGTTTCCACGTCGGCTTCGTGCAGGACGGCGAGGGCAGGCGGTGGGTCGTCCGTGTGCCCGCGGACGCCGTGGCGGCGGCTCAGCTCGAGGAGTCGGCTGCCCTCGCCGAACTGCTGGACGGCAAGCTGCCGTTCGAGGTGCCGCAGAGCGCCGGGGTCGCCGCTCTGCGTGACGGTCGGCGGGCCGTGGTCTATCGGCTCATACCGGGGCGGTGCGTCGATTTCGCCCTGCTGCCGCCCGGCGAGGGGCTGACGACGACGCTGGCCCGGGCGGTCGCGCAGATCCACAATGTCGACCGGCGCCTCTTCGAGGAGGCGGGCGTGCCGGCCTACGAGGCCGACGACCTGCGCCGCCGGCGACTCGCCGACGTCGACCGCGGCGCCGCCACCGGTCTCGTCCCCAACGGACTGCTGGCCCGGTGGGAGCGCATGCTCGACGATGTCTCCTGGTGGCGATTCGCGCCGACGCCGATCCACGGTCACCTGCAGGACGACCACATCCTCCTTCGTTTCGACGATCCCTCCGACGCGGCGAGTGCACACGTCGTGGGCGTCACGAGCTGGGAAGACGCGCAGATCGCCGACCCCGCCGAAGATCTCGCGGCGATGCTGGCACGTGCGGGGGCCGACACCCGCGCCACCGTGCTGCAGGCCTACGCGGCCGCGCGCCACGAACCCCCGGACACTCATCTGGAGGATCGGGCCAGCCTGCTCGCCGAGCTGGGTCACCTCAGCGAGTTGCTCACGGCGCGGCGACTCGGCGACCGCAGGCACCTCACGCACGCCACGGAGGCTCTGCGGCGACTCGACGACGTCGTGTCGCACGGGCGGGGCAGCGGCAACCGGTCCGGCACCGCTGTCGACCGGCTGCCCGTGGACTTCGAGCCCTCGCCGGCCGGGCAGGACCTCTATCACGCCGGCGCCCCGACCCAGACCATCGGTGTGCACGCGCCGGCGGCCGGCGAGTCGACGGCCGCGGGCCGGGTGGCGGGCTCGTCCGGGAGCGACGCCGCGTCGTCGGCAGGCGAGACACCGGCCGACACCGAGGGCGCGCACCCCGAGCAGGGGCCTCCCGGGTCGGGTCTGACCGAGCGGGCCACCGAACGGGCCCCCCGCACGCCCGCGGTCACCGAGCCCGCGGGCGCGGGGCCCACGGACACAGGGCAAGCGGACACCCAGCAGGCGGACACCCAGCGGGCGGACACCCACCAGACGGACCCAGAGTCGGGGAGCACGAAGTCGGCGGATCCACGGTGGGCTGACCCAACGTCGGTGTACCCGGAGTCGGTGTACCCGGAGTCGGCGAACCCGGGGTCGGTGTACGCGGAGTCGGTGTCCCCGGAGTCGGTGTCCCCGGAGTCGGCGAGTACAGGTGAGGCCACGACCTCCGGCCACGGGTCCTCCGCAGCGGGCAACACCCTCGGGGACGCCGACGGTCGCGACACCGAGGAGCCGGCGCCGCCCGTCGCGACCGGCCCCGCCGGGCGGGATCGTGATCCAGGTCGGGACCGGGCGACAGGCTCGTCCCACGCCGCGCCGCCGGGCGTCGATCTCGCCGAGGAGCTGGACGTGGCCGGCACGCCGGACGCCGCCGAACAGCTGGAGTGGGCGCGGACCGAGCATCGGCTCGACGTCGCCGCCGCCCGGTCCTCCGCCGACACCACCGACGGCTCGGCCCTGGAGTCCGACATCCCGCAGACCGACAGCCCACAGACTGACAGCCCACAGA
>JBDIAP010000020.1:0-36922 GCA_039812485.1 Kineosphaera sp.
AGCGCCGGCCTCGCCGCGCCCCGCCGCGTCGCGCCCGGCGCCCCGCGCACGCGCCGTCCCACGCGCCGTCCCACGGCCGGCCGGTCTGCATCCACGATCGGTGCCATCCCCTCTGCGGGCGCGACACTCACGCCCGACCGAATGTCGAATCACTTGCCCATCAACTACATTCGCACGTAGGGGGAAAAACGTGTCAATTCCAGGAGTCCTGATGAGCGTGCAAGCGCCCAGCCCGCCTGTCACCCGGCGGCGCCCTCGCGTCGTGACGGTGATCGTCTTCGCCGTCGTCGTGCTCGCCGCCACGGCCGGCGGCGCCTATGCCGGCATGCGGCTGCTCGGCACGACCGTCACCGCGGAGTCACGCCTCGTCGTCGGCGACCAGAGCGTGCGCGCCCAGAGCGTGCCCGGCTACGCGCTGGCGACCCAGCAGCTCGCCGCGACCTACGCGCGCCTCATCGGGTCGGCCCCCGACGACACCGTGACGGCCTCGCCGATCCCGGACTCGGCGATCATCCGCGTGCAGGCCCAGGCCGCCGACCCCGCGGCGGCCGTGGACGCCGCCGACGCGGCGGCCGCCGACCTCATCCGCGTCGCGAACGCCGCGCGCAGCCAGCGCGAGGACGAGGCGGCCACCACGGCATATCTCGCGGCGGTCGCGGACCTGCGCACGGCGAAGGCGAGGGTCACCGCCGCCGCGACGCGACCGGCCGCGGTGCGTGGTGCGGCCGCGGACCGCGTCGACCTGGCCCAGGTGCGGGTCGACGCCGCGGCCGAGGCGCTGCGCGACGACCTGCGTGCCTCGTTGAGCAACAGCGCCGGCGTCAGCGTCGTCCAGAAGGCCCAGGTCACGACCAGCGCCCGGCCGCGCGCCGCGCTGCTCGGCGGCTTCGCCGGGGGAGCCGGGGCCGCGCTGCTCCTGGCCGCGGGATATCTGCTCGTGCGGCCGCGCTCACGGTGGCGATGACCGCGTCGGCCTCCGGCGCGCTCACCGGGCCGGCCGGCCGGCCGGGGCCGTCCGGGGGCTTCGAGCGGCCGGTTCACCCGGGCGTGCCCGGCGACGACGCCGCCCAGGCGCTCCCGCACGAGCGGGTGCCCGCCTACGTCCACGTGCTGACCGCGGCGGTCGTGCTGCAGTTCATGTCGGGCAGCAGCACCCTCTACGGGATGCCGGTGCCGCCCGACCGGGTCGTGCTCGCTGTCGGCCTGCTCATGCTCATCGCGCACCCCGACCTGCGCCGCTCCGGGCTGCGGCTCGAGCCGATCCACCTCGTCATGGCGGCCCTCGTCGCGTGGTGCGTGGGCTCGATGATCTGGTTCGGGCCGCTCAACGACCCCACCGCCGCGTTCGCCCTCGTCGACGCCATCGGCATCGTCCCGTTCCTGCTCTTCCTGACCGCGCCGCTCGTCTTCGCCACCCGCGCGCGACGGCGCGTGCTGCTGCGGGCGCTCACCGCGCTCGGGCTCTACCTCGGCTACGTGTCGGTCTGCGAGGGCCTGCACCTCTACGCGCTCATCGTGCCGCCCGGCATCGTCAACCCCTCGCACCCGCACTTCGGTCGGGCGCTCGGGCCCTCCCAGCAGGTGGGCAGCAACGGGCTGGCGCTGCTGGCCTGCATGTATCCGTCGGCCGTCTATGCCGCGCAGTCCCGGGGGGTGCGGCGGCTCGTCGGGGCGCTCGCCTGCCTGCTGTGCGCGGCCGGCGCGTTCTTCACGCTGACCCGCTCGATCTGGCTGGCCCTCGTGCTCGGCGTCGCCGTCGTCATCGTCGCCGAGCGGCGGGTGCGCGGCCGACTCCTCGTGGCCGTGGCCGCCGCCGCGATCGGCCTCGCGGTGCTCCTGTCCGTGGCCCCGGGCATCGGTGGAGAGGTCAGCGAGCGGGCCCAGACGTCGCGATCGGTCTACGACCGGCTCAACGCCAACGCGGCCGCGGTGCGGGTCGTGCTGGCCCGGCCCATCGACGGCGTGGGCCTCAACCGGTTCCACATCGTCGAGCGCGACTGGGTGTGGCAGGCCCCGGACTATCCGATCACCAACATGGGCATCGACGTGCACAACGTCGTGCTCGGGCTCGGTGCCGAGCTCGGGCTGCCGGGGCTGACCCTGTGGCTCGTCGCGTTGCTGTCCGCGGCCTGGGCCGCCGTGCGTGGCCCGCGGGACCGGGACGGTCCGCTGCACGACCTGCGGGTGGGGGCGCTCGCCTACGGGGTCGCGTGGGGCACGGTCGCGATGCTGGTGCCGATCAAGTACGCGTTTCCCACGGCCATGCTCTGGCTCGGCCTCGGGCTCGTCGCCGACCATCGCCGGCTCGGCTACGACAGGTTGCCGTCGGCGCCTGGTGGCCCTGGGGGGCCAGGTGGGCCAGGTGGGACGGGCGGGCGCGCCGGAGGCCCGACGCTGCCGACGTGGCAACAGCCACCGGCCCCCGCGCGCCGCAGCCGTCGACACACGTCAGGAAAGGTGTTGGTATGACAGGCCGCCGGTATGTCGTGGTGTCGCCCTGTCGCGACGAGGCCGACTACATGCGTCGCACGCTGGACTCGGTGGCGGCACAGACCGAGCCGCCCGCCTGCTGGGTCGTCGTCGACGACGGCTCGACCGACGCGACGCCCCAGATCCTGGCCGAGTATGCGGCGCGGCTGCCCTACCTGCGGGTGCTGACCCTGCCGCCGCGGACGACGCGCGTGCTCGGGCCCGCCGTCGTGCACGCCTTCGACGCGGGGCTGGAGACGGTGGAGCTCGACGACTTCGACTACGTCGTCAAGCTCGACATGGATCTCGACCTGCCGCCCGGCTACTTCGCGGGGCTCATGGACGCCATGGAGGCCGACCCGCGTCTGGCCAGCGCGAGCGGCACCGCCTGCGTGCGCCGCGGCGGCCGGCTCGTGCCCGAGCGCGGATCGTTCGAGATCACGGTCGGGATGAGCAAGTTCTATCGGGTGAGCGCGTTCCGCGACATCGGTGGATTCGTGCCGGTGCTCATGTGGGACGGCATCGACTGCCACGCCGCCCGGGTCAAGGGGTGGCGGGCGCGCGCTTTCGACGACGAGGGGCTGCGCTTCGAGCATCTGCGCCCGATGGGCTCCAGCGACCGCGGCATGCTGCGCGGTCGGCGCCGGCACGGTCGCGGGCAATACCTCATGGGCAGCCACCCGGTCTTCGTCGGCGCGAGCGTCCTGGCCCGCACCCGCGACGAGCCGCGCGTCATCGGCGCGGCGCATGTGCTCGCGGGGTATGCGCGGGCCGCGCTGACCGGCGAGCCGCGCTCGCAGGGACGCGAGTTCCGGCGCCAGCTGCGCCGATTCCAGCTCGAGTCGCTGGCGCTCGGCAAGCGGCGAGCGGTGGCGCGCTGGGAGGCCCGGCAGGCACCGGCGTGGCGCCCGCCCGCCGAGCGCAACGTCTGAGCCGCTCAGCGCGGCACGCGACCGAGCTCGGCGTCGACGCTGCCGACGCGGCGGCGCCACAGGGCGGGCACGAGGGGGCAGCGCATGAGGCGCGCCTTGACCTGCAGCGCGCGGTTGCCGCGCCACAGCTGCGCGGCCTGCGTGAACTGTCGCCGCGCGCCCGCGAAGTCTCCGGCGCGCAGCGCGGCCTCGGCGCCGTCGTGCAACGCCCGGGGCGAGGCGGACGCGAGCCGTCGCCGCAGGTAGTCGCGCTCCGGGGGCCTGAGGTCGGGGCGCTCGGCGATCCGGCGGAGCACCTCGATCTCGCCCTCGAAGACCCTGCTGCGGGCGGAGGACTTCGTCGCGACGACCTGGCGATAGAGCGCCTGCGGCCGGTGGCTCCCGACGACCTCCCAGCCGCCGAAGACGGCGCGCAGCCACAGGTCCCAGTCCTCGAGGTAGAGCGAGGTCGTGAAGCCGCCGAGCTCGGTGAACATCGACGCGGGAAAGAGCGTGAAGATCGACACGAAATTCGCCTCGAGCAAGCGTATGCGTTGCTCTGGGCCGGACGGGGTGCGGCCGTACATGACGGTGCGTAGATGGTTCATGCCCGTCGGAGTGAGGAAATAGGCGTCGGCGTGCACGAAGCGCCGCCCCGAGCCGGCCGCCCGATAGGCGTCGAGAAGCGAGGCGACGTGCGCAGGGAGCAGGATGTCGTCTGAGTCACAGAGGGCAAAGAATTGTCCTCGAGCGTGCGCGGCTGCGACATTCCTCGCATGTGCTGTGCCAGAGTTGTCGATCGAGACGAACGTGATGAGATCGCCATATGCTTCGCAGATCGACCGCGTGCGATCGGTCGATCCGTCGTCCACGACGACGACCTCGACGTGCTCGTAGGTCTGCGTGAGGGCTCCGGCGATGGCGGCGCCGATCGTGAGCTCGGCGTTGTAGGCAGGGATGAGGACACTCACGACCGGGGGAGCAGACGACATGAATTCCTCTCATGCTCTAGCAAATTGCTGTTCGAGCATATCCGTCGCGGGGCCCGGTCGGTGACCGGGACGGACGCGAGCCGCGGCCCGGTCGGGGGCGCCCACACCGGGCGCGCGTCCCTGGGCGCCGCCGAGGCCGCCGCGCTCGCGCTGGAAAAGTCGGCCGAAGCGGTCGGCGGTGAATTGCGCGAGACCCCCGCGAAGCGGCCCCGACGCCGCTTTTCGGCCGATCGTCTGGTGCGCTACGGATTCTATTATCTCGTGGCCACGAGATTGCCGCGCAAACGCTCACCACTGGGCTTTATCGGGCGCGCGGCGCGCACCTGGGCATGCCGTTCGCTGCTCGATCATCTCGGCACCGACACAAATGTCGACCGCGGCGTGTTCTTCGGCTCCGGAGCCGGGGTCAGCCTCGGCGACCGCAGCGGTATCGGCGTCGAATCCATGGTGTTGGGCACGGTGACGATCGGCGACGACGTCATGATCGGTCCCCGCTGCGTCATCGTCAGCCACGAACATATCTACGACGATGTGTCGCGGCCCATGAATGCTCAGGGCATGGCCCCCGACCTGCCGGTGGTCATCGGCAACGACGTGTGGCTCGGCGTCGGCGTGACGCTGTTGCCGGGGGTGCGGATCGGCGACGGCGCCGTCGTCGCCGCCGGTGGCGTGGTCACCTCGGATGTCGAGAGCGGGGTCATCGTCGGCGGCGTGCCCGCGCGGCCGATCGGGCGGCGATCGGTGAGCAGCCGGGCCCGTCGGTGAGCAGCCGGGCCCGTCGGTGAGTGGGGCCGGTGAGGCGGGCCGGTCGCCGACCGGTCTCCGGGCGGGCCCCTGTTAGCCTGCGAAAGGGGCTCTGGCACAACGATTTCGGAGGTTCCATGGCGCGCCGGTTCTGCTATGTCGTGCTCGCGCACACCGACCCGCCGGGCCTGACCCGCCTCGTGCGGCGCATCCGCGAACTCTCACCCGCCGCCGACGTCGTCGTGCGCTTTCACGGGCAGGGCACCTTCGACGTCGCCGCGTTGCGGCGGGCCGGCGCCACCTGCTACCCGAGTCGGGTGCAGGTGCGCTGGGGCGACTGGACGCAGGTCGAGATGGTGCTCGGGGCGTTGGCCTTCGCGCGGGGGCGCAGCGACGCCGACCACGTCGTCGTCGTGTCGGGGCAGGACTACCCGATCCGCGACCTCGCCGCCTGGGAGGAGGAGGTGCGCTCCTTCGGCGTCGACGCGCTGCTCGACCCCTTGCCGCCCCAGGCGCACAACCACACGATCCGCTGGTCGGTGCGCACCCTGCCGCAGACCGACGTCGGCCTCGTCGACCGGGCGATCCGCTTCGCGCTCAACCGGGCTGGTGCCGCCGCCCGCCCGGTCGCCTACGCGCACACCTCCGGGCGACCCGACGACGATCGGGTGTGGCTCGGGGTGTCGCGGCGCCTGGCCCGTCCGGCGCCGATGACGATCACCAAGTGCGCCCAGTGGCTGACCCTGCGCGACCGGGCCGTCGACGAGCTGCTCGACCGGGACCGGCGCGACGCGCGCACGCGACGCTACTTCGAGCACGTCAAGATCCCCGATGAGTCCTATGCCGCGTCGGTCCTGCACGACACCCCCGGCCTCGTCGTCGGCCATGGCGAGACGAGCGCCAAGGAGTTCCTGCCCGGGCAGGGCAGCCCGGAGTGGGTCGATCTGGCGGTGCTCGACCGGCTGCGTCGTGGCAGCGCCGCGCCGTTCGCGCGCAAGTTCCCGGTCGGGGTGGCCCCGGAGGTGCTGGCGGCGGCCGACCGCCTGGCGCGCCGCGACCCCGCCGCCGTGTGGGCCGACGTCGTCGAGCCGGGGCGGCCGACCGAGGCCGCCCTGTGGCCCGAGCACGTGCGGGCCCGCGTGATCGGCCGGGTGGGGCCGTCGGTCGTCCCTGCGGTCTAGGACGTGGCCAGGCGCCAGGGCGCCGCCCGCGGTGGTGATGCCCAGCGGTGGTGGTGCTCAGCGGTGGTGGTGCCCAGCGGTGGTGATGCCCAGCGGTGGTGGTGCTCAGCGGTGGTGGTGCTCAGATGGTGGTGCTTCGCGGTGGTGACGGCTCAGCGTCGGCCGAGCTCGCGGGCCGGCACGCCGCCGACGATGGCGCCGGGCGCGACCGGCCCGCGCACGACGGCGTTCGCGGCCACCACGGCGCCGTCGCCGATGCGGGTGCCGGGCAGCAGCACGGCTCCGGCGCCCACCCAGACGTCGTCGCCGACGACCACCCCGTCACCGCTCCACGGCTGGTCGACGATCGCGCGACCGGGGGCGATGCCGTGGTTGGTGCCGACGATCGTCACGTGCTGGCTGATGAGGCAGTCGCGGCCGATCGTGATCGGCGCCCCGGCGCAGCGGATGTTGTTGAACTCCCCGACGTAGCTGCGATCGCCGACCCGCAGGCGGGAGTCCGTGAGCCCGCCGGCCTGCGTGACGGCCACGACCGTGGGCCCCTTGATGGCCACGTCGGCGCCGAAGCTCGCCAGCGCCGGATCGCCACGCAGCAGCACCTCGCTCGTGATCCACACGTGCGGGTGGGCCCGCCGCCAGCGCTCCCGGGCCAGCGGCCCGTCGCGCAGGCCGCGCACGAAGTCCTTCAGCGGCATCGGCGTCCCCCTGCGCCCAGGTCGGCGCCCAGGTCGGCGCGCGCGTCGGTGTCCGCGAGCTCGTCGGCGGCCCGCCGCACGTCGTCCGCGTCGGGGGCCACCTTGCGCGCGAAGGGTGCCGATGAGCTCCCGGCCAGCTCTCGCAGGCTCTCGACGTCGAGCCATTGCGGGCTCGACTTGCCGCCGGTGAACCGTTTGACGGTCGTCTCGCCGTGCCGCACGACGAGCTGCGGGTCGTCGTTGACCAGCGTCTGGATGTAGCTCTCGTCGCTGATCCGCACGGTGCGAAAGAAGGTGCGCAGCGCGGGGTCGCTCGCGTCGCGGCGCAGCACCGAGTCGACGGCACGCGCGGACAACGTCATCCACTGGCTGCACTTGGTGACTCGCACATCGCCGGGCACCCGCGCCCACGGCCGCGGCACCCCGATGAGCCAGCGCCGGTCGCCGTCGGCGAAGCGCGGCGAGATCGTCAACACCGGCCGCGTCACCGTGCCCAGGCGCCACGCGAGGTGGCGCACCACCCGGTAGGTGCCCTGACGCCGGGGGCGGGGCACGTCGACCATGCGCCAGCGGTAGCGCCAGTCGCGGGGGTGGTCGACGATCGGGTCGAGGAGGGCATCCGCGCTGCTCGCCTCGACGCGGGCCTCCCAGGCGGCGAGGTCGCGGACGGGGTAGTCCTGGCCGGAGATGACGACGACGTGATCGGCGTCGGTCGTGACCCGAGCGACGGCCAGCGCCTCGAGCATCGCCTCGGTGAGCGTCCAGGCGCCCCAGCGCGCGCGGATCGTGCTGGCGAGGGGGGTCGCGCCGGCGGCGCGCAGGGCGGCCGCGTCGAACTCGCCCAGGTCCTCGAAGCGCACGAGGATCCGGGCCTGCGGGCTCAGCTCAGCGATGCGACGCACCAGGGCGAGCGTGCCCGAATATTGGTGCGCCAGAATGACATAGCAGAATGTCGTCCTGGGCATGCCGTCACTGTAACCCGGCTCGGCGGCTCGTCCTGGAGCCTCGCGGGGCCATCCGCGGGCGGCGATCGGCGCCGGTGGGGGCCGGTCCTGCACATCTCCGGGCAGCACGAGGGGCGGTACATGAGCGCTGACAAGCCCACACCCGATCCTGTCGCCACCGAGCCCGCGGTCAACGACCTCGCCGTCGACGGCCTCGCGCCGGACGCGCCGGCGCCCGACGTGGCAACGGGCGGAGCCCCCCGCCGCGAGCGCTCGGCGGCGGTGCTGCTGCGCGGCACGAGCTGGTCGACGCTGGCGCAGGTCATCCCCCTCATCGTCAACCTCGCCATGACGCCGTGGGTCATCCACGGGCTCGGCGCCTCCCGCTACAGCGTCTTCCTGCTCATCTCGTCGATCGTCGCGCTCCTGGGCACGCTCGACGGGGGCATCGGGCAGTCGGTGCTGCGCTTCTTCACGATCTATGCCGGGCGGGACGATCGGGCGGCGACCACCCGGCTGCTCGTCAGCGTGTCCGCGCTCGTCGTCGCGGGCGCGGCGCTCGTCAGCGCCGTCGTCCTGCCGCTGGCACCGCGGATCCTCGACTTCTTCGGCCTCGAACCGGGGCTGCGGCACGAGGCGACCGTGCTGCTCGTCGTGCTCGTGCCGGTCACCGGGCTCCTCCTGCTGCGCAACCTCTACAGCTCGGTGGTCTATGCGCGGCAGCGCTTCGGCACGATGTCGATCGCGATCCTCGCCGGCTACACCGCGTACGTCGTGGGGGTCGTGCTCACGGTCGTGCGCGGCTGGGGGCTCTACGGCATCGCCGGGGCGCTCGTCGCGCAAGGCGTCGTGCTCGGGTGCATCTCGGTGCCGACGGGCCTGCGCTACCTCGACCGGGCCGGCCTGCATCTGCTGAGTCGGGCGGAGTTCGCCGAGTTCTTCCGCTACGCGTGGCGGGTGCAGGTCAGCGGGCTCGTCTCGTTCGTCGGCTACCAGAAGGACCAGCTCGTCGCCGGGCGGGTGCTCTCGGCCCAGCTGTCCGGGCCCTTCGGGCAGGGCACGAGCTTCGCGACCCAGCTGTCGTGGATGCCGCAGAACGCCGTCGGACCGATCCAGGCGATGATCGGGCAACGCGTCGGCAAGGTGGGCGCGGCCGCGGCCGTGCCGACCGTCGAGTCGATCCAGGGAGCCTGGGTCAAGGGCGTCACCGGCTGGTGTGTCATCGGTGCCCCCGCCGCGTATGTCGGCGTGCGGGCCTGGCTGCCCGACTCCTTCGCCCTCGCGGGCACCGTCGCCGCGATCCTGCTGCTCGGCCAGACCTTCTGGCTCATCGCGCGGGTGCTGCTGCTGTGGGGGCTGACGCTCGGCCAGTCCGGGCTCGACATGCGGGGCAACCTCGTGGCCCTCGGGGCCAATATCGCGTTGAGCATCCCCCTGGGCGTCGCGTTCGGCATGCTCGGGATCGTCGCCGCCACCGCGCTGTCCAAGGTGGTGCAGATGGTGTGGGTCTCGTGGGATGCGCGGCGCACCCTGCCCACGCAGATCCGGTGGTTCGTGCGCGACGTTCCCGTGCTCGCGGCCCTCGCCGGATTCGCCGCGTGTGCGGGGGTGCAGGCCGCGCTGGCGCCGGTGTATCCGCGCGGCGCCCTGGGCCTGGTCTGCGCCGGGCTGGGGGCGGTGCCGGCGCTCGCTGCCTACGCCGCTCTGGCGGTGCCGCGCTCGCAGTGGCGGGGCGTGCTCGACGCGCTCCGGGCGCGGGTGCCCCGGCGAGCGGGCCGGTAGCGCATCGGGCGGCCGGTGAGGGCTCAGCCGGCGAAGGTCACGAGCGAGGCGAGCTGCGGGTCGGTCCGCAGCGAGTATTCGTAGATGCCGCGGATCTTGTAGTAGTTGTTCGCGTGGATCCTCGCGGGGATGCCGAGCAGCGCCGCGCCGATGCCGACGTGGAGTCGGTCGGTCTCGACCCGCCGAAACCAGGAGATCGCCCGCAGCAGCCAGCCCGCTGACCGTTCGATGCTCGCGCGATCGAGGGTGCCGAAGTCGGCGACGAGCGACAGGTCGTCGCGCCAGCGCGCCTGCGGGTGGGCGCCGCTGGATTCGGCGTCGACCCGCCACGCGGTGAGCGTGCCGTGTCGGGCCGCGAGGGCTCGCAGCCGCGCGAGGCCGAGCACCCGCTCCACGTCCGTGCGCCGCCGCGGGCGCACCACTCGACCTGTCCGGCGCCAGCGGTCGGCGTCGAGATGGAAGGCCATGTCGTGGTCGAGCTCGACGCGAGCGTCGAGGCGCAGCGAACGGGCGAACTCGTGGCTGTAGCGCTCCCGGGTGAACAGCGTGTCCTGCGGTCGCAGGCGGCGCAGCGCCCCCTCGTTGCCGTGCAGCGACGAGGGCAGCAGCAGCAGGGGCGCGTCGAACCGGGTGAGGCAGTCGATGACGCGCGTGCCGAAGTCCCACTGGGAGGCCAGCCAGCTGCCGCCGCTGAGCACGAGCAGGTCGTCGCTGCTCAGCTCGGGCACGGCCAGCGGCCCGCCGGGCAGCTCGGTGACCTCCAGGCCCAGCTGCTCGACCAGGTCGTAGAAGCCGCCGGCGATGAGGGCATCGCCGGCGTTGCCCAGCCCCGGTCGGAAGAAGATGCGACGGCGGCCCTGCCGGGCCGCCACCAGCGCGTCACGAACGGTGCTCATGATCCTCCGGATGCTCTTGGGCGACGCGGATCCATTTGTTGCGCAAGGATATTCCGGATATTCCGCCCGAAGCGTGACGCGGCGTGACTCGGCGTGGCGCGCTGCCGGGGCGCTGGTTCAGGGCCTCGCGGCCGGGCTTGTCGCGGCCCGCAGCCAGGGCTTGGCCGCCTTCGCTAGACTGCTGACCACCCGGCCCACCAGGAGGAACTCGTGGCACAACTGCAAGTCGAACTCGTCGCCGCCAACGGCAAGGTCTGGGAGGGCTCGGCTCGGCAGGTGAGTGCTCGCGGCATCGAGGGCGACCTCGGCATCCTGCCTGGTCACGTGCCGATGCTCACCGCCCTTGCCGAGGGCGAGGTGCGCATCGACGGTGAAGGTGGTGGCAAGAAGGTCACCGTGACGGGCGGTTTCCTCTCGGTCGACCGCGATCGCGTGACGATCGTCACCGACTCGGTCGAATCCTGATCCTCAAGCGCTCGCCGTGTTGGACGAGGTCATCCTGACGACCGAGGTCGTCATCGGGGTGCTCTTCCTCGCGATCGCCGTCTTTCTCGTCGTCACGCTGGTGCGGCGCCGGCTCATCGCCGGCTCGACCGTGCCCTCGCTGTGCGCCCTGCGCCTGGCCGACTCCCGGTGGCGCAGCGGGCTTCTCAAGCTGACCGCCGACACGCTGGAGTGGTATCCGCTCTTCGGGCTGTTTCCGCGCCCGCGCTTCGTCTGGCGCCGGCGCTCTCTCGAGCTCGCCGAGGCGGCCTCCTCCGACACCGCCGAGGCCCGCGGCGCCCTCGTCGGCGTCGTCTCGCCGGTGCGGGTCGCCGTCGTCTCCGACGACCCCCGGGCGCCCGCGGTCTTCGAGGTGGCGCTCGCCTCAGGGGCCTACACCGCGCTGCGGGCCTGGCTCGAGGCCGCGCCGCCGACCGACAGCCGATTCGAGACGTAGCCCGATCTCGTCGTCCGAGACGCACGATGCGCGACGTCAGCTCGAGACGACAGCGGGTCGATCGGGGCGGCGACCGGCCCTGCTACTGCGCCGGGGGCGGGCCGTCCTCGGCGGGGGTGGCGCGGGTCCTGGCGCGTGTCGCGTGCTCCGCGCGGCCGCCGCCCGGCTGCCACAGCACGTCCCCGCCGGTGCCGTCGTCGCGCAGGTTGGCGACCCGGGCCAGGATGAAGAGCAGGTCCGAGAGCCGGTTGAGGTAGGTCGCGGTCAGCAGGTTGATGCCGCCGGGCGGGTTCGACCCCTTCTCCGCAGGGTCCGACCCGTAGGCCTCGATCGCGGCCCACGTCGAGCGCTCCGCCCGTCGCGTGATCGTGCAGGCCAGCTGCAGGTAGGCCGAGCCGGGCGTGCCGCCGGGGAGGATGAACGAGCGCAGCTTCTCCAGCCGCGCGTTGTAGGCGTCGCAGTCGGCCTCGAGCTCGTCGATCCACTCCTGCTGCACGCGCAGCGGCGGGAACTCGTAGCGGGGGGCCAGCGGGTTGCACAGGTCGGCGCCGACGTCGAAGAGATCGTTCTGCACGCGGGTCAGGGTCGCGACGACATCCGGCGCGAGGTCCCCGGCCGCAAGCGCGACGCCGAGGGCGGCGTTGGCCTCGTTGGCGTCGGCGTAGGCGGCCAGGCGCGGGTCGGTCTTGGCGGTGCGGGTGAAGTCGCCGAGGTGGGTCTGGCCGCTGTCCCCGGTGCGGGTGTAGATGCGCGTGAGATTGACCATGCCCCCACCTTCCCCCATTCGCCGACTCGTGGCACGGCCTCGGGCCCGACGCGGCGCCCGATCTGCGCCAGACGCCCGCCGGGCATGCGGTGCGCGGGATACCGTGCAGGCATGGGTGAGCGCACAAAGCCGTGGGTCATGCGAACGTACGCCGGGCACTCCAGCGCCGCGGCCAGCAACGAGCTGTATCGCCGCAATCTCGCCAAGGGGCAGACCGGCCTGTCGGTGGCTTTCGACCTGCCGACCCAGACCGGCTACGACCCCGACAGCGAGCTCGCCCGGGGCGAGGTGGGCAAGGTCGGGGTGCCGGTCTCGCACCTCGGCGACATGCGGGCGCTCTTCGCGGGCATCCCGCTGGCGCAGATGAACACGTCGATGACGATCAACGCGCCCGCGATGTGGCTGCTCGCCCTCTACGAGGCGGTGGCGCGCGAGCAGGCCGAGCACGAGGGAGCCGACGGTGACGAGGCCGTGCGCGCCCTCGCGGGCACGACGCAGAACGACATCATCAAGGAATACCTCTCGCGCGGCACGCACGTCTTCCCGCCGGCGCCCAGCCTGCGGCTGACGAGCGACACGATCGCCTACACGCTGACCGCGATGCCGAAGTGGAACCCGGTCAACATCTGCAGCTACCACCTGCAGGAGGCCGGCGCGACGCCGGTGCAGGAGGTCGCCTTCGCGATGGCGACGGCCATCGAGATCCTCGACGCCGTGCGCGACTCCGGCCAGGTGGCGCAGGAGCAGATCGGCGAGATGGTCGCGCGCATCAGCTTCTTCGTCAACGCGGGCGTGCGCTTCGTCGAGGAGATGTGCAAGATGCGCGCGTTCGTCGCGCTGTGGGACGAGATCACCCGCGAGCGCTACGGCGTCGCCGACCCCAAGCACCGCCGCTTCCGCTATGGCGTGCAGGTGAATTCGCTCGGCCTCACCGAGGCGCAGCCGGAGAACAACGTGCAGCGCATCGTGCTCGAGATGCTCGGCGTGACCCTGAGCAAGGACGCTCGCGCGCGGGCGGTGCAGCTGCCGGCGTGGAACGAGGCGCTCGGGCTGCCGCGGCCCTGGGACCAGCAGTGGTCGCTGCGCATGCAGCAGGTGCTCGCGTATGAGTCCGACCTGTTGGAATACGACGACCTCTTCACCGGGTCCGTCGTCGTCGAGGCCAAGGTCGAGCAGATCGTCGCGGGCGCCAGAGAACTCATGGCTCGCATCGCCGAGCACGGCGGCGCGGTCAAGGCCGTCGAATCCGGCTTCCTCAAGGGCGAGCTCGTGGCGAGCCACGCGCGCCGGCGCCGACGCATCGAGTCCGGCGAGGAGGTGGTCGTCGGTGTCAACGCGTTCACGACGACCGAGCCGAGCCCCCTGACCGCCGACCTCGACACGGCCATCCACCGGGTCGACCCGGGCGTCGAGGCCCAGGCCCGTGAGGCCGTGCAGGCGTGGCGCGCGGCGCGGGACGCCGACCCGCAGCAGGCCGACGAGGCCCGCGACGCGCTCGCGCAGCTGGCCCGCGACGCCGCCGACCCGTCCGTCAACCTCATGGCCGCCACCGTGCGGTGCGCCCGCGCGGGCGTGACGACCGGGGAGTGGGCGGGCGCGCTGCGCGAGGTCTTCGGCGAATACCGCGCTCCCACGGGCGTGTCCGGCCAGGTGAGCAGCGCCGACGGAGCGGGCGACGACTCGCCTTCGCAGCAGCGGCTGCGCGAGGTGCGGGCCGCGGTCGAGCAGACCGGCGAGGCCCTCGGCGGGCGGCTGCGGCTGCTCGTCGGCAAGCCCGGGCTCGACGGCCACAGCAACGGCGCCGAGCAGGTCGCGGTGCGGGCCCGCGACGTCGGTTTCGAAGTCGTCTACCAGGGCATCCGCCTGACCCCGGGCGAGATCGTCGCCGCGGCCGTCGCCGAGGACGTGCACTGCGTCGGCATCTCCGTGCTCTCCGGGTCGCACCTCGAGCTCGTGCCCGACATCCTGCGCGGGCTGCGTGAGGCGGGCGCGGGCGACATCCCCGTGGTCGTCGGCGGCATCATCCCCGCGGCCGACGAGGCCCAGCTGCTCCAGCAGGGTGTGGCGGCCGTCTTCACGCCCAAGGACCATGACCTCACCGCCTCGATGGCGCGGATCGTCGACGCCGTGCGCGCGGCCAACGGGCTGCCCGCGCTGCGGGAGCTGCAGCCGGCCTGAGCGGCGCGCCACCCTCGTGTCGGCGCCGGGTGGAACCCCGTCGCACGGCCCGCTGTGCGTGCTCCCGTCGCAGAGGGTCGTCGCCACCCTCGACCTGCCGAGATAGGGTGCTGCGGTCGGCCGCCGCGCCGCGGGTCGGCGGCCGATTCGCAGATGAAGGGGAGGCGGCGTGAGCGACCTGCAGTGCCCGGCGACGTTCTACGTGCTCGGGCCGGGCGACGGACCCGGCGAGGAGGACGCGGCGCCGCTGCCCGCCGGCCGCGACGAGGCGCGCATCGCGCTCGTGCGCTGCGCACCTGGGCGTGCGGGGCTGGGGGAGCACCTGGCGGGAGACCTCGGCTGCGGTGTGGAGGTCGACGAGTCGCTCGCGGGCGACGTGCGGGCGGTGCTGGTCGACATCGCCGATCTGCACCGCGGCGAGAGCGTCGTCGTGCTGCCCGCCTCCGCCTACCCGGGGCGCCCGCCGCAGCGCTGGCTGCGCGTGCGGGTCGATTCCCACGGTCCCGTGGCCGTGGTCCTGGGCCAGCCCTGACCGGCAGGCGGAGCGGCAGGCGGAGCGCTGCCGGTCAGCCCACGCCCACCGCGGCCTCGCGCCGGGGGTCGCCGGCCGCGTCGAGCCGGCCGTCGTCGTGGAGCGCCGCGGCGCCCACCCCGCCGAAGAACATCGCCAGCCGCGGGTGCACGACGCTGGGCAGGCCCGTGGCCGCGACCGCGCGCTCCAGGATCGGCGACTCCTCGTAGTGCACCCGCTGGCCGCCGTCGTCGTCGAACGCGACGTGCACCCGCGGCTGGTCGATGGCGGTCTGCAGTGGGTGGTCGTCGAGGCAGACCCCGCCGAGCACGCCGAAGAGCGCGGTCGTGATGCGGTCGGCCCCGGGACTGCCGACCGCGAGCACCGCGCCGCCCTCGCGGCGGGCCGTCGCCGGGGCCATGTTCGAGGCCATCCGAGTGCCGGGCACGAGGGCGTGCAGGCCGCGGCGGTTGAGCTCGGGCTCGCCGAGCGCGTTGTTGAGGATGAGGCCCGTGCCCGGGGTCGTCACCCCCGAGCCGTAGCCCGCGGACGTCGTGATCGAGCACGCGAGCCCGTCGGCGTCGACCGCGGAGACGTGGATCGTCTCGGGCGAGGAGCACACCGCCTCCAGGCCTTCCGGCCCGAGCCGCTCGAGCAGGTCGACGAGTTCGCGCCCGGCGGCCTCGAGGTCGTGGGCCTCGTCGATGGCGTGCCGCCGGTAGCCGAGCACGAGCCGCTCGATGTCGATGACGTCGCCGGCGTGGCTCGTGCCGGCCTGCAGCCGCCGCGCGGCGAGCAGCCGCAGCATCGTCGTGAGCACCGGCCCGCCGATCGACGGGGCGGGGTTGACCCCGATGTCCCAGTGGCCGAGCCGCGTGCGCAGGGCGGGGCGGGTGGCAGTCCTGTAGGCGGCGAGGTCCTCCCGCGTCAGCAGCCCGTCGTGGGCGTCCATGTCGGCGGCGATGACCTCGCCCAGCTCCCCGCCGTAGAGGGTGTCGACGCCCCCCGCGATCGCCTCCATCGAGCGCGCGAGGTCGGGCGAGCGCATGACCTGCCCGGCGACCGGCCCTCGCCCCAGCCCCTGCTCGTGGAATGCGCGGGTCTGGTCGTCGAAGACGAAGAGCGGGGAGGCGTCGGTGAGGTAGCTCGCCGCGGACGCGCCCAGCGGGTAGCCGTCGCGCGCATAGCCGACCGCCGGCAGCACGAGCTCGCGCCACGGCAGCCGGCCGTGCCGCGCGCTCGCCTCGTGCAGCGCCGCGAACATCCCCGGCGTCGCGACCGACCCGTGCCCGGCGAAGACCGTCAGCCCCCCGTAGAAGTCGATGAAGACCTCGTGGAAGCCGCGTCCGAACGCCTCCGGTGGCCGCCCCCGCCCCGGCATCTCGACGTTGCCGTCGATGACGACGGGCTCGCCGCCGGGCTCCCAGACGTTGACGAACGCCCCGCCCATCGCGCTGACGATGCCCGGCTCGGTGACGGTCGCCACGAGGATCGCGCTGACCGCGGCGTCGACGGCGTTGCCGCCCGCCGCCGCGATCGCGAGCGCGGCCTCGACAGGCTCGGCTCCCGGGGCGGCGACGGCGACGCGAGGATTGGGCACGGTGACCTCCTAGAACAGCCGCTGCATCGGGTCGTCGACGCCGCGCAGGGCCTCATAATCCAGCGTCACACACCGGATCCCCCGGTCGGAGGCCAGCGTGCGCGCCTGCGGCTTGATCTCCTGGGCGGCGAAGACCCCGCGCACGGGCCCGCCGGTCGTCAGGTGCGGGTCGCGGTTGAGCAGCTCGAGGTAGCGGGTGAGCTGCTCGACGCCGTCGATCTCGCCGCGGCGCTTGATCTCGACCGCGACGTGGCCGCCGGTCTCGTCGCGGCACAGGATGTCGACGGGCCCGATGGCGGTCATGAACTCGCGCCGCACGAGCCGGTAGCCGGTGCCCAGCGTCGTGATGTGCTCGGCGAGCAGGGCCTGCAGGTGGGCCTCGACGCCGTCCTTGACGAGCCCGGGGTCGACGCCGAGCTCGTGGCTGGAGTCGTGCAGCACCTCGTGGACGCGGATGCGCAGCTGGTCGGCGGGGGTGCCCGCGGTCCTGGCGCTCGCGCGCCCGGTGCCGGCCCGCACGACCCAGACCTCGGTCGTGCCGTCGAGCGCCTCCGCCTCGCTGGGCTCCTCGACCGTGAGCCGGCACGGCGGTGACATCCAGTTGAGCGGCTTGTAGGAGCCGCCGTCGCTGTGCACGAGCACCGACCCGTCGGCCTTGACGAGCAGCAGACGGGTCGCGAGCGGCAGATGGGCGGTGAGCCGGCCGAGGTAGTCCACGCTGCAGGTGGCGATGACGAGACGCACCCCGACACCCTAATCCGGCGCCGGCGGGACGAGCACGGGCCTCGGCTGGCAGACTTCGGCCTCATGCGCGACATCGAATCGGTAGCGGTCATCGGCCTGGGCACCATGGGTGCGGGGATCGTCGAGGTCTTCGCCCGGCACGGCCTGCGGGTGGTCGGCGTGGACGTCACGCCCGAGGCCGTCGAGCGGGGACGCGGCTTCCTGGAGTCCTCGACGCAGCGTGGCGTCGACCGCGGCAAGCTCGGGGCCAACGAGCGCGACGCGTTGCTCGAGCGGGTGACGTTCAGCTCCGACCTGGCCGCGGTCGCCGACGTCGACCTCGTCGTCGAGGCCGTCCCGGAGCGCATCGAACTCAAGCGCGACATCTTCGCCACGCTCGACGAGCACGCCCGGCCCGACGCGATCCTCGCCACCAACACCTCGAGCCTGTCGGTCACCGACATCGCCACGTCGACGCGTGACCCCAAGCGCGTCGTCGGCATGCACTTCTTCAACCCCGCGACCGTGCTCAAGCTCGTCGAGGTCATCCGCACGGTGATCACCGCCGAGGACGTCGTCGAGGCCGTGACGGCGCTCGCCCGGCGCCTCGGCAAGCGGCCCGTCGTCGTCGGCGACCGCGCCGGCTTCATCGCCAACGCGCTGCTGCTGGGCTACCTCAACCACGCCGCGTCGATGTACGAGAACAAGTACGCGGCCCGCGAGGACATCGATGCGGCGATGGTGCTCGGCCTCGGCTATCCCATGGGGCCGCTGGCGCTGCTCGACCTCATCGGGCTCGACACCTCCTACGCGGTGTTGGACACGATGTACAAGGAGGGGCGCGACCGGCTGCACGCCCCGAGTCCGCTGCTGCGGCAGCTCATCACGGCGGGCCTGCTGGGTCGCAAGACCGGGCGCGGGTTCTTCGCCTACGAGAAGCCGGGCTCGGGCAAGGTCGTGCCCGACGCGCTGACGCCGGCCCCGGTCGAGGAGGCCGCGGCCGCGGAGGTCGGCAAGGTGGGAGTCGTCGGCGGCGGCGCGATGGCCATCGGCATCGCGCAGGTGCTCGCCGCGCACGGGCTGTCGGTGCGCCTGGCCACCCGCAACGAGCAGCGCCGCAGCGAGGCCGTCGACGAGCTCGCCAAGGGCCTGCACAAGGCCGTGCAGCGCGGGCGGCTCGAGCCGGAGCAGCGCGACGCCGCGCTCGCGCGGGTCGAGGCGAGCTCGAACCTCGACGACCTCGCCGACTGCGAGATCGTCATCGAGGCGATCGCCGAGGACCTCGTCGCCAAGAAGGCGATGTTCGAGAACCTCGACGAGGTCTGCCGCCCCGGCACCGTGCTGGCCACGACGACCGCGTCGCTGCCCGTCGTCGAGTGCGCCGTGGCGACGAAGCGGCCGCAGGACGTCATCGGCATGCACTTCTTCACCCCGCCGCAGGAGGTCGACCTTGTCGAGGTCGTCTCGACGGTGTCGACGTCGCCGCAGGCCCGGGACAAGGCCCTCGCGTTGTGTGCCGCGATCGGCAAGCGGGCCGTGCAGACCGACGACCGCTCCGGCTTCATCGTCAACGCGCTGCTCTTTCCCTACCTCAACGACGCCGTCAAGATGCTCGAGACCAACTACGCGAGCGCCGACGACATCGACACGGCGATGAAATATGGCTGCGGCCTGCCGATGGGGCCGTTCGAGCTGCTCGACGTCATCGGTCTCGACACGGCGCTGGCCATCCAGCGCGAGCTCTACCTGGAGTTCCGCGAGCGGAGCCTGAGCCCGGCGCCGCTGCTGGAGCACCTCGTCAAGGCCGGCTACCTCGGCCGCAAGACCGGGCGCGGCTTCCACACCTACGCCTGAGACGACCTGCCCGGCCGAGCGACCGGCGCCCGCTGCGGGTGCCGGTCGCTCGGCGTCGTCGCGGGCTCGTCAGAGGCTCGTCGACGTGCTGCTCGGGCCGCCCGTCGCGCCCGGCGCGGTCGTGCCCGGCGACGCCAGGCTCGGCGGTTGCAGACGGGTGAGGTCGCGCAGGGCTCCGGTGATGGCCTGGGCGCCGGACTTGACGCGCTCGGTGTAGGGGGCGGTGTTCCACCGCGGCATCGACAGCGGAAACGTGATCGGGCTGCCCGGCGTGCTCGACTCGATCGTCACGTTGACCGTGCGGGCCATGGCCAGGGAGGGCCGGAAGGACGTCGGCACGAGCACCTGGCGGTCGGAGGGGTCGGCCATGGCGAGCATCGACCACGGCACGCGGAAGCGCAGGATCGCGGGGTCGTGGGCCGAGGCGCGCGCCAGGTGCCACGTGGCGAGCGTGTTGTAGTCGTCGGCCTGCTCGTCCCACCACGAGCCGAGGACGAGGGTGCCGATGTCGAGGAACTGCGGCGAGACCGGCGTCGTCGAGCCGGGCACGAGGTAGCTGCGGTTGAGCACGAGCTGCTCGGTGTTCCAGCCGCCGCGCGCGGGCGAGGGCCACCAGCCGCGCGGCAGTCCGTCGAGGCGGATGGGGTCGAGCCCGGAGCGGATGAACACGACGGTCGTGCTCATCGTGGGCACCATGCGGATCGCGACGTCGAAGATCGGCTCGCCGCTGCCGCCGGGGAAGCGCAGTCCGGCGCCCTCGAGGATGTCGAAGCCGATCTCGACCGGCGAGGTCACCCGCCCCTGGAAGTAGAGGGTGAGATAGGCCCACGACGCGTCGTAGCCGAACGTCACCCGCGACATGACGTCGCCGGACGACTCGTGCACGACCCGCTCCCCAGCCCGCACAGGATCGTGTGCGATGAGCCCGCGCCACTGGTCCGAGGTCAACGGGTCGTGGAAGAGCGCGCGCCGCTTGTCGGGCACGAGGGTGTAGCGCTCCGCGGTGTTCCACGTCGAGGCCGCCCAGTCGTCGGCCCACGCCGCCAGCGTCGCGCCGGTCAGGCCGATCGAGGCGAACATCGCCAGCATGTCGGCGTTGAGGCGCATCATCTGCTGCTCGGTGTGGTGCCCCTGGTCGCGGTCCGCCACGCCCTCGCCGCCGGAGCCGAGCGCGCTCGTCACGCCGAACGCGGTGACGAAGAGCGGCAACCCGGCGAACGCCTCGTGCAGCGCCTGCAGGTAGCCGCGGTAGGCGTCGTCGCCGGCCAGGCCCGGCTCGTGGAAGAGGAAATGGGGCCGGTAGGGGAACGCCTCGTAGGCCGCGAACCGCCCCCCGGGCCACGCCGCCGTCGTCACGATGTTGCGCGCGTCGAGCGACACGAGGTCGCCCTGCGGGTCGGGCTCCTGCGGGTGTGGCAGCGGGTCGATCTCGGGGCTCGCCGCGACGGCCAGAGGCACGCTCGTGCCGCGCGTGGCCAGGTCGGCCGCGAGCTCCTGGAGCCGGTCGGCGCACCACCGCTCGGCGGGCGTCGCGGCCTCGCTCGTCGTGACGTAGCGCCCCCTCGTGCCGGGGGCCGTGACCTCGGTCGAGGCGTTCGTGCGCTGCAGGAGCAGCGGGTTCCACCGCGTGCCGAGGATGAACGCGATCGTCCACGGCGAGACGTCGGCGGTCCACGTGCCGGTCACGGTGGCCGTGCCCGCCGGCCGCCGCAGGTCGCCGTGCACCGCCGCGCTCGCGGCGACGGCCTCGTCGCGCGCCCGTCGGGTCAGCGCCGCGTCCGTCAGGCCGCCCGGCGGCAGCACGTCGCTGTCGAGCACCTCGACGCCCTGGATGAGATAGAGGGGCGTCGTCGGGTGCGCCTCGTTGTAGCGCAGCAGCTCCTCGTAGAAGGCCGACGAGTGCAACCCGGGCAGCCGCACGACGCGGACCCCGAGCTCGGCCATCATCGGCAGCCACCGCCGGTAGTCGGTGCGGGTCGCCGACCGCGTGCCCGACACGTGCCCGGGCGTCGAGGGGGCCAGCGTCACCCCGGTCCAGAACGTCACGTCGCCGCCCTGCGTGTGCAGCACGAGGCGGTCGTTGACCTGCTGGGCGACGCAGCGCAGGCCGCCGGCCAGGTGCGGGGAGGGGGCCCAGGAGTCGGTCGGCAGAGGCGTCGTCGGCGCCATGCTCGCCGGGATCGTCGGGAAGTTCGTCGCCGTGCTCTGCGGCCCGGGCTCCCCGGAGCACCCGGCGAGCGCGGCCGTGCCCACGGAGCCCGCCACGAGCGCGGAGTCGCGAAGGAATCGCCGCCTGCTCAGGGGGGGAGGCGGGCTAGTCACGAGGTGCTCCTGGCGGTCGTGCGAGAGCGGCGCACTGGCTGTGCGCGCTCGAGCGGTGTCGGCGGTGGTCGAGGGGTCGTGCGGTGCCGGGCGCGGGTCTGCGCGACGACCGGAAGCACCGGCCGAGCACCGCGGCCGGTGCCTCATGTGCTCGCGTGCCGCGAACTCACGCACAGCACCGGCGTCGCCCACCATGCCAGGTCGCACTGTGTGTCCACCAGCCTGGAAGAATACCGGTATGCCGCGCGCGAACCGCCGTCGGCGTGACGTGACGTCGCTGAGCATCGAACGGGCGCTGGGCGGCACCACGCGCACCGAGCGCCACCGTGACGGGTTGTGGCACGTCCGCCGCGTCACCGGGGCCGGCCCGGCCCGCACCTACCGCTGCCCGGGCTGCCAGCAGACCTTCGACGGCACGCGCCCGCACGTCGTCGCCTGGCCCGCCGACGGGCTCGGGTCGCTGGCCGACCGGCGGCACTGGCACACGCCGTGCTGGCAGACGCGGGGTCGGCGCACCCCGGGCGGCGCCAGGCGCTGAAGCGGGGTCTCGCTGAGGCGGGGTCGACCGTCGCGGTCCCGCGGCGGGGCGGTCCCGCTCCGGACGCGGTCCGGCTACCGACGCGGTCCGGCTACCGACGCGGTCCGGGGACGGCCCGGCGACCGGACGGCTCAGGCCAGCTGCGAGGTCTGGGCCATCGCCTCGGCGAACGTCTGTGCCCCGGCCTTGCGGCGCTCGGTGTAGGTCGCCGTGTTCCACTCCTCCCAGCGCACGTCGAAGGTCACGGGCGCGGCCGCCGCCGCGATGCCGCCGGCGACGCTGACGCGGATCGCGTCGATCCGGGCGGCCGTCGGCAGGAGCTTCACGGGCACGACCGCGGTGTGCGAGGACGGGTCGCCGATGGCGAGCAGCCCCCACGGCATGCGCAGGTGCAGGCGCGTCAGGCCGTCCTGGCCGGCGGGCGCGACCGCCCACGTCGACAGCGAGTCGCCCGTCGTGCCGGTGAGCGCCTGGGTGTCGGAGGCGCGGATGAGTTCCCCGATGTCGAGCAGCTCGGCGGCGCGGGCGGGCATGCCGTGGTGAGCCGGATAGGGCCGGTTGAGGGTCATCCGCTGCAGCGACCACCCGTCGGCCCCCGGCTTGGGCATCGACGCCTCCGGGAGCCCGTCGAGCAGCACGGGGTCGAGGTCACCGCGCACGAACGTGCGGGCCGTGCCTGCCGACGGATCGATCCGCACATAGACGTCGTAGCGCCTGTCCGCACCGAGTCCCGGCACCGCGAGCCCGGCCTTGGGCACGATGTCGAAGCCGAGCGTCACCGGCGAGTCGAGCGCCGCCGGGTAGGCGAGCGTCAGCCGCACCCACGAGGCGTCGTGGTCGAGCGCCACCTGGGCCAGCCCCTCGCGCGCCTCGTGCACGACGCGCTGCCCGGCCGGCGCCGGGTCGTGGGCGACCATGCCGAAGTGCTGCTCGTTGGTGAGCACGTCGTGCCACAGGGCCCGTCGCTCGGAGTCGACGACCGCGTGCCGGGGCAGCGTGTTCCACGTGAACTTGAACCACTCGTCGGTCCACGCGAAGAGCAGCCCGCCGGCCAGCCCGATGTCCTTGAACATGCGCAGCATCTGCGCGTCCATCGTCATCGCCTCGGGCTCGCTGTGGTGCCCCTGGTCGCGCCCGTTGGTGCCGATGTGCGCCGACCCCAGCGACGAGGGCACCCCGAACTCGGTGACCATGAGCGGCATGCCCGCATGGTGGCGCTTGAGGTCGAGCAGGTAGGCCCGGTAGGGGTCGCTCGTCGCGGTGTAGCTGGGTTGCAGCCGCTGGAAGTCGGGGTAGTAGGGATAGGCGTGATAGCTCGCGAACGTCCCGCCCGGCCACGCCTTCGAGGCGATGACGTGGTTGGCGTCGACGCCGACCATGTCCTCGCGGTCCAGCGGCTCCTGCGGGTGCCGCAGCGGGTCGGCGGTCGGCCAGTTGACCATGGCGATCGGCACCGAGAGCCCCTGCCTGGCCTCGTAGGTGGCGAGCTCGTCCATGCGCGCCGCGGCCCAGCGCTCGGTCGGGCTCGCGTCCTTGGTCGAGGAGAAGTAGCGCCCCGAATGGCCGGGCCTGGCCGCGTTCTTGCGGTCGGAGGCCGATGTCGCGATCGGGTCCCACTCGACACCCACGATCCACCCCGCGACCCACGGCGACACGTCGGCGGTCCACGTGCCCGACGCCCGGCCGCGCTGGGTCTTGCGGGTCAGCGTGCCGTGCACGGCGGCGCTCGCGTCGCGGACCTCCTCGATCATCGACTGCGTGGGGCCCGGGGCGAAGAGGTCGTGGGAGTGCAGGTAGGACTCGTCCGGCAGGTAGATCCCGTGCACGAGGTAGAGGGGGTGCTCGGGGTGCGCCTCGTTGTGGGCCTTGAGCTCGGCATACATGTGCGGCTGGTGGATCGTGTAGATCCGCAGCACCCGCACCCCCGACTCACGCATCATCGTGAACCAGCGCCGGTAGTCCTCCGCGCTGATCGCGAGCTCGCCGGGGGAGTGGCCGGGGGTCGTGCTGCCGAGGTTGACTCCGGTCCAGAACGACGCATCGCCGCTGACCGTGTGCAGCCGGATCGCCTCGCCCGCCTGCGTCGCCAGGCACGTCAGACCGCCGCTGCTCACGGGCTTGGCGGCCCACGACGGGCCGAGGTCGACGGGCGTCAGCGTGGGGCTGGGCGTCGCCCCCGACCCGCCCGGCGTGCAGCCCGCGAGGCCGGCGGTCAGCAGGCTGCCGCCGGCCAGCGCGCCCGCGAGGAAAGCGCGCCGGGTGAACGCGGCGCGCGGAAGGGCAGTCGGCATACCTGCCTCATCGGCAGGCGGCCGAGCTGCCCGAGCGCCCGAGCCAGGGCTCAGATGTTGCGGAACCTGTTGATCGCGGCCTCGACCGGCTCGCGGCGCTCGGGCATCGTGATGCCCAGCCCCGGCTCGGGCGCGCCGACGAGCACGCCGACCTTGCCCTGGTGCAGGTTCTTGTGCACGTCGTAGGCGGCCTGGCCGACGTCGTCGAAGGCGTAGGCCTTGCTCAGCGTCGGGTGGATGAGGCGGCGGCGGATGAGGCTGTTGGCCTCCCACGCCTCGCGGTAGTTGGCGAAGTGGCTGGAGACGATCCGCTTGAGGTTCATCCACAGGTAGCGGTTGTCGTATTCGTGCATGAAGCCCGAGGTCGACGCGCACGTCGTGATCGTGCCGCCCTTGCGGGTGACGAAGACGCTGGCGCCGAACGTCTCGCGGCCGGGGTGTTCGAAGACGATGTCGACGTCATAGCCGCGGGTCAGCTCTCGGATGTCGGCCCCGAAGCGGCGCCACTCCTTGGGGTCCTGGGTCTGCTCGTCCTTCCAGAACTTGTAGCCCCGCTCGTTGCGGTCGATGACGTGCTCGGCGCCCATCTTGCGGCAGATCTCGGCCTTCTCGGGGCTGGAGACCACGCAGATCGGCGTCGCGCCGCCGGCGAGCGCCATCTGGGTCGCGTACGAGCCCAGGCCGCCGCTGGCGCCCCAGATGAGCACCCGGTCGCCGAGCTTCATCGCCGCGCCGTTCTTGCTGATGAGCTGCCGGTAGGCGGTGGAGTTGACGAGCCCCGGGCAGGCCGCCTCCTCCCAGGTCAGGTGCTCGGGCTTGGGCATGAGCTGGTTGGCCTTGACGATGGCCAGCTCGGCCAGGCCGCCGAAGTTGGTCTCGAAGCCCCAGATGCGCTGCTCGGGGTCGAGCATCGTGTCGTCGTGGCCGTCGTGGTGCTCCAGCTCGACGCTCAGGCAGTGGGCGACGCACTCCTGGCCGGGCTTCCACAGGTGCACGCCGGGGCCGGTGCGCAGCACGACGCCGGACAGGTCGGAGCCGACGATGTGATAGGGCAGGTCGTGCCGCTTGGCCCACTTCGACAGGCGCCCGTAGCGCTCGAGGAAGCCGAAGGTCGGCACCGGCTCGAAGATCGAGGTCCACACCGTGTTGTAGTTGACCGCGCTCGCCATGACGGCCACGAGGGCCTCGCCGGGGGCCAGCTCGGGCAGCGGCACCTCGTCGAGGTGCAGGCTCTCGCGCGGGTCCTTGTCGCGGCTGGCGCGACCGGCGAACATCCCGACCTCGTCCTTGTGCACCGTCACCGCCCGGAACGACTCCGGCAGGGGCAGATTGCCGAACACCTCGGCCGAGCGTTCGCCGGTCAGGATCGCGTCGCGGATCTGGTCCATCGATGGCCTCCTCGCCATACACGTCGACCGTAGGTCGACCGCCTCGGCGGCGCCCGGGGGCGCCACAGCTTGCTGCCGAGGATACCGAGCGGCGCATGGTCTCCATGCGCTGTTCGGTAGGAAAGTCCCACCAATCTGGCTCTCTCCGCAGAGCATCTGGCCTGATCGGAGGCGCGGACGCGCGACCGACGCACGACCGGCCCGAGGTGTCCGGGGGGGACACCTCGGGCCGGTACGGTGATGAGTTCGGGGCGGCGAGACCCCTGGGTCGTGGGCCGTGGCGGCGTCAGTGCGACGCAGCCGGCTCCACGAGCTCGACGAGCACGCCGCCGGCGTCCTTGGGGTGGATGAAGTTGATGCGGCTGCCGGCGGTGCCGATCTTGGGCTCGGGGTAGAGCAACCGCAGGCCGCGCTCCTTGAGCGTGGCGCAGACGTCGTCGATGCTCTTGACGCGGTAGGCCATCTGCTGGATGCCGACGCCGGACTTGTCGATGAACTTGGCGATCGTGCTGTTCTCGTTGAGCGGCGCGAGCAGCTGGATGCACGAGGTCGAGTCGCCGACCTCCATCATCGCCTCGGCGACGCCCTGCTCCTCGTTGACCTCGCGGTGCGCGAGGCGCATGCCGTACTTCTCCTCGTAAAAGGCGATGGCTTCGTCGAGGTCGCGCACCGCGATCCCGACGTGGTCGATGTGGGTGAACAGGCCGGTGTCAGCGCTCATGCTCGCCAGCCTAGGGGCAGATCCGGGCCCAGTGGCGGGACCATCGTCGCCCGGATGCGACCCGGTCGGGGGCGCGACCGATCGGCGTCGCGTGTGCCCGCTGGGTACAGTGGCCGCACTCGCTGCGACGACGCCGGGTGCACGCCGCGTGCCTGGCCGGAAGGACACGCCCATGACCACTGGTAACGGCCTCGACACCCCCGCCCGGCAGGGCGGCAACGTCATCGTCGCCGGCGCGCGCACCCCGATCGGGCGGCTGCTCGGCTCGCTGTCGGGCTTCACCGGCGCCGAGCTCGGCGGCCTGGCGATCCGGGGGGCGCTGGACAAGGCCGGGGTGTCCCCCGACGACGTCGACTACGTCATCATGGGCCAGGTGCTCACGGCCGGGGCGGGTCAGATCCCGGCGCGCCAGGCCGCCGCGGCCGCCGGCATCCCGATGACGGTGCCGGCGCTGACGATCAACAAGGTCTGCCTCTCGGGCCTCGACGCCATCGCGCTGGCCGACCAGCTCATCCGGGCCGGCGAGTTCGAGGTCGTCGTCGCGGGTGGCCAGGAGTCGATGAGCCGGGCGCCCCACCTGTTGACGGGCAGCCGCGAGGGGCACAAGTTCGGCGACGTGACGATGCTCGACCATATGTCGTTCGACGGACTCTGGGACTCCTTCACCGACCAGGGCATGGGTCCGCTGACGGAGTCCGGCAACGTCGGCGAGTTCGAGGTCACCCGGGCCGACCAGGACGCCTACTCGGCGCGCAGCCACCAGCGGGCCGCCGCGGCGTGGCGGGAGGGCCGCTTCGCCCAGGAGGTCGTGCCGGTCGCGGTGCCGCAGCGCAAGGGCGACCCGGTCGAGTTCGCCGCCGACGAGGGCATCCGCGCCGACACGACCGCCGAGTCGCTCGGACGGCTGCGCCCCGCCTTCGGCAAGGACGGCACGATCACGGCCGGCTCGTCCTCCCAGATCAGCGACGGGGCCTGCGCGGTCGTCGTCATGAGCCGTGCCCGCGCGGAGCGGCTCGGGCTGAGCTGGCTCGCCGAGATCGGAGCGCACGGCGTCGTCGCCGGCCCCGACTCGACGCTGCAGATCCAGCCCGCCGCCGCGATTGCCGCGGCCTGCGCCAAGGAGGGCATCGAGCCCGCCGACCTCGACCTCGTCGAGATCAACGAGGCCTTCGCCGCGGTCGGCATCGCCGCCGCCCGGCACCTCGGGCTCGAGGAGGACATCGTCAACGTCGACGGCGGCGCCATCGCCATGGGCCACCCCATCGGTATGTCGGGCGCCCGCATCGTCCTCCACCTCGCCCACGAGCTGCGCCGCCGCGGCGGCGGGGTCGGCGCCGCCGGCCTGTGCGGCGGTGGCGGCCAGGGCGACGCCCTCATCGTGCGGGTTCCCGCCTCCTGACGGGCGCCGACCGCGCGAGACTCGTTCGCGGGACCGGCCGACCCGGGCGCGCGGGCCTGCCAGGATGGGGCGGACAGACGGTCGCCGCAGCCGCGGCGCCCCCGCCCCGCGCGTAGGAGAGTGAACGCCCACATGGCACGCCGTGACGTCGACGTCCCCACCCTCGTCGAAGCCGCCCGATCCGGCTCCCCGCGGGCCGTCGCCCGGCTGATCTCGCTGGTCGAGGACGCGAGCCCGCGATTGCGCGAGATCATGGCGGCGCTCGCCCCGCACGCCGGTCACGCGCACATCCTCGGCATCACGGGCTCGCCTGGCGTCGGCAAGTCGACCTCGACGAACGCCCTCGTCGCCGCCTTCCGCGCCCGCGGCAAGCGGGTCGGGGTGCTCGCGGTCGACCCGTCCTCGCCCTTCTCCGGCGGCGCGCTGCTCGGCGACCGCGTGCGCATGCAGGACCACGCCCTCGACCCTGACGTCTACATCCGCTCGATGGCCAGCCGCGGTCACCTCGGCGGGCTGTCGTGGTCGACGCCGCAGGCCATCCGCGTGCTCGACGCGGCCGGCTGTGACGTCGTGCTCGTCGAGACCGTCGGCGTCGGGCAGTCCGAGGTGGAGATCGTCGGGCTGGCCGACACGACGATCGTGTTGCTCGCGCCGGGCATGGGCGACGGCATCCAGGCCGCCAAGGCCGGCATCCTCGAGATCGGCGACCTCTTCGTCGTCAACAAGGCCGATCGTGAGGGCGCCGACGCGACCGTGCGCGACATCCGGCACATGATCTCCCTCGGCGACCGCAAGGAGCCGGGCCTGTGGCGTCCGCCCGTCGTCAAGACGATCGCCGCCAACGGCACCGGCATCGACGAGGTCATGGAGGGCATCGACAAGCACGTCGGCTGGATGGGCGACAACGGCGAGCTGCGTCGGCGGCGCCAACGCCGCGCCGCCGACGAGATCGAGGCGATCGTGCTGGCGCAGCTGCGCGAGCGGATGGGCGACCTGCGCGGGACGCACGGCATCGAGGGGCTGGCAGGCCGCGTCGTCGACGGGGACACCGACCCCTACACGGCGGCCGACGCGGTGCTCGACGAGATCACCTGATCGGACGTTGCGCGCAGGGGCTTGCCCTCGCGTGCGCTCGAAGCCGTAGCGTCGAGCACATGAGCACCTTCGATCTCCTCGTGCAGCGCGTCATCGAGGAGTCCGTGACCCCCGACCGGGAGCTGGACGTGTCCGCAGTCGTCGACCTCGTCGACGCGCCGGACGAGGGCGCCTGCCTGAGCATCGCGGCCGTCGGCGAGCTGCTCGGCCTGTCGGCACACACGCTGCGCTACTACGAGCGGGAAGGCCTCGTGCGCGTCGGCCGCGACGAACTGGGCCACCGCAGCTACGACGCCGACACCGTGCGACGCCTCATCTTCCTGTCCCGCATGCGCATCTCGGGCATGGGCATCGATGCGCTGCGGCGCTACGTCGCGCTCGTGGAGGAGGGCGAGCACACCGTGCCGCAGCGGCTCGAGATGCTGCAGGCCCACCGCGCGTCGATCCTCGGCCGCCTGCGTGAGCTGCAGCTCTCGCTGGCCGCCACCGACCACAAGATCGGCGCCTACGGCGGGCGGGCCGGCTCGTGAGCGCGCACCGACCGCCCTGTCTACGCTGAAGCCATGCTCGTCGCCTTCTCCGTCGCCCCGACCGTCGCCGCCGACGCGACCGGCTCGGTCCACGAGGCCGTCGCCGACGCCATCGAGATCGTGCGCGCCAGTGGACTGCCGCACACGACCGACGCGATGTTCACGACCCTGGAGGGGGAGTGGGACGAGTGCCTGGACGTCGTGCGGCGCTGCTGTGAGGTCATGGCGCAGGCGTCCCCGCGGGTCGGGCTCGTGCTCAAGGCAGACCTCCGCCCCGGCTTCACCGGCGAGCTGACCGGCAAGGTGGAGCGGCTCGAGGCCGCCTTGGAGCGCCGCCGCACGAGCCGCGCGGGCCAGTAGCCCCAGCGGCGGCCGGCACTGGCGACGGGAGGCGCTCTGGGTCGTGGGGAGCCGCACTGGATACGCTGACCTGCGTGTCCGTGCGTCTCGCCTTCGATCCGATCCGTCGCGCCGCGGTGCTGTGGGAGCGCCGCTGGGGGCGCGCGTCGGCGCCGCAGAGCATGGCGACGGCCACCTCGGTGATGCGCGTGCAGCAGATCCTGCTGGCCGACTTCGACGCCGCGCTCGCCGACCTGGGGCTGACATTCGCCCGCTTCGAGGCGCTCGTGCTGCTGACGTTCAGCCGCGACGGCCGACTGCCCATGCGCGTCGTCGGCGAGCGGCTCATGGTGCACGCGACGAGCGCGACGCACATCGTGCAGCGGCTCGAGAGCCAGGGGCTCGTCGAGCGCATCCCCAATCCCGACGACGGCCGCGGCACGCTCGCGGTCATCACCGCGCGGGGTAGGGAGCTCGCCGACCAGGGCATGACGGCGCTCGTCGGGCGGGGCTTCGGGCTGGCGATGCTCACCGGGCCGGAGCGCGTCGAGCTCTTCCGCCTCCTGGAGAAGGTGCGCCTGGGCCACGGCGATTTCGACGAGCCGAACGACTGACACGACCGGCACACGAGGACTCAGGGCACGACTAGAATTTACTAGGACATCCTAGTATCCTCGTCGCATGACGATCATCGACGATCAGACCCAGGCTCCCGCCGGCGACAACGCACACAAGAGTGTGAAGAGTGATGGCCGGCGCCGCTGGCAGGAGCGCTTCGACGCCGCGGCCGCCCGCGGCCAGGTGCGCGACGCCGACTTCACGACGCTCTCCGGCCTCGAGGTCGAGCCCGTCTACGGGCCGAGCGAGCAGGTCGAGGCCGTCGACGAGCGCATGGAGCGCATCGGCTGGCCGGGGGAGTTCCCCTTCACCCGCGGGCTGCACGCCACCGGCTACCGGGGGCGCCCGTGGACGATCCGGCAGTTCGCCGGCTTCGGCAACGCGCAGCAGACGAACGAGCGCTACAAGATGATCCTCGGCCGCGGCGGCGGTGGGCTCTCGGTCGCCTTCGACATGCCCACGCTCATGGGTCGCGACTCCGACGACCCGATGAGCCTGGGTGAGGTCGGCCACTGCGGCGTCGCCATCGACTCGGCCGCCGACATGGACGTGCTCTTCTCCGACATCCCGCTCGGCGACGTCACGACCTCGATGACGATCTCCGGCCCGGCCGTTCCGGTCTTCTGCATGTACCTCGTGGCTGCCGAGCGCCAGGGCATCGACCCGAGCGTGCTCAACGGCACCCTCCAGACCGACATCTTCAAGGAGTACATCGCGCAGAAGGAGTGGCTCTTCGACCCCGAGCCGCACCTGCGCCTCATCGGCGACCTCATGGAGTACTGCGCGGAGAAGATCCCGGCCTACAAGCCCCTGTCGGTGTCGGGCTACCACATCCGCGAGGCGGGCTCGACGGCCGCGCAGGAGCTGGCGTTCACGCTCGCCGACGGTTTCGGCTACGTCGAGCTCGGCCTGTCCCGCGGGCTCGACATCGAGACCTTCGCGCCCGGCCTGAGCTTCTTCTTCGACTCCCACGTCGACTTCTTCGAGGAGATCGCGAAGTTCCGCGCGGCCCGGCGCATCTGGGCGCGCTGGATGCGTGACGTCTACGGAGCCAAGACCGCCAAGGCGCAGTGGCTGCGCTTCCACACCCAGACCGCCGGGGTCTCGCTGACCGCCCAGCAGCCCCTCAACAACGTCGTGCGCACCGCCACCGAGGCCCTCGCCGCCGTGCTCGGCGGCACGAACTCCCTGCACACCAATGCCCTCGACGAGACCCTCGCCCTGCCGACCGAGCAGTCCGCCGAGGTCGCGCTGCGCACCCAGCAGGTGCTCATGGAGGAGACCGGCATCTGCAACGTCGCCGACCCCCTCGGCGGCAGCTGGTATGTCGAGGCGCTCACCGACACGATCGAGGCCGAGGCCAACAAGATCTTCGACCGCATCCTGGCGATGGGCGGCAGCGACCACACGAGCGCCGACCTGCCGGCCCTGGCGCAGACCGTGCGCGACAACGCGGGCACGGCCGAGGGCGGCACCTGGCCGATGACCAAGGGCATCCTGCGCGGCATCGAGGAGGGGTGGTTCATGGCCGAGATCGCCGACGCCGCCTTCCACTACCAGGTGGCGCTCGAGCAGGGCGAGAAGAAGGTCGTCGGCGTCAACACGCTCACCGAGTCGGTGAGCAGCGAGCTCGACATCCTGCGCGTGAGCCACGAGGTGGAGCGCGAGCAGGTGCGCCTGCTCGACGACCGCAAGGCCGGCCGCGACGAGGCCGGCGTGCGCGCGGCGCTCGACACGATGGTGCAGGTGAGCCGCACCAGCGAGAACATGATCCCCGCGATGCTCGACGCCGTGCGCGCCGAGGCCACGCTCGGCGAGGTCTGCAACGCGCTGCGGGCCGAGTGGGGCGTCTACCGGGAGCCCGCTCGCTTCTGAGGCACGCGGTCGGGCCCGCTGGCGGTCTTCCGTGTCCACCGAGGGCCGGCGTGTCCACCGAGGGCCGGCGTCTCCACCGAGGACAGCGCGAGAACGCGCGCCTTGGCCGGAACGCCGGCCCTCGCGGCATGCCCCGGCGGATCCGGAGCAGCGCGACGGTGGGGGTGGGGTGGACGCCAGGACTCGATCGGCGAGAATGGCGCCCATGTCCGATCAGCCCCTGATGCCCCGCTCCGCCATGCGCGGCGCCGTCGATCTCTCCGGCATCGGCCAGAAGCCGACCCCGACCCCCGCTGGCGCCGCCGGCGGAGGCGGACTGCGCGTCGATGCCACCGAGGCCGGCTTCCAGGATGCCGTGATGTCCACGCGCGACGTGCCCGCCCTCGTCGTGCTGTGGTCGGCGGCGCACCCCGAGACCGAGCAGGCCGTCACGAACGCCGTCGCCGTCGCCGGTCAGCAGGATGGACGCCTGCGGGTCATCGCCGTCGACGTGCAGGCCAACCCCGGCATCGCCGCCGCCTTCGGGGCCCAGCAGATCCCCATGACCCTGGGCCTCATCGCCGGTCAGCCCGTGCCGCTCTTCCCCGGGGTGCAGCCGGCCGAGCAGCTCACCGCCGTCGTCGCCGAGATCCTCAAGGTCGCCGCGCAGAACGGTGTCACCGGCCGCATCCACGACCCCGGCGACGCGGCAGGCGGCCCGCAGGAGCCCCCGATCGACCCGCGCTTCGACGCGGCGTTCGACGCCGTCGAAGCGGGCGACTTCGAGGGCGCCATCACCGCCTACGAGCAGATCCTCAAGGAGAGCCCCGCCGACGAGGAGGCGAAGGCCGGCCTCGCGCAGGTCAAGCTGCTCCAGCGGGTCTCGACCGCCGACCTCGCCGCGGCCCGGGCCGCTGCGGCCGCCGACCCCGCCGACGTCGCCGCCCAGCTGCTCGTCGCCGACCTCGACCTCGCGGGCGGCCACGTCGAGGACGCCTTCGGCCGCCTCGTCGACCTCGTGCGCACCACCGCCGACGACGAGCGCGAGAAGGTGCGCAAGCACCTGCTCGAGCTCTTCGAGATCCTCGGCCCCAAGGACGACCGCGTCATCAAGGCGAGGCGTGCCCTCATGAGCGCTCTCTTCTGAGGGTCCTGCGGCCGGCACTCAGCCGCGTCGGCGTCCGCCGCGCCCCGTGGCGTGGCGGACGAAGTCGCCCGCGGCGCCCTCGAGCCGTGCCCCTCGCCAGACGGCGCGCAGGTCGCGACGCAGCGCGGCCCCTTCGATGGGGAGGATGGTGACGAGGCCGGCGCGCCGCGCGGCGTCGACGGCGAGGCTGCTGACGATCGCCGGCCCCGCGCCCGCCTCGACGCTGTGCACGATGGCCGCGGTGCTCGACAGCTCCATGACCGGCGGGGTGCTGGGTCGCCCGACGAGCAGATCCTCGACGGTGCGCCGGGTGCCCGAGCCGGGCTCGCGGACGACGAGCGGGGTGGCCGCCAGCTCGTCGAGGGTGATCGGCCGCCGGCGGCGGGCCCACCGATGGGCCGGCTGCACGATGAGCTGAAGCTCGTCGCGGGCGACGATCGTGCTGCTCAGGTGGTCGGGCACGTCCGGAGTCTCGATGAAGCCCACGTCGAGCCGACCGCCCGTGACGCCCTCGACGACCTCCGCCGAGTTCATGACGAGCAGCCGGACCTGCACATGCTCGTGCGCGACGCGGAAGCTGCCGAGCCAAATCGGGGCGAGGTGCTCGCCGACGGTCAGGCTCGCTCCGACGGCGAGATTCGCCGCCGATCCGGCCCGCAGCGAGCCGACTCCCGCGTGCAGTTGGTCCAACGACGCGAAGACCGGACCGGCCCACTGTGCGACGAGGCGGCCCTGTTCGGTGAGCGTCGAGCCCCGGCGGGTCCGCTGCAGCAGCGGGAGCCGCAGGTGGCGCTCGAGGCGGGTCAGGGCGCGGCTCGCGTTGGGCTGGGCCATCGAGAGGCGGCGCGCGGCCTGGCCGACGCTGCCGGTCTCGGCCACCCCCACGAGCAGCTGGAGGGCCACGAGATCGACGTCGCGTCGGCCCGAGGCCTCGCCAGATGCGTCACCGGTCATATCAAGACCGTATGAGGTCATGGCCGTTTGGGGGCTACCTTCGGCCGACCTCGGCCGCGAGATTGGGGTCATGCTCACCCACAGCCTCGAGGCCGCCGACACCCTGGTGCCGCCGAACGCCCCCGCCGCCCGCCCCACGACAACCCCGTCGCGGGCGCCGGCGCGACTCATCCCCGGGCTGGCGCTGGCCTCGGCCGCCGCGCTGGTGTCTCTCGTCGCCAGTCGTCTCGTGCCCGGGGTCAACGCGCTGCTCGTCGCCATCGTGCTCGGCGTCGTCGCGGGCAACGCGCGGGTGCTGCCCGCCTCGACCGCCCCCGGCCTCGCCGTGGCGAGCCGTCGCCTCCTGCGGCTGGGCATCGTGCTCCTGGGCCTGCAGGTCTCGCTCGCGCAGATCGCCGATCTCGGGCTCGGGGTCGTCGCGGTCGCAGTCGGCGTCGTCGCGGGGGGCTTCCTCGTCGCGGAGGTGGCCGGCCGGCTGCTGCGCGTGCGGCCTTCCCAGCGCATCCTCATCGGTGCCGGTATGTCGATCTGCGGCGCGGCGGCCGTCGCCGCCGTCGAAGGCGTCGCGCGTCAGCACGAGCCCGAGGGCGACATCGACGAGCAGGTCGTCACCGCTGTCGCGCTCGTCGTCGCGCTCGGGACCGCGATGATCGGCATCGTCCCCCTCGTCTCCGGGGCGCTCGGGCTCGACGAGCGCACCGCCGGGCTCTGGGCCGGGGCGTCGATCCACGAGGTGGCGCAGGTCGTCGCCACCGGCGGCATCATCGGCGGCGCGGCCCTCCAGGCGGCGGTCGTGCTCAAGCTCACCCGGGTGCTCATGCTCGCGCCGGTCGTCGCGATCCTCACGTTGGGGGTCCGGCGCACCGGTGCCGGCCGCAGCACCGGCGAGACCCGGACCCCGCTGGTGCCCCTCTTCGTCCTCGGCTTCCTCGGCGCCGTGCTGCTGCGCAGCCTGGGGGTCGTGCCGCCGGCGGCGCTGGGGGTGGCGACCGGGGTGCAGACCTTCCTCTTCGGCGCGGCGATGTTCGCCCTCGGTTGCGGGGTGAGGCCGGCCGCCCTGCGCGCCGTCGGGATGCGCCCGATCCTCCTCGCCCTGCTGACCACCCTCACCGTGGCGGGCGCAGGCCTGGTCGGCGTCCTGGTGGTCTCGTGAGCCACCCCATGACCCCGAGGCCTTCTCGGCGGGTGCCATTGCCTACCCGCCGGTACGTGCCTATGGTCGCCGCATGGGCATCTTCACCGTGATCCAGCGGCCCGCGGGCATGGACGCCACCGCGTGGCTGTTGCCGACCGATGGTGCCCGCGCGGCCGAACACCGCACGCACCCGCGCCGGCGCGAGCCGTTCGGCGTCGCGGTGCCCGGGCGCCTGGCGCTGCTTCCCGACGAGGTCGAGCGCAGCGTCGCTGCGGCCTGTGACGCCAACCTCGGCCTCGGCGGCGAGGCCCGCGCGAGCCGCTGACCCCGATCTGTCGTCCTACGCCGGTGGGGCGGAGAGGATGCCCTCCAACTCGGCGACGAGCGTGAGGTCGCCTGCCCGTTGCGGCTCGGTCAGCACCGGCCGCCCCCAGAGGCGGCAGTACAGGTCCTCGGCGGAGCCGGAGAGGATACCCACCGGGTGCACGGTGCCGTCGGCGGGGTCGTCCCCGGCGACGTAGATGCCCGGATCGTCGCGGTCGACACCCTGAGGGTCCACCCCCGTGCGTCGGGCGATCGTCACGAGCCACGTCGAGCCCGTGTCGGTGGCGACGACCCGCACCGTCCGCCCGGCGATCGGCGTGGTCGTCGCCCACGGCGGCGTGGCGGCGAACATCACGCGCAGCACCTCGTCGATGCCGTCCGCAGCCAGCGCGGAGTCGATCGGGCTGCGGGAGCTGCCGTCGGGCGCGGCAGTCAACTCGGCATCGAGGCGGTGGATGCAGGCCTCGTGCGCCTGACGGCGGGTCGTGAAACCCGCCGTCTGTTCGGGAGCCCACGACCACCGCGGCGCGTCGGGCGCGACGGCCCCGAGCGCGGCGACGAGCCGATCCGAGGACTCGCGGACGGCGTCGACCAGGCCCTCGTGGCCGTTCGGCCGGTCGGGCGCCACGAGCGCGGCCACCTGCTCGTGCGTCGTCAGGTCGTCCGCGACGACGCGCTCCCAGAAGGACTGCACGGTCAGGACGTGGGCGAGCAGATCGTCGGCGCTCCAGCCCGGACAGGTCGGCACCCGGGCATCGGGGGACGCGGGCGCGAGCACCTCGGTCAGTCGCTCGCTGTCCGAGCGCAGGTGCCGCAGGTAGGCGTCTTCGGTCAGTCGTGTGGCGATGGACCGGGTCATCGCCACACCATAGGGGGCGAGTCGCTGCGCGGCTCACGATGGATGTCCTCGTCCTGCTCGGGCCTCCTCGAGACGAGAGCTCGGCCCGCGGCGGCGCTGCGGCAGCGCGTCTCTGGTGGTGCAGGGAGTTGTCATGCGAGTTCGCGCCTGGCGGGTACGACACCCTGCTCGGCTCCATGCTGCTCGGCTCCATGCTGCTCGGCTCCATGCTGCTCGGCTCCA
>JBDIAP010000021.1:0-36245 GCA_039812485.1 Kineosphaera sp.
CGGCCGCGGAGCCCTCCGAGCGCCGGACGACGCCGGGCAGGCCGAGCAGCCGGCCCAGGTGCTGCTCAAGGGGCCGCCGACGGCGGGCCCCGCGACGACGCGCGTCCTGCTCGATCTGCGCCGCTCCCGCAGCGCGCGGCGCGACACCGCGCCGGTCGCGGTGCGGATCGGTGACGCCGATCTCGCCTGAGCGCTGGTGGTTGTGTTGGGGTCTCGGGGTCTGGGTGCTTGCGGGGTCGGTGGCGCCGGTCTCGCCTGAGCGCTGGTGGTTGTGTTGGGGTCTCGAGGTCTGGATGCTCGGGGGGGTCGGTGGCGCCGGCCTGCCCTGAGCGCGGATGGTTGTGGGCTGCCGGGGTCTGGGTGCCCTTCGGGTCATGGGACGACCACGGCGTGGCGGAGCACCTACCGGCGGGCGGCAGCCCGAGCAGCCGCCGCTCGGCCCGCTCGCGCTCGGCGAACCACTCGGGCGCCCGCCCCGCATGGGCCGTCGCTGTCGGCGAAGGCTGGGGTTCGAGCCGGCGGCACGTGCTGTCGCGCGTGCCCTCGGCTGGAACCCCAGCCGCGGGCACGGGCGGGTCGCGCCGGGCCTTAGACTGGCGGTTCGCCTGCCGTCGCCTGCGAGGATTCCGCTTGTGACCATCAAGGACATCCGCCTCTTCGGCGACCCGGTCCTGCGCACTCCCGCCGCTCCGGTCGTCGACTTCGACAAGGAGCTGCGCACGCTCGTGCGCGACCTCACCGACACGATGCGCGACGCCCCCGGCGCCGGGCTCGCGGCGCCCCAGATCGGGGTGGGCCTGCGGGTGTTCACCTGGTGGGTCGACGGCGCGCTCGGGCACCTCGTCAACCCCAGCCTCGACCTGTCGGTCGAGCAGCAGGACGGCGGGGAGGGGTGCCTGTCGATCCCCGGTCTCGTCGCCGACACGCCGCGCGCGCTGCGGGTCGTCGCGCGCGGCTTCGACGAGCACGGCGAGCCCGTGACCGTCGAGGGTTCGGAGTTGCTCGCCCGCTGCATCCAGCACGAGACCGACCACCTCGACGGCATCCTCTTCATCGACCGCCTCGACAAGGAGGGGCGCCGCGCGGCGCTCAAGGCCATCAGATCCGCCGAATGGGCCGGCCTGCCCGGCCCGATCGTGCGGGTCAGTCCGCACGCGACCGGCGGGAAGGGACTGTAGACCGTGCGCCTGCTCTTCGCCGGCACGCCGGACGCGGCGTTGCCCGCCCTCGACGCGCTGCTCGCCTCACGGCACGAGGTGCTCGCCGTGCTGACGCGACCCGACGCCGCCACCGGCCGGGGACGCACGCTGCGCCCGAGCCCCGTCGCGCGTCGAGCCCTGGAGTCGGGCCTCGAGGTGCTCAGCCCGACACGCCCGCGCGACCCCGAGTTCGCCGAGCGGCTGCGGCAGTTGGCGCCCGATGCGGCGCCGATCGTCGCCTACGGGGGCCTCATCCCCGCCGCGCTGCTCGACGTGCCCCGGCACGGCTGGATCAACCTGCACTTCTCGCTGCTGCCGGCCTGGCGGGGGGCGGCGCCGGTGCAGCACGCGCTGCTCGGCGGCGACGAGATCACCGGCGCCACGACGTTCCGGCTCGAGGAGGGGCTCGACACGGGACCGGTGCTGGGCACCTACACGGAGGCGATCGGCGCCCAGGACACGTCGGGTGACCTGCTCGAGCGACTGTCCCGGGCCGGCGCCACGCTGCTGGTGCGCACGCTCGACGCCCTCGAGGAAGGCGTCATCGAGGCCCGCCCCCAGCCCTCGCAGGGCGTCAGCCTCGCGCCCAAGCTCACCGTGGACGATGCGCGAGTGCGCTGGGGCGAGGCGGCCGCCCACGTCGACCGCCGCATCCGCGCGTGCACCCCCGCTCCCGGTGCGTGGACGACGTTCCGCGGAGATCGGGTCAAACTCGGGCCCGCGGTCCCCGACGCGGCCGCCGACCCGCTGGCCCCCGGTGAGCTGCGGGTCGGCAAGCGCACCGTCCACGTCGGCACGGGCAGTGCGCCGGTGCTGCTCGGCACCGTGCAGCCCCCAGGCAAGCGCGCGATGGTCGCGGCCGACTGGGCCCGGGGCGCCCGAGTCATGGCGGGGGAGCACTTCGGCGAGGGGGCCGCCACGGCTGACCTCCCAGCCGAGGGAGCGCGGAGCAGCACCGGACCTCGGCGCGGGCCGCAGTCGTCGGCGGACGGGGCGGCGGGGCAGGGTCGCAGCGCCGGGTCTGGGCGCGGGCCGCAGTCGTCGGCGGACGGGGCGGCGGAGCAGGGTCGCAGCGCCGGCCCTCGGCGCGACAGCCGGCCGTCGCCGGAAGGAGGCGAGCGGACGTGACCAGGGGGCATGGGCAAGGTCAGGAACCGGCGCAGGGGCCGGACCGGCGCCGCGGCGAGGGCGGACGATCCCGCACGGATCGGCGCGACTTCCGCAGCCGCCGCCCCGGTCGGCGCACCTCGAACGCGCCGTCGGCGCGGTCTCGCGTCGCCGACGACCCCAGGCGCGTCGCCTACGAGGTGATGCGGGAGATCGACGACGGCGCCTACGCCAACCTCGAGCTGCCGCGGCACCTGCGGCGCGCGCGACTGACCGGCCGCGACGCCGCGTTCGTCACCGAGCTCGTCTACGGCGCGACGCGGTTGCGAGGCCGCTACGACCCGATCATCGCGCGCGGCGCCGGGCGCGATCTCGCCGACATCGACCCCGACGTGCTCGACGTGCTGCGTCTCGGCGCCCACCAGCTGCTGGGCATGCGGGTCGACGGCTACGCGGCGGTCGACAGCAGCGTCGCCCTGGCGCGGGAGCTCCTCGGCGCCGGACGCGCCGGTTTCGTCAACGCCGTGCTGCGCCGGATCAGCGAGAAGGACGACGCGCAGTGGGAGGCGATCCTCACCAGGGGGCTCGACCCGGACTGCGACGAGGCCCTCGCGGTCACGCACAGCCACCCGGAGTGGATCGTGCGGGCGCTGCGCTCGGCCCTCGACGCGCATGCCGGCGCGTCCCAGGAGACGTCCGAACTGCTCGTGGCCGACAACGCGGCCCCCGCCATCGCGCTCGTGGCCCGGCCGGGTCTGGCGCGTGTCGAGGAGCTCGTCGACGCGGGGGCGACCCGCTCGGAGCTGTCGCCGGTCGCGGCGGTGCTCGCCTCCGGAGGCGATCCCGGCCGGATCGAGGCGGTCCGCGCCGGGCGGGCCGCCGTGCAGGACGAGGGCTCTCAGCTCGTCACCCTCGCGACCCTGGCCGCCGCGCACGATCTGGGCCTCGACGTGTCCGGCGCCCGCTGGCTCGATCTGTGTGCCGGGCCGGGGGGCAAGGTCGCGCTGCTGGCGGCCGCGTCCCTGGGTCGGGGTGCCACGGTCTTCGCCAACGACGCGAGCGAGCACCGCACCCGGCTCGTCGACCAGGCCGTCTCGGCGGCCATCGACGCCGGCGCCGACGTCTTCGTCGGCACCGGCGACGGGCGCGAGATCGGGGCGCAGGAGCCCGACTCCTTCGACCTCGTGCTCCTCGACGCGCCGTGCACGGGGCTGGGGGCGCTGCGGCGCCGACCCGAGGCGCGGTGGCGGCGCACGCCGGACGACGTCGGCACGCTCTCGCGGCTGCAGGGCGAGCTGCTCGACTCGGCGGTGGCCGCCACCCACGCCGGCGGGCTCGTCGCCTACGTCACGTGCAGCCCGCATCCCGCCGAGACCCGGTATGTCGTGCGCGACGCCCTGGCACGTCACCCGCACCTGCGCCAGCTCGACGCCCGCCCCTTCGTGCGCGACGCCGCCGGAGAGCAGGTGCCCGGCCTCGGGGAGGGGCCCGGCGCGCAGCTGTGGCCGCACCGGCACGGCACCGACGCGATGTTCCTCGCGCTGCTGCAGGTGGGGCCGCCGCTAGGCTGACGCGGGTGCAGATCTCCCCGAGCATCCTGTCCGCCGACTTCGCCAACCTGCAGGCCGAGCTCGACGCCATCGCCAACGCCGACTGGGCCCACGTCGACGTCATGGACGCGCACTTCGTGCCGAACCTCACCCTCGGCCTGCCGGTCGTCGAGTCGCTGCTCAAGGTGAGCCCGATCCCGCTCGACTGCCACCTCATGATCGACGACCCCGACCGGTGGGCCCCCGGCTATGCCGAGGCAGGTGCCGGCAGCGTCACCTTCCACATCGAAGCGGCAGACAATCCTGTGCAGATCGCGCGTGACATCCGCGCGGCCGGAGCCCGGGCCGCCATGGCGATCAAGCCGAAGACCGCGTTCGCTCCCTACGAGGAGCTGCTGCCCGAGCTCGACATGGTGCTCGTCATGACCGTCGAGCCCGGCTTCGGCGGGCAGTCGTTCATGGCCGACCAGATGCCCAAGGTGCGTCAGGTGCGCGAGGCGGTCCGGCGCCACGGCGGGCAGATCTGGATCCAGGTCGACGGGGGAGTGTCGGCGGACACCATAGAACAGTGTGCGGAGGCGGGCGCCGACGTCTTCGTCGCGGGCTCCGCGGTCTACAACGCCGAGGATGCGGCCGCCAACGTCGACGCCCTGCGGGCCCTCGTCGCGCGGCACGAGCACGCCTGACCCGCCGGGCGCCCACGCCCCGGGCCGGTCAGCGTGCCGGTGGTCGTGGGCCGGTGACCTCGCGGCGGTAGCGACCCGGCGTGAAGCCCAGCAGGTCGCGGAAGTCGCGCACGAGGTGGGCCTGGTCGGAGTAGCCGAGGTCGGCGGCGAGGTGCGCCAGCGGCATGTCCCGGTTGTCGCGAGCGAGCGCAGCGGCCTCCTGGAGGCGTCGCCGCCGGATCATCGCCAGGGGGGTCAGGCCGACGTGGGCTCGGGCGAGCCGCTGGACCGTGCGCACCGACAGCGACAAGGCACGGGCGACGTCCTCGACGCGGCGCACGTCGGAGTCCTGCTCGATGCGGGCGACGAGGTCGTTGGCCAGCAGCGCCTCCGGCGAGGGCGCTGGCACCCGCTCGCGCAGCCACGCCCCGACGGCGGCGCACGCCTGCGCGAGCGAGGGCGGCCGAGCGTTCATGGGGGAGCAGACGGCCGCGTGCAGCCCTGGCTCATCGAGCCGGGCGTAGACGTCGTGCAGCGCGGCAGGGTCGGCGGTGACTGCGGCGGTGGCGGCCGGGCGCAGCAGCGCGCCGACCGCCCAACCGCGACCTACGAGGTCGCGGTGGCTGCGCCGGGTCGTGAGGCCGCTGAGCCCGACGCAGGAGTCCTCGACGACGAGGTTCAGCGCGGGAAAGGCGAGCAGCTCCTGACGAGAGACGCGCCCGGGCTCCAGATCCCATTGCGAGATCCAGTACCACCGCACGAGCTGCTCGACCTCCGGGTCGGGGGAGTGCCGGGAGAAGGTGGGCAGGCTCGCCGGATAGAGCACACCGCGGGGTGAAAATCGCTCGAGCGCGGGGTCGTCTGGGCGGTCTCCGGTCACGATCCGACGGTACGGGTGGCCGCCCGATGTGGCGTGTTTGTTCAATCGAGACTTGCGCTGCGACACCTACGGTCGGGCTATGACGAACACAGTGCAGAAGACCAGCGCCGTCGACGGCGAGCACACGAGCAACGGCCGCCCGCACGGCTACACGTCGCTGACCCCCTTCGTCGCGGTGCCCCGTGCCGGGGAGGCCATCGCCTTCTACGAGCAGGTCTTCGGGGCGCGTCGGCTCGGCGTCACGGAGATGGGCGGCGTCGTCGTGCACGCCGAGCTCGACTTCGGCACCGGGCGGCTGCAGCTCGGCGAGCCGACCTCCGCCTATGGGCTGGTGCCGCCGCCGGCGGCCGACGCCGCCTGCTACTCCCTCACCGTCTATGTGCCCGATGCCGACGCGGTCGTCGATGCCGCGCGGGAGGCGGGCGCCACCGTGCGCGAGCCGGTGAGCACCTTCGTCTCCGGGGATCGCTTCGGCAGCATCCTCGACCCGTTCGGGGTGCGCTGGTCGGTGATGACGCGCGTCGAGGACCTCAGCGAGCAGGAGAGCGAGGCGCGGGTCGCGCAGTGGGCGGCCCAGCAGGGGTGATCAGGCGTCGATGCGCACGTCGCCCAGCGGCGTCGAGCAGCACAGCAGGATCTTGCCCTGGGCGATCTCGCGCGGGCGGATGCCGCCGTTGTGCTGCATGTCGACCTCGCCCGAGAGCTTGCTCGACTTGCACGTGCCGCACATGCCCTGGGTGCACGACGCCGGCACGCGCACGCCCGCCGCGTAGGCGGCGTCGAGGATCGTCTGGGTCGCACCGCACCGCAGAGTCACGCCGCTGCGCACGAGCTCGACGCTGTGGGTGACGATCCCGCTGTCGTCGTCGGCGTCGGTGCCAGGCGCGTCCGCATCGGCGCCGAGCGCCGCGACGACGGTCTCGAACGTGAAGCTCTCCTCGTGATAGCTGGCCAGGTCGTAGCCCAGCTCGGTCAGGATCGTGCGCACCGACGCCATGTAGGGGGCCGGCCCGCACGTGTAGGTGACGCGCTCGTGCACATCGGGCGCCATCGCCATGAGCACCGCCGCGGACAGCCGCCCGCGCAGGCCCTGCCAGCGCTCTGTCTCGTGGTCGGCCTCGCACACGTAGGCGACCCGGATGTTCGGGTGCACCGCGGTGATCGCGTCGAGCTCACGCCGGAAGACGATGTCGGCCGGGGTGCGGGCGCTGTGCACGAAGAGGACGTCGGCGTCCGACCCCAGGTCGGCCAGCGTGCGGGTCATCGACATGAGCGGCGTGATGCCGCTGCCGGCCGAGAGGAAGAGGTACCTGGCCGCCACCGGCGCCCGCAGCGTGAACCCGCCGAGGGGCGCCCTGACCCGCAGCCGGGCGCCGGGGGCCATCGTGTCGTGCAGCCAGTTCGACACCGGCCCCCCGGTCACCCGCTTCACCGTGATCGAGAGGAGGTGCGGGCGGGTCGGCGGCGAGGAGATCGTGTAGCACCGGCTGATCGACTGCCCGTCGATCTCGAGCTCGAGCGTGACGAACTGGCCCGGCTCGAACGCGAAGACCGACCCGTCGGGCGACGCGAGACAGAAGCTCTTGACGTTGTGGGTGACGTCGAGCACAGCCCGGCATACCAGCTCCGTCTCGTCGGTGTCCAGCCAGCACTCGGGCGCGGGCCAGGAGGCCAGCAGCGGGGTCGAGGCTGGTGCCGCGGGCAGGAGGGCCGTCATCGCACGACCGCCAGCGTCGCCGCCTCGTCCTGTGTGTCGTCCAGCGCGCCGTCGCGGGCCGGCTCCTGGCCGAGGTGGTGCCGCAGCCGCGTGACGTACCACGTGACGAACGCCTCGACGTCGTCCTCCGTCACACCGTAGGGGCCCGGTTCGTAGCTCGGGTCGCTGACCCCGCGCTGGCACTTCTCGACGAAGGCGCGGTCCTGGTCGTTGGTGGCCTGCCACACCGCGGTGAGGGTCGGCACGTCGTAGTCGACGCTCTCGATGGCGTCGCGGTGCACGAGCCACGTCGAGCGCACGAGCGTGGTGTCGGGCGTCAGCGGCAGTACCCGGAAGACGACCGCATGGTCGGAGAGGAAGTGCAGCCACGCGTTGGGCTGGAAGTGCACGTAGAGGTCGCCGAAGGCCGCGGCGGGGATGTCGCCCATGAGCTTGCGGCACAGCTGCTCGCCGCGCGGCGAGAACGAGATGCCGGCGCCGTCGAGGGGGAGGTGGTCGACGGTGAATCCCGTGGGACGCGAGTCGAGCTCGCGACGAGCCTGGGTCGGGATGCTCGTCGATGCCTTAAGGGCGTCGAGCCGGGCGCCGGCCTGGCGGAAGCGCTCGAAGAAGGCGCGCATGCGCGGCGGCACGTCGTCGGCACCGGACCGGTTGAAGGGGAAATAGGCGCTGAGCAGCTCGGGGTGGCCGACGTCGCAGTGGTGGCACTCCCGGTTGTTCTCCATGACGAGCTTCCAGTTGCCGTCCTCGACGATGTCGGTCTGGTGGGCGACCTTCGCCTCTGACAATCGGTAGGGGGACAGGTAGGGCTCGAGGACCGCGGCGACCTCGTCGAAGTCGGTGGGCGGCTCGTCGCACAGGCACACGAAGACGAGCCCCGCGAGGCTGCGCACCGGCACGGGCTTGAGCCCGAAGCGGCCGCGGTCGAAGTCGGGCGGCTGGTTCTCGGCGAAGATCAGCTCGCCGTCGGTGCGGTAGGTCCACTGGTGGTAGGGGCACACGAGGTTGCCGACCGCGCCGCAGGCGTCGGACAGCAGCCGCGACCCGCGGTGCCGGCACACGTTGTGGAACGCGCGGACCTGCTTGTCGTCGTCGCGCACGAGGATCACCGAGGACCGCCCGATGTCGATCGTCACATAGTCGCCGGGCTCGGCCAGCTCCGCCTCGGTCGCGCAGAAGAGCCAGTGCGTGCCGAAGATCCCGTCGACGTCGAGGTCGTAGACCTCCCGGCTCGTGTAGAAGGCGGCGTCCAGGCTGTGGCCGGGCCGGCGCTCCCGCACGAGCTGCGCGACGTCGACCGCGGACCGCGCAGCGGTGGGGCCGGTGAGGAATCCCATGGGCACTCCCAGACTTGCCAAGTCTCGCATCGCGGGACTAGTTTGTATCGTGAAACAAGGCTAGGAGCGTGCGAGAGCACGTGTCAAGAGGGGTGCTGTCAGTGACGACTCAGGTGGCAAGTCCGCGCACGGGCGCGGGGTCGGTGCAATCCGTCGACCGAGCGATCTCGATCCTGCAGGTGCTCGCGCGCCGGGGCCTGACCAGCGTCACCGTGCTGTCGCAGGACCTGGCCCTGCACAAGTCGACAGTCTCGCGGCTGCTCGGCACGCTCGAGGCCCGCGGACTCGTCGAGCACATCCCCGGCCGCGGCGGCTACCGGCTCGACTACGGGGTCGTGCAGCTGGCCGAGCGGGTCGCCACCAAGCCCGACCTCGTCGTGACGAGCCGGCCGGTGTGCACGGCCCTGGCCGACGACCTCGGCGAGACCGTCAACGTCGTCGTGCTCGAGGGGCGCCAGATCGTCACGGTCGACCAGGTCATCGGCAACTCCTCGGTGACCGCGGTCAACTGGATGGGCCGGCGCCTGCCGCTGCACGTCACCGCGTCGGGCAAGGTCTTCCTCGCGCACCTGCCCGCCGCAGAGCTCGACGAGATGCTCGCCCAGGGCCTGGACCGCTACACCGAGCGCACGATCGTCGACCCCGGGGCGCTGCGCGATCAGCTCGCCCAGGTGCGCGAGCGCGACTACGGCTGGGTCGTCGAGGAGCAGGAGGTCGGGCTCATCGCCGTGGCGGCCCCGATCCGTGCGCTCGACGGCCGGGTCATCGCGGCGATCGCCGCGTCGGGGCCGACGTTCCGCATCGACCCCGAGCAGATCCCCGAGCTGGCCGCGCGGGTCCAGGCCGCCGCGGCCCGCATCTCCGAGCGCAACGGCCAGCCCAAGAGCGGCTGAGTAAGGAGAGTGGGCGCCGCCGGCGTGACCTCCACAAGGGAGGCCGACGCCGGCGGCGCCCGCTGTCGTCAGGAGGTGTTGGTCAGGAGTGGCGTCGTCAGGAGCCTGCCAGCCAGGCGTCGACGACGGGCCGGTTCGCGGCGATCCACGACTTGGCTGCGTCGAGCTCCTTGCCCTTGCCCTGCTTGCGCAGCTCGAGCATGAGCGAGGAGAGCTGCTCGTTCTTCATCGTGAACTTCTTGAGGTAGCCGGCGACCTGCGGCTGGCGCTCGCTGAAGCCTTTGGGCGCGAGCACCTTCATGTCGTCCGGCTCGCCGAACGCCTGCTTGGGGTCGGCGAGCTCCTTGAGCTGGTAGGCGCTGAACGCCCAGTGCGGCTGCCAGAGCGTGACGACGATCGGCTTCTTGGCCTTGATGGCGCTGTCGAGGGCCGCCAGCATCGCCGGCGAGCTTCCCTCGACGAGCGTGTAGTTGTCGAGCCCGTAGGCGGGCATGACCTTGGTGCGGGTCGCCGCCATGAGCCCGGCACCGGCCTCGATGCCGACGATCCGGCCGCCGAACTCGGCCGACGCGGCGCGCAGCTGGTCGAGGCTGGAGACGTCGACATACTGCGGCACGACGAGCATGTTCTTGCCGAGCGACCACGTCGTGAGCGCCTCGAGCTTGGACTCGTAGCGACTCCAGTAGGCGGCGTGGGTCGACGGGAGCCACGCGTCGAGGTAGAGGTCGATCTGGTCGTTCGCCAGACCGGTGAAGGTGCTCGCGATCTCCAGCTCCTGGACGTTGACCGTGTAGCCCTTCTCCTCCAGGAGCGCCTTCCACATGTAGGTCGCGGCGATGTCCTCGTCCCAGCCGGGGACCATGGCGATCGAGATGCTCTTGTCGCCGCCACCACCGGCCGCAGCGTCCCCGCCACCCGCGCCTCCGCCGCCGCTGAACGAGCGAGGGTTGCCGCTGCACGCGGCGAGAAGGGCCACGATGAGGGCCAGGGCCGTCAGCAGCAGGGGAGTGCGTCGAGAGGCCCGGCGAGGGGCGCGGCGGGAAGTCCGACGAGATGTCATGGTCATCGCCTTTCAGACGGCGGCCGCGGCGGGCTGCTCGGAGACGGCCGGCTCGGCCGAGGCCTGGGAGGCCTTGGGCGTCCGCTTGCGGCGCCGGGGCGCGGTCGCGAACGCGGTGGTCAGCCGGTCGAGGTAGATGGCGAGGAAGACGACCGCGATGCCTCCCTCGAAGCCGGTGCCGACGTCGAGGGTGCTGATGCCGCGCACGACGACGCCGCCGAGGCCGGCGGCGCCGACCATGCCGGCGATGACGACCATCGACAGCGCGAGCATGATCGTCTGGTTGACGCCGGTCATGATCGAGGGCAGCGCGAGCGGCAGCTGCACCTCGCGCAGCATCTGCCGCGGCTTGGCGCCGAACGCCGTGGCGGCCTCGACGACCTCGGCGTCGACGCTGCGGATGCCGAGCTCAGTGAGGCGCACGGCCGGCGGGATCGCGAAGACGATCGTCGCCATGACGCCCGGCACGACGCCGATGCCGAAGAAGAAGACCGCCGGGATGAGGTAGACGAAGACCGGCAGCGTCTGCATGAAGTCCAGGAGCGGCCGCACGATCCGGCTCGCGCGCCGGCTGCGCGCCGCCCAGATGCCCAGCGGCAGGCCGATGGCGACGGCGACGACGGTCGCGACGAGCACGACGGCCAGGGACTCCATCGCCTCCACCCACAGCCCCATGCCGAGGATGAGCAGGAACGCGACGAGGGTGAACAGCGCGAATCCCCACTGCCGGTGCACGAGGGCGAGCGCGACGAAGATCGCGATCATGACCAGCGCGTGCGGCGCCGTGAGCAGCCACAACACCGCGTTGAGCAGCCACAGCATGACGGTCGAGATGAAGTCGAAGAGCGGGCTGAAGTTGGCGGTCAGCCAGTCGACGGCCGCCGTGATCGGGCTGCCGATGTCAATGGTGAACATGGTCGTCCTTCCGGCGGGTGGCCAGCGCTTCGAGGAGGGTGGCGCGCGGCACGACGCCGAGCAGGTGTCCCTGCTCGTCGGTCACCGCGAGCGGCACGCAGTTGCGCCCGAGGAAGGTGCACATGTCGGCGAGCGGGGTGTCGGCGGGCACCGAGCGGAACTCCTGGGACACCAGCTGCGCGAAGGCCGGGCGGCCCTGCGCCGCGGCGGCGCCCACCTGGTCGGCGCTGACGACGCCGAGGATGCGCTGGTCGTCGTCGAGCACGTAGGCGCCCACGCCCTCGGAGTCGCTGAGCCGGTGCAGCACGTCGTGCAGGTCGTCGCGGTGGCCGGCGGTGACGAGCGGGGCCTGCATGATGGTCTCGGCGGTGAGCACGCGCGAGCGGTCGACGTCGGAGATGAACTCGATGACGTAGTCGTTGGCCGGCGCGTCGAGGATCTCCTGGGCGGTGCCCCGCTGCACGACCTTGCCGTCGCGCATGACCATGATCCGGTCACCGAGCCGCATCGCCTCGTTGAGGTCGTGCGTGACGAAGACGACGGTGCGAGCCAGGTCGCGCTGCAGGGTGATGAGCAGGTCCTGCATGTCGCGGCGGATGAGCGGGTCGAGGGCCGAGAAGGGCTCGTCCATGAGCAGGATGTCCGCGTCGGAGGCCAGGGCGCGGGCCAGGCCGACGCGCTGCCGCATGCCGCCGGAGAGCTCGCCGGGCAGCGAGTCGCCCCAGTCGCCCAGCCCGACCGTCTTCAGGGCCCAGTCGGCGCGCTCCGTGCGCACGGACTCCGGCTCGCCGCGCACGTGCAGCGCGTAGGCGGCGTTCTCCCGCACGGTGCGGTGCGGGAAGAGCGCGAAGTGCTGGAAGACCATGTTGATCGTGCGGTTGCGCAGCGATCGCAGGTCGGCGTCGGACATGCCGGCGACGTCGCGGCCGTTGATGAGCAGCTCGCCCGAGGTGGGCTCGACGAGCCGGTTGAGCATGCGCAGCACGGTCGACTTGCCGGAGCCGGACAGGCCCATGATGACGAAGAACTCGCCTGGCGCGACCGCGAAGTTGACGTCGTCGGCGGCCGGTCGGGGGGCCTTGCCGAGCGCCTTGCGGCCCCACGCGACGGCCCGCTGGGCACCGCGCGGCGTGTAGATCTTGGTCAGGCCCTTCACCTCGATCGCCGGGTGGGGCGGTGCCTGCGCGTCGGCCCCGCTCGCGGGGCTCGTCGAGAGCTGGGTGCTCATGACCCACTCCTTTTCGTCGGAGTCGTCGGGGTGCCCTCGGAGCTGAGGACTCGAAGCAGTGCGGCAGTGCGGCGCCGTGCCAGGCGAGGACGCCGTCGATGAGAAGACCTGGTTGGTGAAGCTTCGCGGTCCGTGTGGTGACGTGGCTTCCGACAGGTATCGCAAAGATGGTCCCAACAGTCCGACGATCGTCGAAACGGGTGTCACGCGGTGTCTCGGTGGGGCGATCAGAGCTGCTCAGAGCTGCTCGACGAGCCGGCGCAGCTTGAGCCCCACATGCAGTTCGAGCCGATGGCGGCCCTCGTGCAGGTCGACCCCGGCGAGCTCCTCGATGCGCCCCAGCCGGTAGTAGAGGGTCGAACGGTGCACGTGCAGGGCGCTCGACGCGCGCCCGACGTCGCCGCCGCACTCCAGATAGGTCGCCAGGGTCTCCAGCAGCCCGCCGGCCGGGTCGGCCTCGATGAGCCGCCTCAGCGGCGCCGGATAACGGGACGGGTGCAGCTCGTCGCGGGGCAGCGTCAGCAGCCACCGATAGACGCCGAGATCCTCCGAACCGGCCACCGTGCCGAGCTCGGGCAGCAGCCGCACCGCCTGAGCCGTCAGGGCCGCGTCAGCGTAGGAGGTGGCGGCCGCCCCGTCCCCGGAGCGCACCGGCCCGACCCCGGCGACGGCCTGATGCCCGCGCGCCTCGAGCCGGCTCACGATCGCCGCGGCGACGTCGCGGGCGGTCGCGGCGCCGCGCCCGAAGAGCAGGACGACGGCCTCGCCGGGCCGCAGCCAGTCGAGGCTGACGTGGCGCAGGCGGTCGCGGGTCGCCAGGTGCACGGCCGAGCGCAGGTCGGTGTCGGCCCCGGTGGATCCGGTCATCGCCACCACGAGGGCCGCGACCGGGTCGGCGGCCCGCAGGGCGCGGCCCTCGAGGGCGCGTTGGGCTGCGCGGCGACGGGTCCACGGGTCGGGCGAGATGAGCTCGCGCACGAGGATCTCGGCGCGCCGCTGGCCTTCCTCGTCGAGCGCGAGCCGGTGATACATGAGCCGGCCGACCTGCTCGGCGGTCGCGGCGGCCTCCTCGATCTGCCCGTCGGTGACCCCCTCGTCGATGAGGAAGAGGTGGCCGAAGAGGATGTCGTGGTCGCGGATCGGGCAGCACACGCGCGCCTTGAACTGCAGCTCGGGGTTCTCGGGGACGCGGCCGGGGCGGGTCCAGGTGTAGATGCCGTGGCTTCGGAAATGCTCCATGACCCGCGGATCGGAGAAGCGGTGCACGATCGCCCACACCCGCAGGGCGTCCTCCTCCCCGAAGTGGCCGCTCGACACGACGAGCCGGCCCTGGGCGTCGTCGATGGCGACCGAGCGCCCGAGCCGGTCGGCCAGCCGGTCGACCAGTTGCTGCAGGCCGTCCAGCCAGGCCCCGTCCGGATCGCTCGCGGCACTCATCCCTGCCTCCCGCCTCCCGGTCCCCGCCTTCGGTCTCGCGATGCCTGCGCGTCCTGCTGCGGGCTCGCGGTGTCGTTCAGCCTACGAGCGGCGTGGGCGGCGCGCCCGGGCGCCGGTGTCTGTCCAGGGGCGGTGGTGGCATTCGTCGAGGGGCGGCGGTGGCATACTGGGCGGCACGTGCTCCGGGGTCGGTGCAATTCCGAGCCGGCGGTGATAGTCCGCGACCCGCGTCTGCGCACGGTCCTACGGGGCCGCAGAGGCGGTTGACCTGGTGAAACTCCAGGACCGACGGTGAAAGTCCGGATGGGAGGCAGCACGAGCCGGTGACGAGCCGGCGCTCGCGGGCGTGCTGAACACGTCGGCGGCGCCCCTTGCGACCTCGCCGGTGGCCTTGTCGGTGTCGTGGGCGATGTCCACGCGTCGACGTCGTCGGCCTCGATGGAGCCGGCGACGCCGATGTCACGGCAGGCCGTAGCGCGTCGCCCGCGCACACCCCGGAGCTCGGACTCGTTCCTCGAGCTTCGAAAGGCGAAGGCATGACCGGCACCGGCCCGACCCGGGGGCCCCTCGCGCACCCGCTCGGGGCGGCCGAGGCGATGGACCGCGCTGCCGAGCTGGCGGCGCAGGGCCCCGCGGTCGACCCGAACCCGCGCGTCGGGGCCGTGCTCGTCGACGACGCCGGTCACCTGCTCGGAGCGGGATACCACCGCGGGGCGGGCACGCCGCACGCCGAGGTGGCGGCCCTCGCCGACGCCCGCCGCGCCGGCCGCGAGACCGCGGGGGCCACCGCCTACGTCACCCTCGAGCCGTGCGCCCACACGGGCCGCACCGGTCCGTGCGCGCAGGCGCTCGTCGACGCCGGGGTCGCGCGGGTCGTCTATGCCGTCGCCGATCCGAACCAGGTCGCAGCCGGGGGCGTCCAGGTGCTGGCCGCGGCGGGGGTCGACGTGGTGCACCGCCCGCACGCGGGCGCCGACGAGCTGACGCGGCGCTGGCGGCGGGCCGTGCACACCGGACGGCCGTGGGTGACGTGGAAGACCGCGACGACCCTCGACGGGCGCACCGCCGCGGCCGACGGGACGAGCCGGTGGATCACCTCCGCCGCAGCTCGGGCCGACGTGCACGCGCTGCGCGCGCAGTGCGGGGCGGTCATCACCGGCACCGGCACGGCCCTGACCGACGACCCGCAGCTCACCGTGCGGCCGGCGGGCGGCCGGGAACCGGACGCTCAGCCCGTGCGCGTCGTGCTCGGCCGGCGACCGCTGCCGCCGGGCGCACGGCTGCTCGATGACGCCGCGCCGACCCTGCTCGTGCGCTCCCGCGACCCACGCGAGGCCTTGACAGCTCTGCACGAGCGGGGCGTGCGGCGGGCCCTGCTCGAGTGCGGCCCGACGCTGGCCGCCGCCTTCCTGCGGGCCGGACTCATCGACGAGATCGTCGCGTATGTCGCGCCCGCGCTGCTCGGGGCCGGCCCCGGGCTCGTCGGCGACCTGGGCATCGGCACGATCGGCGACATCACCCGCCTGGAGCTGCGCGACGTCGCCGTCGTCGGCGCCGATGCGCGGCTCATGCTCGAATTCCCCCTGGGCGCGAGCACAGCGACAGACAGCACAGCGACAGACAGCACTTCGACCAGCAGCACATCGACCAGCAGCACATCGACCAGCAAGGAGCGATCCTGATGTTCACCGGAATCGTCGAGGAAGTCGGCGAGGTCGTCTCGCACACGCCGGGCCCCGACTCGGCCGTGCTGCTCGTGCGCGGCCCGGCCGTCACCGCCGACGCGACCCACGGCGCGTCGATCGCCGTCAACGGCGTCTGCCTCACGGTGACCCGCCTCGACGGCGACGTCTTCGGCGTCGACGTCATGGCCGAGACGCTGCAGCGCTCCAGCCTCGGCCGGCTCGCCGCGGGCAGCCGGGTCAACCTCGAGCGCGCGGTGCGGGCCGACGGGCGCCTGGGCGGGCACATCGTGCAAGGTCACGTCGACGGTGTCGGCACGATCACGGCCCGCGACCCGGGCGACCGCTGGGAGGTCGTGACGATCGCGCTGCCGCCGCAGCTCGCCCCGTATGTCGTCGAGAAGGGCTCGATCTGCGTCGACGGCGTCTCGCTGACCGTCAGCGCCCTGGTGCCCGGGGGGCTGCAGGTCAGCCTCATCCCGACGACCCTGTCCGACACCACGCTGGGCGCCGCGCCCGTCGGGACCGACGTCAACGTCGAGGTGGACGTGCTCGCCAAGTATGTCGAGGCCCTGCTCGCGCACCGCGCGGCGCAGCCGCAGCCCGCCTCCGGGGACGAGCGGCAGGTGCGGGCGTGAGCGATTTCCTGTCCGCCCTCTTCGGCGCGTCGATCGACGTGGCGGGGCACCCCCTTTACTGGCGCGAGATCATCGGCAACGCCTTCGGGTTCGCCTCCGCCGTCGGCGGTCTGCGGCGCCGGGTCTGGGCGTGGCCCGTGGGCATCGTCGGCAACGTCATCCTCTTCACCGTCTTCTTCGGGGTCGCGTTGGCGACCACCGAGGGCCGCCACCCCCTCTACGGGCAGGCGTTCCGGCAGGTCTTCTTCATCCTGACGAGCGTCTACGGGTGGTGGATCTGGAACCGTGCGCGCGCCGGCAAGCGGCCCGAGGCTCCGGCGATCGTGCCGCGCTGGGCCACCGCGCGGGAGCGGACCGGCTACCTGATCGTGTGGGTCGTCGGGGTGCTCGTCGCGCAGCAGGTGTTCGCGGCCGTCGGGGCCGGGTGGCCGGCGCCGCGCTGGTACTACTGGACCGACGCGTGGATCTTCGTCGGCTCGATCGTCGCCCCGTTCGCGATGGCCCGCGGCTGGGTCGACTTCTGGCTGGCCTGGATCGCGGTCGACCTCGTCGGCGTGCCGCTGCTGTGGCACAGCGAGTACTACCCGAGTGCCGTGCTCTATGCCGCCTATGGCGCCCTCGTCGCCTACGGCTTCGTCGTCTGGCTGCGCGCCGCGCGCACCGAGCGGCGCGGCGCCGCCGAGAAGGAGGTCCTCGCATGACCGCGCTCCACCTGACCCCCGTCGCGGGGCCGCCGGTGTTCGCCACGATCGGCCAGGCCCTGGCCGCGCTGCGCGAGGGGCGCGGGGTGCTCGTGCTCGACGACGCCGACCGCGAGAACGAGGGCGACGTCGTCTTCGCCGCGGCGACGCTGACGGAGGCGGCGTGCGCGTGGGCGATCCGGCACACGTCGGGCTACCTGTGCGCGCCGCTGACCGGGGAGATCGCCGACCGGCTCGAGCTGCCGCAGATGGTGACGCGCAACGAGGACGACCTGCGCACCGCCTACACCGTGACGGTCGACGCCGCCGCCGGCGTGACGACCGGCATCAGCGCCGCCGACCGGGCGCGCACCGCGCGGGTGCTCGCCGACCCCCGGGCCGTCGCCGCCGACCTCATCCGGCCCGGTCACCTCGTGCCGCTGCGCGCCCGCGAGGGTGGGGTGCTCGTGCGGGGCGGGCACACCGAGGCCGCGGTCGACCTGTGCCGGCTCGCCGGACTGCCTCCGGTCGGGGTCATCGGCGAGCTCGTGCACGACGACGGTCCGATGATGCGCACCCCCGGGGTGCTCGCCCTCGGAGCGCGCGACGAGATGCCGGTCATCACGATCGCCGACCTCGTCGCGTGGCGCCGCCGCCACGACCGGGTCGAGCGGGTCGCGACGACGACCCTGCCGACGGCGCACGGCCGATTCACCATGCACGGTTATCGCGACGTGCTCACCGGTGCGGAGCATGTGGCCCTCACCGCTCCGGCGCCCCGCGGCCCTGGCGGGCCGGGCGAGGCCGCGGTCGTGCGGGTGCACTCCGAGTGCCTCACCGGCGACGCGTTCGGTTCGGCGCGCTGCGACTGCGGCCCGCAGCTGCAGGCCGGTATGCAGCTGGTCGCGCGGCGCGGGGGAGCGGTCGTCTATCTGCGCGGGCACGAGGGGCGCGGCGTCGGCCTTCTCGCCAAGCTGGAGGCCTACGCGCTGCAGGACGGCGGCCTCGACACCGTCGACGCCCAGGTGGCGCTCGGGCTGCCCGTCGACGCCCGCGACTACGACGCGGCGGTCGCGATCCTGCACGACCTGCAGCTGCGTCGCGTCGAGCTGCTCACCGGCAACCCGGCCAAGGTCGAGGCGCTGCGCGAGGGCGGCATCGACGTCGTCGCCGCCCGCCCGGTCGGACCGGCCGCGACCCCTGACAACGCCGGCTACCTGCGCACCAAGGCCGACCGGCTCGGGCATCGACTCGTCAACGAGCTGACGGAGCCCGACGAACCCGCCGATAGGACAACGAGACCCGGCCCGATGCCGGAGACGACACCGCAGAGAGGGACCACACGATGAGTGGCAACGGCATCCCGCAGTTCGACGTCGACGCCAGCGGGCTGTCGGTCGCGATCGTCGCGGCCTCCTGGCACGAGGCGTTCATGGACGGCCTCATCGAGGGCGCCACGCGGGCCCTCGCCGAGGCCGGCGTGCCCGACCCGACGATCGTGCGCGTGCCGGGCAGCTTCGAGCTGCCGCTCGTCACGAGCCGGCTCGCGGCGACCCACGACGCGGTCGTCGCGCTGAGCGTCATCATCAAGGGCGGCACCCCGCACTTCCACTACATCGCCCAGGTCGTCAGCCACGAGCTCGCGCGGATCGCTGTCGACACCGGCAAGCCCGTCGGCTTCGGCGTGCTGACCTGCGACAACGAGGCCCAGGCGCGTGACCGGGCCGGGCTGTCGGGGTCGCACGAGTCCAAGGGCTACGAGGCGGCGCAGGCGGCGATCGCCACGGCCGTCACGCTGCGCTCGCTGGGCTGACCGGCCGCGGCCTCGCGCCGACGGCAGCGGTGGCCGGCTCCCTGTTGCGCACACCTCTTTTGCTTGCATGTGCCATGCAAACGTATCGTCGTCATCCGTGACACAAACCTCAGCGGATGCCGCCCTCGGGGTCGACCCCGGCGACGACTCCTGCGACGAACGGGACCGGGCCGTGACCGAGCTCCGTTCGCAGATCGTGCTCTTCAAGCGCACGCTGCATCTCGTCCGAAGCAGCACCGCGACCCCCGAGCTCGGTCCGTCCGGACTGCCGCTGCTCGGCGCCCTGCGTCGGCTGGGCCCGCAGCGCACGACGACCCTGGCGGCCGAGTTCTTCCTCGACCCCTCGACGGTCAGTCGGCAGGTCGACGCGCTCGTGCGGTCCGGCTACGTCGAGAAGGTCGCCGACCCCGACGACCGGCGCGCCTCGCTCGTGCAACTCACCGAGTCGGGTCGCGCCGCGCTGGCGGCACACCTCGACGCCATCGGCGTCACCCTGCAAGGCCTCCTGGCGGGCTGGAGCGTCGGCGATCTGCGCGCCCTGTCCGCCCTCCTCGGGCGTCTCAACAGCGACGTTCACGCCCGCATCCCCGACTCGCCCAGCGGGCCCGCCGCCTGAGGCGGCGCTCTCGCACCTGAACCCGAGGAGTCCTATGACCACCGTCATCGACGCCAGCGCGCCCGGCGCCGCACGCGGCGCGGGCGCGCCGGCGCGACCCGACGTGCGCCCGGTCGACTATCCCGACCACTCCCAGGTCGTGCGCATCCTGCTCGCGCTCATGGCGGGCATGTTCCTGGCCGCGCTCGACCAGACGATCGTCTCGACGTCGATCCGCACGATCGCCGACGACCTCGGCGGCCTGGACCGCCAGGCGTGGGCGACGACCGCCTACCTCATCACCTCGACGATCGCGACGCCGCTCTACGGCAAGCTGTCCGACATCTATGGGCGGCGCCGCTTCTTCCTCTTCGCGATCGCGATCTTCGTGGTCGGGTCGGCGCTGTGCACGATGTCGACGTCGATGTACATGCTCGCCGCCTTCCGCGCGATCCAGGGCATCGGCGCCGGCGGCCTCTTCTCCCTCGCGCTGGCGATCATCGGCGACATCGTGCCGCCGCGGGAGCGGGCTCGCTACCAGGGCTACTTCCTCGCGGTCTTCGGCACGTCCAGCGTGCTCGGACCGGTCGTCGGCGGCTTCCTCGCCGACCAGAGCACGATCTTCGGGATCGCCGGTTGGCGTTATGTCTTCCTCATCAACGTGCCGATCGGCATCGCGGCGTTCATCGGCGTCTACATCAACCTGCACACCCCGCACCAGCGGGTCAACCACCGCATCGACTGGTGGGGCGCGCTGACGCTCGTCGTCGCGCTCGTGCCGCTGCTCATCGTCGCCGAGCAGGGCCGCGAGTGGGGCTGGACCTCCGGGGCGGCCATCAGCTGCTACGTCATCGGGGTCGTCGGTCTGGTCGCGCTGCTGCTCGCCGAGCGGGCCGCGGGCGTCGAGGCGCTCATCCCGATGCGGCTCTTCTCCAACGCGGCGGCCGGCGTGCCGCTGCTCGTCGGCGTCTTCGTCGGCTTCGGCATGTTCGGCGCGATGATGACGCTGCCGCTGTGGCTGCAGATCGTGCACGGCTACTCGGCGATCCAGTCGGGTCTGGCGATGCTGCCGCTGACCGCGGGCATCATGGCCGCCTCGCTGATCTCCGGCCAGCTCATCTCCCGGACCGGGCACTACAAGGTGTTTCCCACGATCGGCACCGCGCTCATGACCCTCGGCGCGTTCCTGCTCTCGCGCATCACGGTCGACGTGTCGATGTGGTACGTCTGCTTCGCGATGCTGGTCTTCGGCCTCGGGCTCGGCAACTGCATGCAGCCGCTGACGCTCGCCGTGCAGAACGCCGTCGACCGCAGCGACATGGGCGTCGCCACCTCGGCGGCCACCTTCTTCCGGCAGATGGGCGGCACGCTGGGCACCGCGGTCTTCCTGTCGATCCTCTTCTCGACCGTGCAGGACAAGATCGCCGACGCCTACCGCGCCGCGGCCGGCACGCCCGACCTCATCTCGGCCATGAAAGACCCTGCCGTGGCGAGCAACCCGGCCAACGCGCCGATCCTGCGGATGCTGCACGGCGGCTCCTCGGGCGGGTCCTCGATGCTCTCGGACACGGCGTTCCTCGCCTTCGCCGATCCGCGCCTGACGTTTCCCTTCAAGGAGGGCTTCTCCGACTCCATCAGCCTCGTGCTCGTCGTCGCGATCGTCGTGCTCGCGGTGACCACCGTGCTGACGTTCTTCGTGCCCGAGCGGCCGCTCGCCGGTCGCGCGCCTGCCTCGGGGTCGGTGCGGCACGCCGAGCCGGGCCACGCGGATCCGGACACAGACACGGGCGCGGCCTCGGCCGTCGCCTCCACCGCCCACGTCGCGCCCGTCGCGGCTCCGCCGGCACACGCCGACTCCGGCGACCGTGAGGTCGACACGGCGCCCGACCTCTTCGCGCGCGACCGACGGGTCGCCGGCCACCCGATCGCATCCCTCCCGGAAGGCAGCACCATGTCCGACAGCACGCCTGTGACGAGGCCCGGAAGCATGCTCGACTACCCGTTCCCGTTGCGGCCCGGCCTGCAGGCCCGGCTCACGCTGCCCGAGGACCTCACCGTCGAGGAGGCGAGCCGGCTCGGCGCGTTCCTCACGACGCTGGCGGTGCCCAGGGCGTGGGGTGAGGAGGAGGGCGACGAGTCGGACGGCGTCTGCCGCAACGGCCGCGAGGTGGCGCAGCGGCGCGAGTCCGCGCCGGAGATCCGCAGCGCAGAGGTGGGTAGCGCAGAGGTGGGTGCAGAGGCGGGTCACGACTCCTGATCGCGTGCGCGCGGCGGCTGCGACGGGTGTCCCAAGGGCAGCCTCGACAACGCCTTCACGAGCAAGCGGGAGCCGTTCGACCGCTGCCTCACATCCTCTCGTCGCTGCGTGTGTTGTGGTGCGGAGCGGCCCTGCCCACCCACCCGAGCGAGAGCGCGCGGACTTCGGTGATCCACTCGACGACATCTGGCGACAGCTGGCGACAGCTGGCGGCGCTGCGTCGGGAATGATCTCGGCGGCACCCTTGAGTGGGCCGAGGCGGTGCCGCCTGCGCGCCGCGCGCAGGCCCGGCTTAGCCTGGCCGCCATGGTGGGCACCCACGACGGCACGACGACCAGCACCCCGACCAGCACCCCGACCGCGCCCGGTCGGCGCGGCGACCGGCTCGATGAGCCACTCGCGCCGAGCGCGAACGCGATCCGCCGAGCGCTGGCCCGGGCGCGGGACGGCAAGATCCTCGACGCCTCCGAGGCGCACACGCTGCTGCACGCCCGCGGCGACGATCTGGTCCGCCTGTGCGAGGCGGCGACCCGGGTGCGGGACGCGGCGATGGTCGCGGCCGGGCGGCCGGGGGTGCTCACGTACTCCCCGAAGGTCTTCATCCCGCTGACCCGGCTGTGCCGGGACCGGTGCCACTACTGCACGTTCGCGACGACGCCCGGGCGGGCCGAGGCGCCGTACCTGTCCCCGGAGCAGGTGCTGGCCATCGCCCGCGAGGGCGCGGCGGCGGGCTGCGCCGAGGCGCTCTTCACGCTCGGCGACCGGCCCGAGACGCGCTGGCGCCCGGCCCGCGAGTGGCTCGACGCGCACGGCTACGACGACACGCTGAGCTACGTGCGGGCCATGGCGATCCTCGTGCTCGAGGAGACCGGGCTGCTGCCGCACCTCAACCCCGGCGTCATGAGTTGGGCCGAGCTGACCCGCCTCGCGCCCGTCGCGCCGTCGCTGGGCATGATGCTCGAGACGACGTCGCGGCGGCTCTACGAGACGCCCGGCCAGGCGCATTTCGGGTCGCCCGACAAGGACCCCGACGTGCGACTGCGGGTGCTCACCGACGCCGGCCGCATCGGCATCCCGTTCACGACCGGCCTGCTCGTCGGCATCGGCGAGAGCGCCGCCGAGCGCGTCGAGACGATCCTCGCGATCCGGGCCGTCGCACGCGAGTCGGGCGCGATCCAGGAGTGCATCGTGCAGAACTTCCGAGCCAAGGACGACACGGCCATGCGCGACACCCCCGACCTCGGCGCGGAGGAATACCTGGCGACGATCGCCGTCACCCGGCTGCTGCTCGGCCCGTCGGTGTCCGTGCAGGCCCCGCCGAACCTCACCGACCCGGCCGGCCTGCCCGACCTGCTGGCCGCCGGCGTCGACGACCTCGGCGGCATCTCCCCGGTGACCCCCGACCACGTCAACCCCGAGCGCCCGTGGCCCGGGCTCGACGCCCTCGCCGCCACGGTAGGCGAGTGCGGCCTGACCCTCGCGCCGCGCCTCACCGCGCACCCGCGCTTCGTGCGGGATTCGCTCGCCGGGGTCCGACCGTGGATCGACCCGCGCCTGCACCCGCACGTCGCGGCGCTCGCCGGACCCGACGGGCTGCTCGCCCCGGGTGCCCGCGCCGTCGGCCGGCCGTGGCAGGAGCCGGACGGCGGCGAGGCCGGCGGGCGCGTCGACCTGCACGCCGAGGTCGACACGACCGGGCGCACCGGCGACCGGCGCGGGGACTTCGACTCGGTCTACGGCGACTGGGACGCGGTCGCCCGCGACGCCCGCATCAGTCACGACCACAACAGCGTGGAATCGGCCGGTCGCGAGCGCGCCGACACCGACGTCGCCGCCGCCCTGCGCCGCGCCGAGCGCGACCCGGCGGGCCTGTCGGACGCCGACTACCTCGCGCTCGTCACCGCCGACGGCGCGGACCTCGACGCGGTGTGCGCGCTCGCCGACGGGCTGCGCGCCGACACGGTGGGGGAGGCGGTCACCTACGTCGTCAACCGCAACATCAACTTCTCCAACGTCTGCTACGTCGGGTGCCGCTTCTGCGCGTTCGCGCAGCGGGCGCAGGACGCCGACGCCTACCGCCTCTCGATGGAGCAGCTCACGCAGCGCGCCGCCGAGGCCGCCGCGCTCGGCGCGACCGAGGTGTGCCTGCAGGGCGGCATCGACCCCCAGCTCGGCCGCCGCTCGTATGTCGAGATCGTCCGGGCCGTGCGCGCCGGCGCCCCCGACATCCACGTGCACGCGTTCTCGCCGATGGAGGTCGTCACCGCCTCGGCCAAGGCCGGTGTGTCCGTGCGGGACTGGCTCACGGAGGTCAAGGAGGCGGGTCTGGGCTCGATCCCCGGCACGGCCGCCGAGATCCTCGACGACGAGGTGCGCTGGGTGCTGACGAAGGGGAAGCTGCCGACGAGCGCGTGGATCGACGTCGTGACGACCGCGCACCGGCTCGGCATCCCGAGCACGGCGACCATGATGTATGGCCACGTCGACCACCCGCGGCACTGGGTCGGGCACCTGCGCACGCTGGCGCGGGTGCAGGACGAGACAGGCGGCTTCACCGAGTTCGTGCCGCTGCCGTTCATCCACACCAACGCGCCGGTCTACCTCGCGGGGATCGCCCGGCCGGGGCCGACGCTGCGGGACAACCGCGCAGTGCACGCGCTGGCGCGGATCATGCTGCACGGGCGGATCGACAACATCCAGTGCAGCTGGGTCAAGCTCGGCGTCGACGGCACCCGCGCGATGCTGCGCGGCGGCGCCAACGACCTCGGCGGCACGCTCATGGAGGAGACGATCAGCCGCATGGCCGGGTCGCAGCACGGCTCCGCCAAGACGGTGGCCGAGATCGTCGACATCGCCGCCGGCATCGACCGGCCCGCGCGCGAGCGCACCACGACCTACGGACGGGTGCTGCAAAGGGCGGACGTCGTGCCGTGAGGGTCAGGGGCGCAGGCGTGAATACCACTGCGCCAGGCGGGCATTGCCCTCCTCCGGAGTGAGCCCGGCGATCTGCTCGGCGGTCAGCCCCACCTGGTCGGCGAGCGCCGTCGCCAGCCAGGGCGGCATCGGCTCCATCGGCGGGTCGAGGGCGACCACCTCGCGGGCGGCACTGATGGCGTCGAGCACGTCGGCCAGGGACAGCCGCAGGGCGTCGTCGGGCAACGTCTGAATGCGGTCGCCGATCTCGACGTAGATCTGCTGGTCCTCCCGCGCGCCGGCCCCCCACACCTCGGCGATCTCGACGACACCGTCCGTGGCGATGCGCCAGATGAGCCGCCAATGCCGGTCGCCGACGGTGAGCTTGCGGTAGCCGGCCAGCGGGCCGCGCAGCGCGACGCCGGCGCGTGGGTCGCGGTTGACGAGCAGCACCTGCTTGAGCACGGCGCGCAGGAGAGCCGGGTCCTTGCGCTGCAGGGCCCGCAGGTCACCGACGGCGGACTCGAGGAAGACGACCCGGTCGTGAGTCATGAGGGTCGGCGTCGCGTCACGGCTGGGTGTGATCGGCGGCAGTCTCGCGCGCCGGCTCCTCGTCCAGCTCCCGCTCCAGCTCGGCCCGGTCGACGCCGAACTCGGCGAAGACCTCGTCGAGGCCGACCCTGCGTCCCCTGTCCGTGGCCGCGCGCGACAGGACGAGCGCGGCCTCGCTCAGGCTCTCGATCGCGTCGGTGAGCTGCCGCAGCTGGGCCATCGAGACGACCGCCCCCGCCGGGGTCCCGTGCCGCTCGACGACGAGGTAGCCGTCTTGTGCGTCCTTGAGTAGACCGGACAGCCCGCGGCGCGACGCGTCGGTGACGGACAGGGTGCTCGGCCGTTTCATGAACGAAAACTATAAGAAAAACTGCCTAGATTCTGTGGGTGGCCACCGGCCCTGCGCCTGGGGTGCCACACGCCGATCGTTAGAGTTGAGCCTCGTGAAGACGTTTGACGACATCTACGCGCTCGTCGCGGAGCGCGCGCTCGCGCGGCCGGAGGGGTCCGGCACGGTGCGCGAGCTCGACGCCGGTGTGCACTTCATCGGCAAGAAGATCGTCGAGGAGGCGGCCGAGGTGTGGATGGCCGCCGAACACGAGGGGCAGGAGCGCACGGCCGAAGAGGTGAGCCAGCTGCTCTACCACCTGGCGGTGTTGCTGGTCGATCGGGACATCACCCTCGAGCAGGTCTACGAGCATCTGTAGCCCCGCCCGCCCGCCGCCCACCCCCACCCAAAGCCAGGATCATGCTGCGAATCGCCGTCCCCAACAAGGGATCCCTGTCCGACGCCGCCGTCACGATGCTCAAGGAGAGCGGCTACCGCGTGCGCCGCGACACCAAAGAGCTCGTCATCACCGACGCCGACAACGACATGGAGTTCTTCTATCTGCGCCCCCGCGACATCGCCGTCTACGTCGGCGCGGGCACCCTGCACGCCGGCATCACCGGCCGTGACCTGCTGCTCGACTCCGGCGCCGACGCCGTCGAGGTGATGTCGCTGGGCTTCGCGAGTTCGACGTTCCGCTTCGCGGCGCGCCCCGGCACGGCCCGCGGCGTCGAGGAGCTGGGCGGCACCCGCATCGCCACCTCGTATGCCGGGCTCGTGCGCTCGCACCTGGAGCGGCACGGCGTCGACGCGCAGGTCGTGCGCCTCGACGGCGCCGTCGAGACCTCGATCACGCTCGGCGTCGCCGACGTCATCGCCGACGTCGTCGAGACCGGCACGACCCTGCGCAACCAGGGGCTCGAGCCGTTCGGCACGCCGATCCTGCACTCCGAGGCCGTGCTCATCGCGCCGCGGGACGACACGGAGCTGCCCGGTGTGCGGGTGCTCGCGCGCCGCCTCGAGGGCGTCGTCACCGCGCGCAACTACGTGCTCGTCGACTACGACGTGCGGGCCGAGCTCGTCGAGCAGGCCTGCGCGATCACCCCCGGGCTGGAGTCGCCGACGGTCTCGCCGCTGCACGACAAGGGTTATGTCGCGGTGCGGGCCATGGTGCGGCGCAAGGGGATGAACCGGGTCATGGACTCCCTCTACGCCCTCGGGGCGCGCGGGATCCTCGTCACCGACATCACGGCCTGCCGGCTGTGACCCGCGACGACCCCTACGCGCCGTTCCGCCCCCGCTGGGGGGCGCGGGTGCCACGCGTCCTGGCGGTCGTCGTGGGGGTGGCGAGCGCGGTCGGTGCGGCGACGATCCCCGGCACGCACTGGACGGTGCTCGACCGGCTCTTCTTCTTCGTGCTCGGCGCGCTCGTCGCGGCGTTCCTGTGGCTTTTCGCGCGCATCGAGGCCCGGCCCAGCCCGCAGGGACTCGTCGTGCGCAACCTCTTCATCACCCGCCGCCTGGAGTGGGCGCAGATCGTGCGGCTGCAGTTCAGCGGCGGCGCGCCGTGGGTGAGCCTCGACCTCGACGACACCGACACAGTCGCGGTCATGGCGATCCAGAAGGCCGACGGCGCGCACGCCCAGGCGAGCGCCCGCCGACTCGCGGCGCTCATCGAATACCACAGCGAGCGTTAGCGGGTCGGCTCCCCCTCGTCGTCGAGCCGGCGCAGCGCCTGGGTCGGCAGGTCCTGGTGGGAGCCGGTGTCGGGGTCGTCGGGCTCGAGGGAGTACGACGCGGGGATGTAGGCCAGGGCCTGCTCGTGGTCGAGCCCGGTGACCATGAGCAGGTCGACGATCGCCGAGCGCACCTGGGCGCGGATGACCTCGCCCGACAGGTTCGGGTGCGCGGTGACGTAGATGGTCCGCTCGGCGAGGTCGCGCAGGTCGGCGCGGGCCTGGGTCGGCAGGTGCCGCTGGTCGAGCTCGGCGGCCATCGAGTCGGTGATCGCCGCGAGGTCGTCGACGAGGTCGATGTAGGCCTTGGGCACGTCCTCGCCCTCGCGGATCGCCGTGCAGGCCCGGCGCACGAGCACGCGGATGTTGCGGACATCGCGGTCCAGCGGCACGAGCAGGTCGGCGATCGCCTGCACGGCAGGCAGGTGGGAGCGCCGGAACGGCGAGGACCGCACGACCGCGAGGCCGTCGTCGGCGAGCGCCTGCAGGGTCGCCAGCTCCTTCTCCGAGGCCCGGGCCCGCTCCAGGGCGGCCTCGCCCTCGTCGATGTTGCGGTGCCGCAGGGCCGAGGCGGTCCCGTGCAGCACCTGCGCGATCTCGCGGGTGATGCCCGCGGCGTGCCGGCGCGGCTTGCGCAGCGGCGAGGCCGGGGTGATCGTCGCGGCGGCCAGGGCGACCGCGCCGCCGATGGCGGCGTCCGACCAGCGCGAGAACGCCATGCCCGACGGCGCGACGAGCAGCGTCACGAAGATCGCCTGCACGCCCGCCTGCGTCGTGGCGAGCACGCCGGTGTCGAGCAGCGTGGCGATCGACATGGCGATGACGATGATGATCGTCAGCTGCACATATCCCGACCCGAAGGCGTGGATGAAGAGGTCGCCGACGAGCACCCCGATGGCGACGCCGATGACGACCTGGACCGCGCGCTCGAGCCGCTGCCCGAACGACTGGCCGAGCGCGATGAGGGTGGCGATCGGGGCGAAGAACGGCTGCTGGTTGCCGACGATGGTGCCGGCGATATACCACGCGATGGCCGCCGAGATCGCGCACTGGAGGATGAAGAACCAACGGCTGCGCAGCAGGTCGACGCGGGCGCGCAGCGAGCGCGCCGACCGCCGGGCCAGCCGCCGCGGGGCGAACTCGGCCGCGACGTGGTGCCAGGTGCGCTCGAGCCGGCTGCTGTGGTGGGAAGGCTGCTGATGGGAGCCGGTCAACGTCAGCCGTTCTGCTCGTAGGCGCAGGCGATGAGCGGCTCCAGTGTCAGCAGGTCGGCGTCGAGCGCGTCGGGCTCGACGAGCAGCCAGTGGGTCGCCTGCCCGAAGCTGCGGGCGACGCTGAGGCGGTCGTCGTCGGGCACCTCCCCGCGGAAGCGGAAGCCGACCCGCAGCGTGCCCCGCGGACCGGGCGCCAGCACGAGGAACTGGGTGCGCCGCACGAGCGGGATGTAGGTGCCGCGCGGCTGCGCCTCGATGTCCTCGCCGAGTGCGTGGGTCATCTCGACGATCGCGTCGTGCAGCGGCCGCAGCCCAGCCTTCGCCCCGCTGTAGAGGGAGTCGGTCGCCTCCTCGACGTCCGGCGGCCGCCACCCGGCCTCACGGGCGGCGGCGTCGGCGATGGCCCATTGCGAGTTCTGCGGCACGCCGTGCTCGGCTGCGAGCCAGCGCCGCACGGCGAGCTGGTCGAGGGGGTCGAGGCCCGCGCCGCGCACGGCGACGAGCCACTGCGGCAGCGAGCGTCCCGTGCGCCGCTCCAGGCCGTCGGCGACGGCCGCCATCATGTCCGCCGGTTCCATGTCCGCCATTGTCCCCGCTCGCCCGCGCCGGTGCGCGGGAGTCGGCGCGGGCGGGCGTCGGGCGACGTGGCGGTTCGGCAACGCAGCGGTTCGGCAACGCGGCGGTTCGGCAACGCGGTGGTTCGGCAACGCGGCCGTGTTCACATATCGATCGGCCGCGTTCAGATATCGAAGCACGTGGCGGTAATGGGCGATTCAAGCGGCGGTGTAGGACTCTATTTCGGATTTCCGCGAACAGTGGTTCCGGGTGATGTCGGGCATTTCGGGACGTGCGTCCTCACTGGCAGTGAAGTATCTTCCGCGGGCCTTCTACCTGCGGATTCGCTGCTAGCATCCGTGCTTGGGCCGAGCCGTGAATCTGTGCTGACTCCCGGGGCCCGTGCGGTGCCACACCATTCCTTCCATTCGGGGATCGAGGCTGTGTAGATGATCTGGTTCCACCTTCTCGTGGTGCTCGCCTTCATCGTCATCGGGGCGCGTCTCGGCGGCATCGGCATCGGCCTGGCGGGTGGCGCCGGCGTCGTCGTGCTCGTCGCGACCGGGCTGCACACCGAGGCCGCCAAAGACGTGCCCTGGACCGTGATCGGCATCATCATGCCGGTCATCTGCACGGTCTCCGCGCTGCAGGTCGCCGGCGGCATGGACTACCTCGTGCACCTCACCGAGGTGCTCCTGCGGCGGCATCCGCGGCAGATCACCTACCTCGGGCCGTTCGTCACCTACATGCTGTCGCTGCTGTGCGGCACGGGGCACACGGCCTACTCGGTCATCCCGGTCATCGTCGACGTCGCCAAGGAGAACAAGATCCGGCCCTCGCGGCCGTTGTCGATCGCGGTCGTCGCCTCGCAGGTGGCGGTCGCGGCCTCGCCGATCTCCGCGGCCATGGTCGCGTTGACGGTCGCCCTGGCGCCACTGCACGTGGGCTACCTGCAGTGCCTCGCGATCGTCATCCCCACGACCTTCATCGGCTGCTTCGTGGGCGCGGTCGTCGCGTCCCGGCAGGGCTGCGAGCTTGAGGACGACCCGGTCTATCAGGAGCGGATGGCGCAGGGGCTCGTCGCCAAGAGCGCGGCCATGTCCTCGGACTACCGGCCCGCGCGCGGCGCCGTCACGAGCCTCGTGCTCTTCCTCGTCGCGCTCGTGCTCGTCGTCGCCTACGCGACGCTGACGAGCAAGGAACTCGGCATCATCGCGAAGCCGCCGATGGACTCCAGCGCCGCGATCATGGCGATCATGCTCACGACGGCGGCGCTCATCTGCGTCGTCGCCAAGAAACCCACGAGCTCGATCGCCGAGCAGGGCACCTTCCGCGCCGGCATGACCGCCGCGATCTGCATCATGGGTCTGGCCTGGCTCGGCAACGTCTTCGTCAACAACTACATGGACGTCATCAAGGAGGCCCTCACCGGCCCCCTGCAGAGCCAGCCGTGGCTCGCCGCCGTGTTCTTCTACTTCGCGGCGCCGCTGATGTTCTCCCACGCCGCGACGACCGTGGCCTTCATGCCGCTCATGGTGCAACTCGCGTTGCCGGCGGTCGCGCTCGTCGCGAGCTACCCGGCTGTCGCCAACTACTACCTGCTGCCCAACTACCCGACGACCGTCGCCGCCATGGAGATGGACGACACCGGGTCGACACGGGTGGGCAAGTTCGTGCTCCAACACCCCTTCGTCATCCCCGGCACGGTCGCGATCATCGTCACCGTCGCGCTCGGCTTCCTGCTCGGGGCGCTGGTCCTGGGCTGACCCGGGGCGCCCCGGCTCAGGCGATACTGCGCGAGGCGCCGTCGATGCCGATCGTCTGACCGGAGATCGACCGGGCCGCCTCGGTGGACAGGAAGTAGGCCAGCGCCCCGATGTGGGCGGGATCGACCATGTACTTCAGCGACTGCAGCGCGAGCGCGTCGGCGCTCGCCTGCTCCACGCTGATCCCGGTCGACTCGGCCCGGCCCGCCAGGACCCGCTGCACGCGCTCGCCGTCGACGAGGCCCGGCGCGATCGCGTTGACGCGGATGCCGTCGTCGCCCAACTCCATCGCCAGCGTCTCGGTGAGCGCGAGCAGCCCGCGCTTGGCGACCGCGTAGGGAGCCCGCCTCGGATAGCCGTGCCGGCCGGCGAGGGAGGAGATGAAGACGATCGAGGGGCAGGCGCTGCGCCGCAGGTGGGGGATCGCGGCGCGGCTGACGAGGAACGCGCCCGTGAGGTCGACGTCGAGCACGCGCCGCCAGTCGGCCAGGCTGAGGTCCGCCACGGGCGTGGTGGGGCCGGCGATGCCCGCGTTGTTGACGACGACGTCGAGGCCGCCGAGCCGTGCGACGGCCTCGACCACGAGGTCCGCCACGGCCTCCTCGTCGGAGACGTCGCACGTCGACCCGCTCACCGGCGCACCGGTCTGCCCGGACAGGCGCTGCGTCGTGGCCGCCAAGGCGACGGCATCGACGTCGCACAGGTGCACGCGGTCCCCGGCCCCGGCGAAGGCGGCCGCGATCGCGGCGCCGATGCCCGACGCGCCCGCCGTGACGAGGACTGCGCGCTGCGCGGGCGATGTGTCCAGTGACGTCATGAGGGGCTCGCTCTCTGCCGCGGGGAGGTTCGACGCTGTCCCCGCGAGTGTCTCGACAAACGCGCGCAGTGTCTCGACCGACGCGCGGCGACGGTCCGCCGACGCCGCACTCGCCCGCGGGGCTCAGCTGCCCAGGCGGAGGTCGGCGCGCGCCGCCGTGCCCTCCGACGCGAAGTGCGCCCGCTCCTGCGCCGCCCACCGCTCCCAGTGCGGGGCATAGGTGTCGCCGTCCCGGGCCAGGCCGCGGCGGCGGCGCTCGTCGGCCGGCGCGTCGAGCCACACCAACACGACATAGGACCAGGCCGCGGCCCGCGCTCCGCATCCGGCCCCTTCGACGACGAGCCAGTCGGCGGCCGGCACACGCACGGCGTCGCCGTCACGACCGGCCGCCCAGTCCCAGCGGCGGTAGCGGCCGGCCAGGCCCGCCGCGAGCGGGGCCAGCACCCCCGCGACGAGCCGCGGCACCGCGGCGGCCAGGCCGTCCCACCCCGGGTACAGGTCGTCCATATGGACGACCTGCGGCGCGATCCCCGAGCGCGACAGCAGCGCCTCGGCCAGGCGCCCGGCACATGTCGTCTTGCCCGAGCCGCTGGGACCGTCGACGGCCACGATGCGCGTGCGGCCGCACCGTGGCGCCCTGACGGCCGCGAGGTCGAGCACGACGGCCACGTCGCGGTCAGGCAGGTCGTCGTGCGTCACGTCGTCGTGCGTCACGTCGTCGTGCGTCACGTCGGGTCCGTGACCTCGGTGTCCGTGACCTCGGTGTCCGTGACCTCGGTGTCCGTGGCGTCGATGTCCAGGACCTCGGACGTCGGTCGCGTTGCGGTCGGTCGCGTTGCCATCGGTCACCTTCCTGTCGCTCACCTTCCTGTCGGCCGGGTGCGGCCCCGGCTCCGGTCCGCGCATCCTGGCCCTCCGAGCGGCTCTCTAGACTGGCGCGGTGAGCCTAGCGACCCGTGTCATCCCGTGCCTCGACGTCGACGCCGGCCGCGTCGTCAAGGGCGTCAACTTCGAGAATCTCACCGACGCCGGCGACCCCGTCGAGTTGGCCCGCCGCTACGGCGAGCAGGGCGCCGACGAGCTGACGTTCCTCGACGTCACCGCGAGCAGCGGCGACCGCGAGACGACCTACGAGGTCGTGCGGCACACCGCCGAGGAGGTTTTCATCCCCTTGACCGTCGGCGGGGGAGTGCGCACGGTCGACGACGTCGACACGCTACTGCGCGCCGGCGCCGACAAGGTGGGGGTCAACACGGCGGCCATCGCCCGGCCGCAGCTCATCGACGAGGTCGCCGACCGGTTCGGCGCGCAGGTGCTCGTGCTCTCGGCCGACGTGCGGCGCTGCCGCGCCGGCGAGGCGCGCACCGAGTCGGGCTTCGAGGTGACGACCCACGGGGGGCGGCGCGGCACCGGCATCGACGCCATCGCCTGGTGCGAGGAGGCCGCGCGCCGCGGGGCCGGCGAGATCCTGCTCAACTCCATGGACGCCGACGGCACGAAGGCCGGCTTCGACACCGAGCTCATCACGCTCGTGCGGGCCCTGGTCAGCGTGCCGATCATCGCCAGCGGCGGCGCCGGCACTGCCTCGCACTTCGCGCCGGCGGTGCAGGCCGGCGCCGACGCGGTGCTCGCCGCGAGCGTCTTCCACTTCGGGGAGCTGACCATCGGTGAGGTCAAGGACGCGATGCGGGAGGCGGGAGTCGTGGTGCGCTGAGCGCGGGCGTCCGGGTCCGGACATGATCACGGCCCCGGTGGGGGGGACCGGGGCCGCGTGACCTGTCAGCCGGGGGGAGGCTGGAAGGTCGATTTCAGGTTAGCCAGGGGGGCGAGGGCTGTCGGCCCGGTAATGGTCGGGGCCGGGTCTGCATTCGGTAAAGACTTGTCCCGGAGAGTAAAACCGTCGTGGTACGACCACCTATGACAGCGTTATGCCGCGGGTGCTAGCGTCGCGGCTGTGGTGCGGCCCAAGACGTATGACGACGATCTGCGCGCGGGTCTTGTGGCCGCGACCGCCGAGCGGATGGCCGCGGCCGGAGCCGCCGGAATCTCGCTGCGCGACATCGCGCGGGCCCGCGGCACGTCGACCAATGCCATCTACGCGATCTTCGGCGGCAAGGCCGAACTCGTCGCGGCCGTCATCGCCGATGCCGACGCCAGCTTCACCCGCGCCCAGCAGGAGGCCGCGGGCCAGGGCCGCACGGTCCTCGATCTGCGCCGGCTCGGGGTCGCCTACCGGGAGTGGGCGCTGGCGAACCCCACCTTCTACACCGCGATGTTCGGGCATGAGGGGCTGGTGCACGGGCACGACCTGTTGCCGCCGCGCAGCCTCGAGCCGCCGAGCTCGATGGGACCGGTGCTCGGCGTCGTCGCCAATCTCATCGCCAGCGGGCACGTCGTCGACGCGGGCGGCCCGCTGCCCGTGGCCACGAGCATCTGGGCGGCCACCCACGGGGTCGTGAGCCTCGAGATCGCCGTGTGGGTGGGCACCCCGATGGCGGACGCGATCTTCGAGGTGCACATGGGCTCGATCGAGCGCGGCTGGTTCACGCCCCTCGGGCTGGCCGCGGCCGACGAGGGGAGGCGACGGTGAGCGGCGCCGATCGACCGCGCCGCGAGCGGCCCCCGGTGCATCTCGTCGGTCTCGGCGCGGATGGGTGGGCCGGCCTCGCGCCCGCCGCGCGGGCCGCCCTCGACGGTGCCGCCGTCGTCGTCGGCGCGCCCCGACAGCTGCAGCTGCTCCCGGAGGAGGTGTCGGCGCGGCGGGTGCCGTGGCCCTCACCGCTGCCCCCCGCCGTCGCGCCTCTGGTCGCCGCGCACGGCGGCGACCCCGCGCGGCCGCTGGCGGTGCTCGCCTCCGGCGACCCGATGCACTACGGCATCGGACGCCTGCTCGTGCGGCACGTCGGCGTCGACCGGCTCGTCATCCACCCGCACCCCTCGTCGATCTCGCTGGCGTGCGCCCGGCTCGGCTGGCCGGTCGAGGACGTCGACGTCGTCTCGGCGGTCGGACGCGATGTCCGCGGCGTGGGCGTGGTGCTGCACCCCGGCCGCCGGCTGCTCGTGCTCTCCGCCGGGCCCGACACGCCCGGCGAGGTGGCCCGCCTCCTGACCGATCGCGGCTTCGGAGCCAGCGCGGTCAGCGTGCTGGGCGACCTCGGCTCGGCCCACGAGACGCGGGTCGACGCGCTGGCCTGGGAGCTGGCGGGGGATCTGGCGGAGCGGGCGGAACTGCCCGGGGAGCTGGGCGAGGAGCCGGCCCGGGAGCGACCCGCACCGTCCGAGCCGTTCCCGGCCCTCAACGTCGTCGCGATCGCGACCCCGCCTGCCGACGCCATCGGCTCCCCCGGCGACGCCGGCGCGGGCCCCAGGCTGGGGCTCGTGCCCGGACTCCCGGATGACGCCTACGACACCGACGGGCAGCTCACCAAGTGGGAGGTGCGAGCGGTGACGCTCGCGGCCCTCGCCCCCGCGCCGGGGGAACTGCTGCTCGACATCGGCGGCGGCACCGGCACCATCGGCATCGAGTGGATGCGGGCCCACCGCGCGTGCCGGGCGATCGCCGTCGAGCGGCGCGAGGAGCGGGCCCGGCGGATCGCGGACAACGCCGCCGCGCTCGGCGTGCCGGGGCTGCGGGTCGTGCTCGGCCGGGCTCCCGAGGCGCTGGAAGGGCTGCCGACGCCCGACGCGGTGTTCGTCGGTGGCGGCCTGAGCCGCGAGGTGTTCGAGGCGTGCTGGGCGGCGCTGCGCCCCGGGGGGCGGTTCGTCGCCAACACGGTGACGCTGGAGTCCGAGGCGCTGCTCGTCGCGCTCGCCGCCCGGGCCGGCGGCCGGCTCACCCGCATCGAGATCTCCCGCGCCGAGCCGATCGGCGGCTACACCGGGTGGCGCCCGGCGCGGCCCGTCACACAGTGGAGCGCGACCAAGAGCGATCAAGGAGCATCGTGACCGTCTACTTCATCGGGGCCGGGCCGGGGGCGGCCGACCTCATCACGGTGCGCGGCCAACGGCTCGTGCGCACGTGCCCCGTCGTGCTCTACGCCGGGGCCCTCGTGCCGACCGAGCTGCTCGCGCAGGCGGATCCGGACGCGCGGCTCGTCGACACCGCAGACCTGGACCTGGACCAGATCGTCGCGACCCTCACCCAGGCCCACGCGCAGGGGCTCGACGTGGCGCGCCTGCAGTCGGGCGACCTGTCGATCTACAGTGCGTGTGCCGAGCAGATGCGCCGCCTGGAGGCGGCCGGGGTGCCGTACGAGCTCGTGCCGGGCGTGCCGGCGTTCGCGGCGGCCGCAGCGTCGCTGCGCCGCGAGCTCACCGTGCCGACCGTGGGACAGTCGGTCGTGCTCACCCGCTACGCGCGACGGGCCACGCCGATGCCGTCGGGGGAGCGGCTCGAGGCCTTCGCCGCGACCGGCGCGCTGCAGGTGCTGCACCTGGCGACGCAGGCCGTCGACGAGATCGTCGACCGGCTGACCCCGCACTACGGCGCCGACTGCCCGGCGGCGGTCGTCGCCTACGCGAGCCAGCCGCGCGAGGTCGTGCTGCGCGGCACGCTCGCCGACATCGCGGAGCAGGTGCATGCGGCGGGGCTGACGCGCAGCGCGGTCATCCTCGTCGGGAGGGTGCTCGCGGCGCAGACCTTCCCGGACAGCCACCTGTATTCGCCGCTGCGGCAGCGGCACGACTGCGCGGCCGGCTAGCGCAGCTCAGC
>JBDIAP010000022.1:0-36208 GCA_039812485.1 Kineosphaera sp.
CGGGCCCCGAACGTGAAGGACGACCGATGAGGCAGCACGACGTGCACCGGCACGGCACACCGACCGAGAGCCACCCTGCCCACGGCGACGCGAGGGCGGGTCACCAGGCGCGCCCGGCGCAGGAGGATCACGGCCCCCACGGCCACGACGAGCACGCAGGCCATCACCGACATGACGGACACCATGAGCCCGGCCGCCACGAGGGGCATGACGCGCCCCACGGTCACAGCGGGCACGACGGCCACACCGGGCACGACGGTCACAGCGGGCACGACGGCCACAGCGGGCACGGTGATCACGTCGCTCAGTTCCGGCGGCTCTTCTGGATCATGCTCGTGCTGGCCGTCCCGGTCGTGGGGTTCAACGACATGTTCGCCCACCTCATCGGCTACGAGCTGCCGCAGGGGGCGTGGGTGTGGTGGGTCTCACCGATCCTCGGGACGGTCCTCTACCTCTGGGGTGGTCGGCCGTTCCTCACCGGCGGGCTCGGCGAGATCCGCAGCCGCCGACCCGGGATGATGCTGCTGATCGCCCTGGCCCTGACGGTCGCGTTCGTCGCCTCGTGGGGCGCGACGCTGCACGTGCTGGACCACGAGCTGAACTTCTGGTGGGAGCTGGCGCTGCTCGTCGTCATCATGCTCCTCGGCCACTGGATCGAGATGCGGTCGTTGGCGCAGACCACGTCGGCCCTGGACTCGTTGGCGGCGCTGCTGCCCGAGGAGGCGGAGAAGGTCGAGGGTGACTCGGTCGTCGCCGTCCCCCCGGCCGAGCTCGTGGTCGGCGACGTCGTCATCGTGCGGCCCGGCTCGTCGGTGCCCGCCGACGGGCGGATCGTCGACGGATCGGCCTCGATGGACGAGTCGATGATCACCGGTGAGTCCACGACCGTGCGGCGGGCGACGGGCGACCAGGTCGTCGCCGGCACGGTGGCGACCGACTCGGGGCTGCGGGTCGAGGTCACCGCGACCGGGCAGGACACCGCTCTAGCCGGCATCCAGAGGCTCGTCGCGCAGGCCCAGTCCTCGTCCTCGCGGGCGCAGCGGATCGCCGACCGGGCGGCCGGGTGGCTGTTCTGGTACGCGCTCGGGGCCGCGGTCGTCACGGCGATCGTGTGGACGCTCGTCGGACTGCCGGATTCCGCCGTCGTGCGGACCATCACCGTCCTCGTCATCGCCTGCCCGCACGCCCTCGGGCTGGCGATCCCGCTCGTGGTCTCCATCGCCACCGAGCGCGCCGCCCGCGGCGGGGTGCTCGTCAAGGATCGCCTCGCCCTGGAGCAGATGCGCGCCGTCGACGCCGTCCTCTTCGACAAGACCGGCACGCTGACCAAGGGGGAGCCGACCGTCACCGGCATCGACCCGGCCGGCGAGCTCGCCCCCAACGAGATCCTGGCCCTGGCCGCCGCCGCCGAGTCCGACAGCGAGCACCCCCTGGCCCGCGCCATCACCGGGGCGGCCCGCGACCGGGAGCTCGACGTGCCGGCCGCGACCGGCTTCTCCTCCTCCCCGGCCGTGGGGGTCAGCGCCACCGTCGAGGGCGCCACCATCGAGGTGGGCGGCCCCTACCTGCTCGAACGGCACGGCCTGGGGGAGCGCCCCATCGCCTCGACCTGGCACGACGAGGGCGCGATCGTCCTGCACGTCCTGCGCGACGGCCAGGTCGTCGGCGCCCTTCGCCTCGCCGACGAGATCCGCCCCGAATCCCGCGAGGCGGTCCAGGCCCTGCACGCTGTCGGCGTCGAGGTCGTCATGATCACCGGCGACGCCCAGGCCGTGGCCGACACGGTCGCCGCGCAACTCGGCATCGACCGCGTCTTCGCCGGGGTCCGCCCGCAGGACAAGGCCGCCACGGTCGCCGAGCTCCAGCGCGAAGGGCGGGTCGTCGCGATGGTCGGCGACGGCGTCAACGATGCACCGGCCCTGGCGCAGGCCGACGTCGGCATCGCCATCGGCGCCGGCACCGACGTCGCGATCGGCTCGGCGGGCGTCATCCTCGCCGGTGACGACCCCCGCTCGGTGCTCTCCGTCAGGGAGCTGTCGCGGGCCGGCTACCGCAAGATGACGCAGAACCTGTGGTGGGCCGCCGGCTACAACCTCGCGGCCGTGCCGCTGGCCGCCGGCGTCCTGGCCCCGCTCGGCTTCGTCCTGCCGATGAGCGTCGGGGCGATCCTCATGTCGGCCTCCACCGTCGTCGTCGCCCTCAACGCCCAGCTCCTGCGCCAGCTCGACCTCACCCCGACGGCGAGCACGGCGCGCATCCTCGACCACGCCTGACGGGTCGCCCGCCGGTCCGGCGGACGACCCGTCGGCCCACCCTCAGGAGGTGATGCGCAGCGCCTCGACCGGGGTGACCCGGACGGCCCGGCGGGCCGGCCCGCGGGAGGCGACGACGACGAGCACGAGCCCGGCGAGGGCGATGGCGGCCAGCGTGATCGGCGGGGCGCCCCACACGAGGCCGTCGGTCATGCCGCCGACGAGCGACTGCGCGCCGAGCGTGCCGTAGCTCACGGCGAGCAACGCCCCGACCGCGAACAAAATTGCCCGGCGATGCGCCGGGGCCGCAAGGAATCCGATGCCGACAGGCCGAAGAACACCAGCGCCGCCACCGACAGCAGCATCCCGCCGAAGATCACCTCGGTGAGGTCGGCGGCCTTCGCGACCACGCCGCCCGCCGCGACCGCCGCCGACAGCACGAAGGCCATCTGCACGGCCACGAGCCCGACCCGCCTCGGCCCGACCGGCATCCGCGCCACGGCCAGGGACGTCACCAGCCACGTGCACCACAGCAGGGTGAAGGCGAGGACGATCCACAGCCCGTTGAGCACGGAGCAGTCGAGCGAGAAGGAGCCGGCCAGCACGAGGACCGCCGCGACGAACGCCAGGTCGTAGAAGAGGTTGTGCCAACTGGCCTCGGGCCACGCGTGCGACCACGCCGTGTCGTGCGCCTCGGAGGTGGCCGCCGGGTCCATGTTCGACTCCTGCACCCGCCGAGGATACGTGAACGTCCCGATCCGCCCCGGGTCTATGAGTCGCCCGGGTCCAGCCGGTCGATCACCGCGTCGATGAACTCCGGCAGCCGATGCTGCATGGTGGACCACAGCAGGCCCGCGTCGACGTCGTCATAGCCGTGAGCAAGGCGATTGCGCATGCCACGGACGAGCCGGAACGGAAGGTCGCTGTGCTGCTCGATGAACCCTTCTGGGAGGTCCTCGAGCGCGGACTGAAGCGCGATGATGAGGCCTTCGCCGGCCAGGCGATTGAGGTCACCGTCCAGGTCTTCGGCGAGGAACGCAGGGCGTCCACGCCTGACCAGGTGGGCTGCTTGGGCTTTCAGCCGCTGCAGTGCCTGAAGGATGTCAGCGTTCGATGAGTGACCAGGGCTCATAGCGGGACGGCCTGCTGATGCGCGGACCGTGTCGCGCGGCCGCTTCCGCGGGCAGACAGGACATCTACCGTGCGGCCGACAAGGGATGCGAGTTCCTCCTGCATGGCGTGGAGGTCGAAGTAGTCGGCTCCCTCCTCGAACTCGACGAGGAGATCGATGTCAGAGTCAGGCCCGTCGTCACCTCGGGCGACCGAGCCGAACACCTGCACCCGCCCGGTGCCGCGGTGGCGGAGCACGATGGCGAGAATGTCGTCGCGGTGACGGGCAAGCACGTCGCGGGCCGGCGGCCGAGCCGCCTGCAGCAACGCTTCCAGCGTTGCTTGTGTCGGCACGACCTTGCCGGACTCGATCCGTGCGATGTGGGGCTGCGCGATACCGCAGCGCTCCGCCAATGCGCGCTGCGTGAGTCCGGACGCGCTGCGTGCGTCGCGGACCTGCTGGGCCACGTCCACTGCCATACCTCGATGATAACTCGATGCATCACGACCGGAGTCGGGCTCGTTCGAGGTCAACGGGTGATGCCGCGCGCCGCGACGATGGCCGGCGCCGCGTCGATGAGCCGCCGGGCGGCCGGTCAGGACGCGTCGACCCCGGCGAGCACGAGCGCGATGAGGTCGTCGAGTCGCTCGCCGACGGTGGCGGGGTCGGCCCGGCCCTCACGGGTCCGGTTGACGTCGACGAGCGCGCCGGAGACGAGGAGCCGGGCGGCCGCCTCGGCGCGCGCACCGGCGCCGGCCTGGTCGAGAATGCCCGCGATCCCCGCCTCGAGTGCGTCGACGAGGGCGACCACCTCGGCGCGGTGCGGGCCGGGGGTGCCGAAGAGCAACTCCCGCGCGATCCACAGGGCCGTCGCCGGGTGCTCCAGCGACGAGGTGACCAGCGGCTCGAGCGCCTGGCGGATCGCCTGCGCCGGGGGGGCCTCCCGCGGGATCGCGTCGATCATCGCGGGGTAGTCCCGCCACCGCTGCGCGGTCACCATCATGAGCAACTCGGGCTTGGTCGCCGCGTACTGGAAGACCGTGCCGGTCGCGACGTCGGCATCGGCCGCGACCTGGGCCATCGTCATCGCGTCATAGCCCACGCTCTGTAGTGCCCGCTGCGCGGCTGCCAGGATCCGCTCGCCCTTCTCGGCCTTGGCGCGGGCGCGCCGTCCCTGCGCTGGAGGTGGGGTCGCCTGGGTCGTCGCCATGTTCAGGATTGTATCTCGCTCAAAAATGAGTATGCTCAAACTTGAGTTCACTCACGAACGGAGAGGGAGATGACGTCCATGCGGGCCGCGCGGCTGTGCTCGGCAACGACGGCAGCCAGGGGCGGCACGTCCACGAACTCGTGCACCTGCTCGAGCACGGACGCCTCGACTTCCACCGGCGATCCGCTACGTCCTCACCCGTGAGGCGCGCACCGCGCCCCCCACACCGTCGTCATGTCACCTATTCGAGGAGATCTCATGTACTACAGCTCCGGCAACTACGAGGCATTCGCACGGCCGCGCCCGGTCGCGGACGCCGAGCACAAACACGCCTACTTCGTCGGCGCCGGCCTCGCGTCGCTGTCCAGCGCGCTCTTCATGATCCGCGACGCCGGCATTCCGGGGTCGAACATCACGATCCTGGAAAAGCTGCACCTGCCCGGCGGGGCGCTCGACGGCATCAAGGAGCCCGAGCGCGGCTTCGTCATCCGCGGCGGCCGCGAGATGGAGGACCACTTCGAGTGCCTGTGGGACGCCTTCCGCAGCATCCCGAGCCCGGAGGTCGAGGGAGCCAGCGTGCTCGACGAGTTCTACTGGCTCAACAAGGACGACCCCAACTACTCCCTGCAGCGCGTCACCGAGAAGCAGGGTCAGGACGCCCACACCGACGGGCTCTTCGGGCTCAGCGACGCCGCCCAGAGGCAGCTGACCAAGGTCTTCCTCGCCTCGCGGGAGAGCATGGAGGGCAAGCGGATCGACGAGGTCCTCGGCCGCGACTTCCTCGACTCCAACTTCTGGCTCTACTGGCGGACGATGTTCGCGTTCGAGGAGTGGCACTCGGCGCTGGAGTTCAAGCTCTACCTGCACCGTTTCGTCCACCACATCGGCGGGCTGCCGGACTTCTCCGCGCTGAAGTTCACGAAATACAACCAGTACGAGTCGCTCGTGCTACCCATGACCCGCTGGCTGCTCGACCAGGGCGTGACGATCCAGTTCGACACCGACGTCACCGACGTCGATGTCACCTTCACCGGCGACCGCAAGCGCGCGACCCGCATCCACTGGGTCCGCGAGGGCGTCACGGGCACGACGGAACTGGGGCGCGACGACTACCTGCTCATGACGATCGGCTCCCTCGTCGACAACTCCGACAACGGTGACCACCACACCGCCGCCCGGCTGGATCGCGGCCCCGCGTCCGCGTGGGATCTGTGGAAGCGCATCGCCCGCAAGGACCCCGCCTTCGGCCGGCCCGAGGTGTTCTGCTCCTCGATCGAGGAGACGAAGTGGGAATCCGCGACCGTCACGACCCTCGACGAGCGCATCCCCGAATACATCCGCCGCATCGCCAAGCGCGATCCGTTCAGCGGGAGGGTCGTCACTGGTGGCATCGTCACCGCGCGCGACTCGTCCTGGCTGCTGAGCTGGACCGTCAACCGGCAGCCGCATTTCAAGGCCCAGTCCCCGGATCAGATCGTCGTGTGGGTCTACTCCCTCTTCGTCGATCGGCCCGGCGACTTCGTCCAGAAGACGATGGCCGAATGCACCGGCGAGGAGATCACCGCCGAATGGCTGTATCACCTCGGCGTGCCCGTCGAGGACATCCCCGAGCTCGCCGCGACCGGCGCCCGCTGCGTGCCGGTGATGATGCCCTACGTCACCTCGTTCTTCATGCCGCGCCGCGCCGGCGACCGCCCGGACGTCGTGCCTGCGGGCGCCGAGAACTTCGCCTTCATCGGGCAGTTCGCCGAGACGAGCCGCGACTGCATCTTCACGACGGAATACTCCGTGCGCACCGGCATGGAGGCGGCCTACACCCTGCTCGGTGTCGAGCGCGGGGTGCCCGAGGTCTTCAACAGCACCTACGACGTGCGCACGCTCCTGGATGCGATCGCCCGCCTCCGCGACAGCGAGCCGCTGCACGTCCCCGGTCCCGACTTCGTCAAGGCACGCCTGGGTCGGCGCTTCGGCACCGGTGAGGTCGCGCACCTCCTCACAGAGGCGGGCCTCGTGCGTCAGTGAAGCGTGTGAGACGGACCGTGCCGGCTCCCCACCGGCAGGGCCGTGCCGACGCATCTCGAGCGGGGCCGCTCTCAGCCGGCCGCCAACCGCGACACACTCACCGACTGGCCCCGAAACGTCAGGCGGTACATCTGGGGAGTCACGCCGAGGCTCTGCCGGAAGTGCAGGCGCATCGCAGCACCAGTGCCGAACCCGGCCTCGGTGGCGACGCGGTCGACGGAGCGGTCCGTGGTCTCCAGCAGCTCGCGGGCTCGCTGGACGCGCTGCTCGAGGAGCCATTGCATGGGTGAGACCCCGGTCTCCTCGCGGAACTTGCGGGTGAAGGTGCGCCGGCTCACCACGCAGGATCGCGCGAGGGAGTCCAGGGTGATCGGTTCGTCGAGATTGGCCATGGCCCAGGCTCGCGCTCGGCTCACGACCGACGTGGGATCGGCGGGCACCGGTCGCTGGATGTACTGCGCCTGGCCGCCCTCGCGGTGTGGCGGGATGACGGTGCCGCGCGCCACGTCGTTGGCGACGGCCGCGCCGTGGTCTGCGCGGATCATGTGGATGCACAGGTCGAGGCCCGAGGCGACGCCCGCCGACGTCAGGATGCCGCCGGACTCGGTGAACAGGACGTTGGGGTCCAGGTGCACCTGCGGGAAGAGCCGCACGAAGTCCGGCGTGTTCTTCCAATGCGTGGTCGCCGGCCGACCGTCGAGCAGCCCGGCCGCCGCGAGGACGAACGCCCCGGTGCAGATCGACGCGATGCGCGTGCCGGGCCGGATCAGCGCGAGGGCCGCGGTCAGCGCCTCGCTCAGGTGGCCGGCGGTCTCGGGGGCGTAGTCGTCCTCCGACGCGGGAACGATGACGGTGTCCGCCGTGGCCAGCACGTCGGGGCCGTGCCGCACATCGAGGGTGAAATCGGCCTGCGCCCTGACCGGGCCGGGTGCGAGTGCCGCGGTCAGGACCTCGTACAGCGGCTCGCCCTGCGCCGAGCGGGCCTCACCGAACAGCCGGTGCGGGATGCCGATCTCCATGGGGATGACGCCATCGCGCACGAGGATCACGACACGGTGCGGGTCGGGACGATCGGTCATGGCCCGATCCTTTCACAACGTGACCCACGGGCCACTGTCGAGCACGGCCCCGATGCGTGAGCCTTGAGGCAAGAGAACATGCCGGAAAGGACATCGCCATGAACATCCTGTGGGTCGTCGCCTCACCGGAGTCCCGCTCGCTGACCCACTCCCTGCACCGCGACGGCCTGGAGCTGCTGCGCGAGCAGGGCACGAGGTCCGCGTCTCCGACCTCTACGCGATGACGTGGAAGGCCGTGGTCGACCGCGATGACTTCACCCAGCCGATCGACGGACCCCTCGTCGTGACCCGGGCCTCCTGCGACGCCTACGTCGGTGGCACCCTGGCCCCCGATATCCAGGCGGAGATCGACAAACTGTTGTGGGCGGATGCGGTCATCTTCTCGTTCCCGCTGTGGTGGTACAGCATGCCCGCGATCCTCAAGGGCTGGTTCGACCGCGTCTTCGTGCAGGGCTTCGCCTACGACGTCAAAGACCCCGACGGCCCTCGCCGCACCCTCCGCTACGGCGAGGGCAATCTCGCCGGCAAACGAGCATTGGTCCTCGTGTCGTGCGGCAGCAACGAGTTTGCCGTCAGCCCTCGCGGCGTCAGCGGCCAACTCGAGGAAGTCCTCTTCCCACTCCTACACGGCAGCCTGTTCTACACGGGCATGGAGGTGCTCCCACCCGTCTGCATCCACGACGCCGACGCCGTCGACGATGCCGGTTATCGACAGGCGCGCAGCTGCGTCCGTGCGGCGCTGTTGCAGATCGAGACGCGGGCCCCGATCCCGTACCGCTACCAGTACCGCGGCGACTACACGCGCGGCCTGCTGCGCGACGACATCCTGCCCGGCGAGACCGGGCTGGGCATCCACCGCCACCCGGTGCGCCAGCTGCCCGGCTGACGCCTCGGTCGACGGCCGGCCACCCAGACCCCCATCACCAATACCGGAGAACCGATCATGTATCAGCCCAGAGAGTTCCGCGACGACGACTCGTCGCGCGCCTACCAGCACATCAGCCGCAACCCGTTCGGCATCCTCGTCGTTCAGCACGACGGCTCGATGAGTGCGACGCACCTGCCCTTCCTGCTCGATGACGAGGTGTCCCCGAGCGGCCTCGTCACGCACTTCGCCCTGCGCAACAAGGCATTGGCCGCCCTGGGCGACGGCTCGCAGGTGCTGGTGATCTTCCCGGGCCCGCACGCCCACGTCTCGCCGACGCTCTACCGCGTGGAGCAGTCGGCGCCGACGTGGAATTACTCGGCCGTGCATGTCACGGGCATCTTCCGGCGCACGGATCCGGCGCGGTTGCACGCGATCCTCGAGCGGACCGTGCAGCGCTTCGAGGGGAACGGTCCCGACTCCTGGCCGCTGTCCGAGATCCCCGCCGAGAAGCAGCGCTCCATGATGCGTGCCATCGTCGGATTCGCCGTCGAGACCACCCGCATCGAGGGCGGCTACAAGCTGAGCCAGAACAAGCTGGGCGAGGACGTGCAGGCCATCGAGTCTGCCCTGCGCCACTCCGGTCGCCCCGGTGACCTCGAGGTCGCGGACGACATGGTCCGCGCCGGCCTCGGCGGCCGCACCCGACCCTCGAGCACCGACCCGAACACGTGGCTCGGTGTCATGCGGTGACGCCGCGGGGAGTCAGCGCGGGTGCGACCCTTCGATCCGAAACGTGCGACTGAACCGATCGAGGAGAACGGCAGATGTCGTGGGTGTGCCCGACCTCTCGCCGGTGGTGAGCAGTGCGCGCAGCTCTGCCGCGGTGACATCAAGTTGAAGCGTTGAATCTGTTGGGACGGCCGGTATTTCGCGCTCGGGCGCCGCGACCGCGGTCGGGCCGCTCGCCCCCGCGAGGAGGCTGCCTCTCGCTACGACCGCCCACGCCTGCGCGTCGCCGACCGCCACCTCGTAGCGGGTGGGCGGCAGCCCGCGAGCTCCGGCCGGCTGGAACGCGGCGGTCAAGGTGATGACCAGACCGTCCGCGGTGAGGGTCTCGTCGTCGGCGGGCGGGCCGAGCACCTCCCAACCCCAGCGCTCCAGGGCCAGGACGGCGGGGGCCAGGCCCCTGCCCAGCTCGGTCAGCTCGTATCCGCCGCGCACGACCGGCACGCGGCGGATCACTCCGGCCTGTTGCAGTTCGCGAAGGCGGTCGCTGAGGATGTTGGTCGGGATGCGGGGCAGGTTCGCCTTGAGGTCGCCGTATCGGCGCGAACCGACGAGCAGGTCGCGCACGATGAGCAGCGCCCACCGCTCGCCGACCCGCTCGAGGGCCCGCGCCGCCCCGCTGTAGTGGCCGTAACCCCGGCCAGAGCGTGTCGCCATGCTGCCGGCCGGCGCTCAGCCGTTGTCGTTCCCCGTCTGCTCGGCCACGTATGCCTCGGGCCCCTTCTCGACGGCCGCCGGCTCCATGAAGAGGTAGGAGAAGTTGTTGCCGTCGGGGTCTTCGAGGTCGCGCGAATACATGAAGCCGTGGTCCTGGGCGGGCACCGGCTCCGAGCCGCCTGCGTCGAGCCCCTTGGCCATCATCGCGTCGACGGCGTCGCGCGACTCGCAGGTCAGGGCGATCTGGGTCTGCACGGCCTGGGACGGGTCAACGATCTGCTTCTCGGTGAAGGTCGCGAAGAAGTCGCGGGTCAGCACCATGAGGTAGATCGTGTCGCTGATGACGACGCAGGCTGCGTTGTCGTCCGTGAACAGCGGGTTGATCGCGTAGTCGAGGGCCTCGAAGAACGCCTTCGAGCGGTCGAGGTCGGTGGTCGGGATGTTGACGAAGACGCTGGGGTGCGGCATGACGTGCTCCTGGCTGACGTGGCTGGTTGGTCCGACGCCCATAATGCTTGTTCTTCACAAGCTACTTGTCAATAGCAAGTGAGTGGGGAGTCACAGGTGCCCGGCGTGATCCGCCCCCGACAGCACGCGCGAGGTGTGGGCCTCCGCGCCCGGGGTCACGACGACGAATTGCCCCATCATCCCGGCGTCCTCGTGCCGCAGGATGTGGCAGTGATACATGTACGGATGCTGCGCATCAGCGAGGCGCGGGGTCGCGACGGCCAGACGGACCCGTGACTTCTCGGGCACGTGCACGGTGTCCTTGCGCCCGGTCTCCCAGGCATGCGGTGGGCTGCCGTCGCGGTCGAGAATCGTGAACTCGAGTCCGTGGATGTGGAAGTTGTGCGAGTACACGTTGTTCTCCACCTCCCAGATCTCCACCGCGCCGGCGGGCACGACCTCGTCGATGCGCTTCATGTCCATCTCCTGGCCGTTGATCGCGTCGTGCCCCTGCAGCCGGAACGTGCGGGTGGTCGCGCCGGAGGCGGCGACGAGCGGGCCGTTGCCGCCGAGACGTGCCGGAAGCGGCGGCGAGGACCGCAGCTGGGCGGCGGGGCGCAGCTCCAGCAGCGAGAACGTGCCCTCGTCGATGCGTTCCGGCCCGTGTGCTGTGGTGAGGACGACCGGCTCGGAGGGGCGCAGCTCCACGACGATCTCCGCCCGCTCGGCCGGCCCGAGGGCGACCCGGGTCAGTGACACCGGCTCGGGCAGCAGCCCGGCATCGGTGGCGATGAGGTGGAACGTCCGCTCGTCGGCGAAGCCGACGTTGTACATCCGTGCATTCGAGGCGTTGAGGAGCCGTAGCCGGACGCGCTGAGCGTCCACGTCGACGAAGGCGTGCAGCGTGCCGTTGACCAGCATGTCCTCGCCCATCTGGCCGAAGTTGGGCCGTGTGTCCCACTCCATCTGACCGTCCGCGTCGATCGTGCGGTCCTGCAGGATGACGGGAATGTCGTCGACGCCGTAGTCCCGCGGCACGGCCAGGCCGCGCGACGCGTCGTCATCGACGTAGACCAGCCCGGCCACGCCGCGGAACACGTGCGTAGCGGTCGCGCCGTGCGGGTGTGGGTGGTACCAGCCGGTGCTCGGCGCGTTCGACACCTCCCATTCCGGGGTCCACGTGGCACCGGGCGCGATCGGCTGGTGCGGTCCGCCGTCGGCCACCGCGGGCGGATGAAGTCCGTGCCAGTGCACCGTCGTGGTCTCGGGGAGAGCGTTCGTGACGCGCATGCGGGCCTGTTCGCCGCGGGTGAGCCGCAGGGTGGGCCCTAGGTGGGCCCCGTTGACTCCCCAGGTCGGCGTCGGTCTGCCGGCGACGAACTCGGTGGTGCCGGTCTGTAGGCGCAGCGCCAGGCGTCCGTTCGCATCGGGGGCCAACTGCGGCGGGATGCGGAGGCGGTTGCTCGCGACCCACGCCGCATCTCCGCTTCGCCCGCCGCCGCCCGAAGGCGGGCTCGAGCTGCAGGAGACAGCGGCCAACGCAAGCAGGCCGGAGCCCAGGCGCAGGAAGTCTCTACGTTCCATGACGTAATGATTACATATGGTAATCATTACGTTCAAGACACCGATGGGGGATCATGGGGGCATGCGGCACGACGCGGTGGGATACACGGTGGCGCTCGTCGGGCGTCAGGCGATGGCGGCCTTCCAGGCGAGAATCGAGGCGCTCGGCTTGTCGCCGCGGGAGTTCGCGCTGATGACGGCGCTCGAGGGCGAAGGTGATCCCTCGCAGCGTGAGCTCGCCGGGAGCCTGGGACTGCCGGCGAGCCGGGTCGTCGGCCTCGTCGACCGTCTCGAGCGCGCCGGCTTCGTGCGGCGGGCCGGCGACGAGACGGACAGGCGCGCCCACCGCATCCGCCTCACCCCCGAGGGTGCGCGGCACCTGGCCCGGGCCCATGAAGAGGCCACGGCTCTCGACCGACGGCTCACCGCCGGACTGGACGCCGGCGAGGCCGCGGAGCTGACCCGCCTGCTGCGCCACGTCTCCGAGGCCCTGGCCGCCGAGGGCGCGGGTCGCTCGCTCGTGTGGTGAGCGTGTCAGACGGTCCGACGGCTCATCGGGCGTTCAACCGCGGTGGCCACGGACGGCCTCCTCGCCGTGCTGTCGGTGCCGGCGCCGGCGCAAGCCCCGCGTGACGCCTGGGTGCACGCCGTCATCGTCGTGGTGCTCCAGGTGGCCGCTGGGGCCGTCGCGAGGATACTGGGGAGAGCGCTGAGATCCGGCGTGTCGACCACGCTGGAATCGCCGTCGCGGACGACGACCTGGTGACGGGCCCTCTTGGTTCCGTCCGGCAGCCCAGTCCGGTCAGCCCGCGTCGAGATCCGAGGAGACCTGACATGACTCGCGTCCGCATCGACCTGTTCAGCTCGCTCGACGGCTACACGGGGGAGTCGGGCGACGACCCGGACAACCCGATGGGCGAGGACTGGGGCCGGCTCACGGCATCGCTCGCGGCCACGCGCACCTTCCGCCGGCGCGTCCTCGGCGACACCAGCGGTTCCGGCTCGGTCGGGATCGACGACGCGTACGCCGCGAGGGCGCCGGAGGGAATCGGTGCGGAGATCATCGGTGCCGCGATGTTCGGGCTGCACACCTTCCCCGACGACCCCGACAGGAGGGGCTGGTGGGGCGAGCATCCGCCCTTCGGCACTCGGGTCTATGTGCTGACGCACAGCGCTCCACGGGCATCGATCCCTATGGAGGGCGGCACGGTCTTCCACTTTCGCGACGCCCCCATCGAGCAGGTGCTCACCGAGGCGGCAGCCGGTCAGGACGTCCGAGTCGGCGGGGGCATCGGCACCGCGCGAGCCTTCCTGCTCGCCGGGCTCGTGGATGAGCTCCACGTGACGATCGCCCCCATCGTGCTCGGGCGGGGGCTGCCGCTCTGGCCGGACCTGCGCGGCCTGGACCGCACCCACGCGGTGACCTCCGAGGTCGCGGAGAGCGGGACCATCCACGTCACCTTCACGCGGGGCGGGCTGTGACCGCTCGGGCGACCGTGGTGAGGGCACCGGGCCTGTGCAGGTCCGCGACCTACGCGTGACGGGTCAGGCGTGGCGGCGTCCCGCGAGGTCGGCATCCGGCCGGGACGCCGTGTCGTCCTCGCTCGAGCGGGTCTGCGCCCAGGTGGCGAGCAGCGCGAGGCCGTCGGCGCCGGGCTACCCGGTTCGGCGGTGTAGGTGACGACCGACACCTCGGGATTGCCGGGCAGGTCGAAGTCGGTGTACTCCAGATCGAGGGTGCCGACGATCGGGTGGTGCATGATCTGGGGTCCGTGCGTATGCCGACGCACCCCATGCTTGACCCAGCGTGCCGCGAAATCTGATCTGCGAGAAGAGAGCTCACCGATCAGGTCGGTGGTGCGCGGGTCGAGGGGGTCGCGGCCGGCGGTGGCGCGCAGCACCGCGACGAGGAGGTCGAGCCGCCCGTTCTGCACGACGGCGGGCACGCTCATCGAGTCGAGCACCTGCTGCACCGCGGGGGTGATCGCAGCCCGGCGGCTCATCAGGAAGTCCCTGATCTCCCGTTGCAGCTCCATGCACCCAGGCTAGGGCGGCGATTCCAAGGCTTGGGGGGTCGTGAGAGTGCCTGGCTGGCGTCGACCGTCGACGGCGCCTACCAGCCGGTGCCCTAGTCCGGGCAGATCATCTTCACCGAGTCCGGCCGCATGTCGACCCAGGCCAAGAACCTCGTGCCCGGTGCGCCCGACACCGACGACACCGTCGAGGGCTACGAGTCCTACTACGGCGCCCTCACCGTGGGGTCGGGCGACTCCTTCACGGTGCACATCGAGTCGTCCTCCAGCGACAAGCTCGTGGACCAGACGGTCGTGCGCACGTACCACATCACCGGCGACCAGCTCGTCATCACGCCGCAGAACGCCTCCGAGGGCCGGCGCGTGACGTACGAGCGCGTCGCGGGCTGACGCCTTCGCGCAGCACAGCAAGCAGACCACCATGGCCCGAGCTCCTCAAGAGAGTGTCGACCTGCTCGAACACCGACTGTTGCGGGTCCGGCAGGAGGACGAACGAGGTCGTGATCCTCGAGGTCCGCTGAGCTACTACCTGCTCGACGGCAACGTCATCGAGGTCACCGCCTGCTCGCCTCGCTCGTGGCAGCCGCGGCGACCAGGCCCGTCGGCAGGCGGTCGTTCGACCCGTCATGAATCGCGCTCATCTGCACACCCGTCTTTGCGTGTGGCCGTTGGTGTCGCACGGCTCCGAGTGGTGCCCGCGGCGTGAGGACGGGAGTGATCCCGGCTGGCAGCTGACGCGAGGGCTGCGGGTGAGGTCGCTGGCAGGCACTCTCGGGACCCCTCAGACGGCGCGGTGGATCGCGCCGTGTCACTGAGGGCCGAATGTCTCGGCGGATGCTGATGGCGGCTCAGTCCGATGCGGTGACGCTGCTGCTCGCGCGGCTCACCTGCGCGTGACGACGGTGCCGGCCAGGTCCTTCTCCCCAGGGCGGGCCAGGGGGCCGACAGGTTCGTGGGCGACGTAGGGCTCCTCGAGGAACGCCACCTCCTGCGCGGTCAGCTGCAGTTCCAGTGCCCGCACCGCGTCGTCCACGCGAGACGGCTTGGAGCAGCCGACGATCGGCGCGGCCACGCCACGGGCCCATTGCCACGCGAGGGCGACGTCCGCCATAGGGACGTCGCGGTCCGCGGCGACCGTCGCGACCCGCTCGACGACCGGCATGTCGAGGGCGCGGCCACGGTCGTACTTCTGACGCATCGTGTCGTCCGTGGTCGCGCGCACCGAGTCGGACTCCCACGTGGGGCGGGTGAGGTGGCCGGAGGCGAGCGGGCTGTAGGGCGTCAGGCTCATGCCGTACTGACGCGCGACGGGGATGAGCTCGCGCTCGTCCTCGCGGTAGAGCAGGTTGTAGTGGTTCTGCAGGGCGTCGAAGCGGGTCCAGCCGTGCTCGTCGGCGAGGGCCTGGAGGTTGTGCAGCTGGTAGCCGTACATGGCCGACGCGCCGAGCGCCCGCACCCTGCCGGACCGCACGAGGGCGTCGAGGGCGGCCATCGTCTCCTGCATCGGGGTCGTGTAGTCGAAGCGATGAATGATGTAGAGGTCGAGGTAGTCGGTGCCGAGCCGGTCGAGGGTGCCGGTGATCTCCCTCTCGATGGCCTCGCGGGACAGGTGCCCGTCGTTGAAGTAGACCTTCGACGCCAACACGACGTCCTCGCGCGGCACCTGGAGCCGGCGCAGGGACTCGCCGATGTACTCCTCGCTGGTGCCACGGGCATACGTGTTGGCGGTGTCGATGAAATTGACGCCCAGGCTCAGCGCCCGCTCGATGACCGCCTGGGTGTCGTTCTGGCCGATCACCCACTGGTGGAAGTCGGGAAAGACCTCGCCGAAGCTCATCCCTCCCAGGCACAGGTGCGGGATCGAGATGTCGCTCTGGCCAAGCTGCGCGTGCTCCATGATTCCTCCGCTGCTCGTGATCGGTGACGTCGATGATTCTCAGGCGTGCGTCCCGGAGCCGGGAGCAGTGTCGTCGTCGCTGTCGGCGACCGGTTCGAGCCGTTCCTTGCTGACGTCGGGCGCGCCGCGACCGACTGTCGCCCGTCAGGGTCGGGAGAGTCTCACGCCGTCGTGCGAGCCGCCTGCGGGACGACACGCAATGTGGTCGGATAGGTCGCCTCGCCGACCACGGCGCCGACGTAGCGAGGCCCGTAGCGGTCGTACTTGGCGTGGTAGTCGTGGTCGATGCCCGCTTGGGTCGGATCGGCCGAGTCGAGCGGCTCGAAGCGCACGTCGGCCTCGACACCACCCGCGCGGATGCGCCCGGTGCCCGAGCTGCGGGCGCGTCGGAACCACCCGTTATCGGGACCGTGGGCGGAGCGGATGTAGAGGCTGTCGCCGGTGCGCACCGCCCAGATGGTGACGAACGGCCGCAGGGTGCCGTCGGCGCGGTGGGAGCTGACCTGCAGCTCGTCGGCGCGAGCGATGCGGTCGAGGTCGTCGGCGTTCCATCCGGTCATGGCGTCTGCTCCTCGGTGCGTCAGGTGACATCGGAAGGCTATGGTGCGCAACCCTCCCAGAGCCAGGCCCTGCCGACACCACCCCAACGTGCCGGTCGATCCCCGACGTGTTCGAGGGGAGATGCGCGCGGTGCGGTGGTGGCTTGGGGGACAGACTCACGAGGGGGTCGCGACTCACGTGGGCGTGGCGCCCACCGGCCGCCCGAGGAGGGGCCGCGCCTGCAGGAGGCCGGTGCCGACGGCGACACGTCCGGGGTCAGCACCAGGGCTCAGGCGAACCACTGGGTCGGCGGGCCGACCGCGAGCAGCCCCGTGAAGACGAGGGCGATGACGACGACGAGCACGAGGGCTGCGGGCACGGGCCGGCGGACGACGAGGCTCACGATCCGATCGGCGAGGCCTTGGCCGTCGTGGGTGGCCAGCCGCCACGAGTCACCGAGCAGCCCGCACCGCAGGGCCGAGCGCTCGAACGGCACCGTGAGGTAGGGGATGACGGCCGACCCCAGCCCGGCCGCGACATCGCGAGCCCGCCACCTCTGGTCGACGGCGACGAGCACGGTGACCAGCACATACGACAGGAAGACGAAGCCGTGCAGGCTCCCCCCGACCCGCACCCCCAGCTCGCCGAGACCTGCCACGTACTTGGCGGCCATGCCGAGCAGCAGCAGCGTCCACGTCACCATCTCGGCGCGAGCGAGGGTGGTGAACAGTCGAGCCGGATCCTTGGCGAACGCGGTCATGGTGCCCTTTCTGCGTGTGTGGAGGGGATGTCTCATCCTCGCAGGGCGTCTCAGGATGGCCAGCGACGCTCGCTATGCTCCGCCACGTGTCCGAGCAGTGCGCAGCAGCGTCTGCGTGTCGCGCGCTCGTCGCGTCGCTGACGCGGGTGGCGCACGATCTCGACCCGATCGGCGCGAGGTGGGCATTGATCGGCGGATTCGCTGTCGCTGCCCGGGCGGACTCTGCCTGCGCGGAGCCCCGGTTCACCCGCGATGTCGACGCGTGCGTCCTGGTCGAGGACGACAATGCCGCGGTGGCGACGGCGCTGCTTGCGTGAGCTGGGCCACGGCCTGGTCTCCGACCGTGAGCGTGACCTGGTCGTATGGGCGCTCGCCTACCTCGACGCCCTGTGACGTCGACGCCGAGCGGGGACGAAGCTCACCGTCACGGTGAGCAGCGCCGTCAGCCGGCTCGACCCGGCGCCTCATCGATGATCAGGTTCTCGGTGGTGCCGGGTCAGACCGCCGCCCCGCGCCTCGCGGCGGCCAGTGCGCGGTCGAGGTCGGCGACGAGGTCGTCAGGGTCCTCGAGCCCGACCGACAGGCGCAGCAGGTTGTCGCCGGGTCGCGCGTCAGCGGTGACGATGCGGTGGGTCAGGGCGGCCGGGTGCTGGATGAGGGAGTCCACGCCGCCGAGGGAGACCGCGTGCGTGATTAGGTCGCACGACGCGGCGACCGTGGCCGCCGCCTCGAAACCGCCGAGCACCGCGAACGCCATCATCGCTCCGGGGCCGCGCTGCTGCCGGCCGACGAGCCCGCTCGGATCGGCGAGCCCCGGGTAGTGGACGCGCTCGACCGCCGGGTGGCCGCTCAGCCAGGCCGCGACCTGCTGCGCGCCCGCCTGCGCCGCGCGGACCCGCACGGGCAGGGTCTGCAGGCCGCGGTGGAACTCATACGCCGCCATGGGGTAGAGGATCGCGCCGGTCAGCGCTCGCACCTGCCGCAACCGCGTCGCCCACTCGCTCGTCGTCGCGACGATGCCGCCGAGCAGGTCGCCGTGCCCGCCGAGGGACTTGGTCGCCGAGTGCAGCACGAGGGTCGCGCCCTGCGCGATGGGGTTCTGCAGGATCGGCGTCGCGAACGTGTTGTCGACGAGCACCGGGACGTCGCCGGCCTGGGCGACGACGGCGGCGATGTCGACGAGGTCGAGCGTCGGGTTGGCCGGGGTCTCGAGCACGACGAGGCCGGTCTGCGGGGTGATCGCGGTCGCGACTGTCTCGGCGGAGGCCCACGTGACGCTCGTGCCGAGGAGTCCGTTCGCGAGGACATGGTCGGTGCCCCCGTAGAGGGGGCGGATGCCCACGACGTGCGGCCGCCCCGCGGCGACCGTCGCGAGCAACGTCGCGCTGAGCGCGGCCATGCCGGAGGCGTAGGCCACGGCTTCGTCGGCGCCCTCGAGGTCGGCCAGCGCGCGTTCGAACCGATCGACGGTCGGGTTCCAGAGCCGCTGGTAGACGAGCGTCGCGGCGGCGTCGGGTCGCCGACCCGAGGCGAGCCTGTCGTAGGCGGCCCCGCCGCCGGCCACGTCCTCGATGGGGTAGGTGCTCGACAGGTCGATCGGCGGCACGTGCACGCCGAGGGCGCGCAGGTCCTCGCGGCCCGCGTGGACCGCTCGGGTGGTGATGTCGGACATGGGCATTCCTCCGATCGTGACAGCGCTGTCTCATCAAGTAGAAGGAATCTGTCCCGAATTCACCAGAGATACGATGATTCCCCGCGCAGATACGGCCGAATACGGGGTTTCCGCGAGACGCCGCCTTAGGCTCTGTGGCATGCCGAGGAATCCTCAGCCTGCCCGTCGTCTCACCCCGGGCCCGCCGCCGACCTACCCGCCGGCCCTCGATGAGGTCGACCTCGCCCTTGTGCGGGTCCTTCAGTCCGACGCGCGCCGGTCCGTCGCCGCGCTCGCCCGCGAGGTCGGCCTCGCCGAGTCGACGTGCGCCGGTCGGGTGCGGGCCCTCAGTGAGCGCGGCATCGTTCGGCGGTATGTCGCCGACATCGACCCGGCCGCCGTCGGCCTCGGGGTCGAGGCCATGGTGGCCCTCCGCCTGACAGGCCACGTTCGCGACCGCGTCGATTCGCTGCGCGACGACCTGGCCGGCGTCCCCGGTGTCATCGCCATCTACAACACCAGCGGCGCCGACGACTTCCTCATCCACGTGGCGACGGCGACCACTCAGGCTCTGCGAGATTTCGTGCTCGATCATGTGGCCAGCCGGCCCGGGGTCTCGCACACCGAGACAAGTCTGCTCTTTGAAGCCACCCGCGGAGTCGGCCCGCTGCCCCGTTGACGCCCGCTCGGTGCCCGATGATGTCGGTCGGTGGCGGTGGCCCGTCGAACGTCGCGCCTTTCCGACGTAGCAGCGGCACCGACGGATCGGGGTCAGGTCGCTGACCTGGTCTGCCATGAGCCATGTCGTCGGGCGCCCCACCGGACGACGTCGACGTGCGCGACCTCTCGCGCGTGGGTGGGCGCTCACTCCCGACGCGTCGGCTCCGCCTCGTCCGCGTCCGCGCCCCCGGTCGAGGCCGTGGCGCGTGCCGCGACCATGCGCATGACGTTGTCCCGGTAGTGCGCGGCGACGTCGTCGGTGCTCCAGCCGCCCCCGCTGCGGTACCACCGCGAGATGTCGACGCCGAGGGAGGCGAGGGCGACGCACGTCATCGCCACGTCCTTCACGTCGAACTCGCCGGTCGCCACGCCCGCGGCGACGATCGAGCGGAACACCGTGTCGATGCCGTGCCGCAGTTCGGCCACCTCGGCGTAATGCTCAGGGGTCAGCGCCCGGAGCTCGTAGTTGACGACGCGCGCCTGCACGCTACGGGCGGCGTGCCACGCGCCGAACGTCAGGGCCACGTTCTCGAGCCGCTCGGTGGGCGTGACGCCCTGTGCCGACGCCTCGTGGAGCGCGGCCAGCAGGCGTTGGTGTCCGACGAGGGAGATCGCGTAGAGCAGCTCCTCCTTCGAGCGGTGATGGACGTACATCGCGGTCGGGCTCATGCCCGCCCGGGCGGCGATGTCGCGGGTGGTCGTCCCGCGGAATCCCAGCTCGGCGAACGCGCTGGTGGCGGCGTCGAGGATGCGTTCGGAGGAGGGGGTGGCCGCCGCCGACGTCGTGACTCGTGCCATGCCTGCCTCGCCTACCTCACATCCGGTGTTCGCTTGACGGACGCTATCGACATCAGTCATCGTAAGCAAGCGCTCAGTAATGAGCAAGCGCTTAGTAGGAGATGAGATGCCAGAAGCAGTGATCGTCGCCACCGCCCGCTCGCCGATCGGGCGCGCCGTCAAGGGGTCGTTGGCCTCGATGCGGCCCGATGAGCTGACCGCCCAGATGGTGCGGGCGGCGCTCGACCGGGTGCCCGAACTCGATCCGACCCAGATCGACGACCTCATGCTCGGCACGGGCTCACCCGCCGGTGAGGGCGGCTACAACCTGGCCAAGGTCGTCTCGACGCTCATCGGCATGGATCACCTGCCCGGCACGACCGTCAACCGCTACTGCTCCTCGAGCCTGCAGACGACGCGCATGGCGATGCACGCCATCCGCGCCGGCGAAGGGGACGTCTTCATCTCCGCGGGCGTCGAGACCGTCAGCCGTCGCGACTCCGGTGCCGCAGACTCCATGCCGGGCACGCAGAACCCGCGATTCGACGATGCCGGCATCCGCTCCCGGCGTCGCGCCGCAGGTGGCGGGGCCGACGGTTTCACGTGGAACGATCCGCGCGAGGACGGCGAGCTGCCCGACATCTACCTGGCGATGGGCCAGACGGCCGAAAACGTCGCCCAGCTCACCGGCACGACCCGACAGGAGCAGGACCACTTCGCGGTGCGCAGCCAGAACCTCGCCGAGCGGGCCATTGTCGACGGCTTCTGGGCCCAGGAGATCACGCCGGTCACGCTGCCTGACGGCACCGTGGTCAGCGCCGACGACGGCCCGCGCGCAGGGGTCACCTACGAGAAGGTGTCGCAGCTCCCGCCGGCCTTTGCTCCGGATGGCACGGTGACGGCGGGAAACTGCTGTCCGCTCAACGACGGCGCCGCCGCGATCGTCGTCATGAGCGACGTCAAGGCCGAGGAACTCGGGCTGACGCCGCTGGCGCGGATCGTCTCCACCGGGCTCTCCGGACTGTCGCCGGAGATCATGGGCCTCGGCCCCGTCGAGGCCAGCCGCCGCGCGCTGGCGCTGGCCGGCCTGCGCATGTCCGACATCGATCTCGTCGAGATCAACGAGGCCTTCGCCGCCCAGGTGCTGCCCTCGGCGCGGCACCTGGGCGTCGACGACGACCGCCTCAACGTCAACGGCGGGGCCATCGCCATCGGCCACCCCTTCGGGATGACGGGCGCCCGTATCACGACGACCCTCATCCACTCGCTGCAGCACCACGACAAACAGTTCGGCCTGGAGACCATGTGCGTCGCCGGGGGCCAAGGGATGGCGCTGATCCTCGAGCGGCTCAGCTGAGGCCGCCGGCGCACATCGACCACCCCGCCATACCTGCTACTGCCCTAGGAGTTTTCGTGAACGACTCGACCCAGCGCGTCGCCATCGTCACCGGAGCCGCGCGCGGCATCGGGGCCGGCGTCGCCACCCGCCTCGCCGCGGACGGCATGGCCGTCGCGGTCCTCGACCTCGACGAGGCCGCCTGCCGAACCGTCGCCGACGCCATCGCCGACCAGGGCGGCCGGGCGCTCGCCGTCGGCTGCGACGTCTCCGACCCCGTGGCCGTCCAGGCCGCCGTCGGGCGCGTCGCGACGGAGCTCGGCCCACCCCTCGTGCTCGTCAACAACGCCGGCATCATCCGCGACAACCTCATCTTCAAGATGGGCGTCGACGACTGGGACGCGGTCATGGGCGTGCACCTGCGGGGCGCGTTCCTCATGACCAAGGCCTGTCAGGCCTACATGACCCAGGCCGGCTTCGGTCGGATCGTCAACCTGTCGTCGACATCGGCGCTGGGCAAGCGCGGGCAGGCCAACTACGCGGCCGCCAAGGCGGGCCTGCAGGGTTTCACCAAGACCCTCGCCATCGAGCTCGGCAGGTTCGGCATCACCGCCAACGCCATCGCCCCCGGATTCATCGAGACCGAGATGACGCGGGCCACCGCAGAGCGGGTCGGGATGTCGTGGGAAGACTTCCGCGCCGCCGCGGCCGCGGACATTCCCGTCGGACGCGGCGGCACCCCCGCCGACATCGCGGCGACCGCATCCTTTTTCGCCCGCGAAGAGGCGGGTTTCGTCTCCGGCCAGGTCATCTACGTCGCGGGCGGTCCCAAAGCCTGAGCCCCCGCCCACCCCCGACAGACATCGTTCGCCCTACCGCACGAAGGAGTGCACTCACATGGTGGTGTTCAACGGCATCGAGGAGTATGCGGCCGCTCTCGGCACGCGTCTCGGTGACAGCGACTGGGTCGAGGTGACCCAGCAGATGATCGACCAGTTCGCCGAGGCGACGGGTGACCATCAGTGGATCCATGTCGATCCGCAGCGGGCGGCCGACGGCCCGTTCGGCACGACGATCGCCCACGGCTACCTCACGCTCTCGCTCGCACCGGCGCTGCGCACGTCGGCCTACCGCGTCGACGGGATGGCGGCCGTCCTCAACTACGGCAGCAACAAGGTGCGCTTCCCGGCGGTGGTGCCCGTCGGCTCGCGCGTGCGTGGCTGTTTCGACCTCGTCTCGCTGTCTCCCGTCGCCCAGGGGATGCAGGCGGTGACGAGCGTGACCATCGAGCTCGAGGGATCGGCCAAGCCGGCGTGCGTCGCGGAGGTCGTGAGCGTGCTGGTGCCCCAGGCGGGGCCGCAGGCCGCGGGGTCCCTCGAGGCGGAGGCGGTCGCGCGATGAGACTTCGACTCTCCGAGCAGGACGCGGCCTTCCGCGACGAGATGCGCCGGTTCTTCACGACCCAGGTGCCGATCGACCTGCGCGAGCCGGGGGTCGACGGCGCGGAGGCGTCGAAGGACCGCATCGTGGCGGCCCAGCGCATCCTCAATGCCGCGGGACTGGCCGTGCCGGGCTGGCCGGTCGAGTGGGGCGGCCGCGACTGGACGCCGCTGCAGCGGCACATCTGGCTCGAGGAGCTGCGCTTCGCCAACGTCCCGCAGCCGCTGTCCTTCAACGCCTCGATGATCGGGCCGGTCATCGCCGAGTTCGGGTCGACCGAGCTCAAGAAGCGCTTCCTGCCGGCGACGGCCAACCTCGACATCTGGTGGTCGCAGGGATTCTCCGAGCCCGACGCGGGCTCCGACCTCGCCTCGCTGCGCACGACCGCCCGGCGCGACGGGGACGACTACGTGGTCACCGGGCAGAAGACGTGGACGACCCTGGGCCAGTACGGCGACTGGATCTTCACGCTCGTGCGGACCGACCCGCAGGCACCCAAGCGGCAGATGGGCATCTCGATGCTCCTCATCGACATGACCTCGCCCGGGGTCACCGTGCGGCCCATCGAGCTCATCGACGGATCGGTCGAGGTCAACGAGGTGTGGTTCGACGAGGTGCGGGTGCCCGCGGCCAACCTCGTCGGGCAGGAGGGCCAGGGCTGGACCTACGCGAAGTTCCTGCTCGGCAACGAGCGTGCCGGCGTCGCACCCGTCGCCTCCATCAAGCGCGCGCTCGCCGACGCCAAGGGGCAGGCCGGCGGCCTGCTCGACGACCCGCTCGTCTCGGCCCGCATCGCCGAGCTGGAGAACCGTCTGCTGGCCCTCGAGCTCACCGCCCTGCGCGTCGTCGCCCACTCCGAGGAGGGCAAGCCACACCCGGCGTCCTCGGTGCTCAAGCTCGACGGCACGCAGCTCCAGCAGGAGGTCACCGAACTCATCGTCGACCTCGCCGGACCTGCCGCGCTGTCGCGGGGGGCCGACGGCGGCGCCCTGCCGACCTGGGCCGCGCATGCCTCGGCCCGCTACCTCAACATGCGCAAGGCGTCGATCTACGGCGGCTCCAACGAGATTCAGCGCACGATCATCGCCGGCACGATCCTGGGACTGTGAGGACACCATGGACTTCGAACTCGACTCCGAGCAGAGCGCACTCCGCGAGGCCGTACGCGACCTCCTGACCGACACGTACCCCACCACTGAGGAGCGCCGCGCGGCCCAGGCCGACGAGCCCGGCTTCGGTGAGAAGGCGTGGACCCAGCTCGCCGAGATGGGTGTGCTCGGCCTGCCCTTCGGGGAGGACGTCGGCGGCATGGGGGCCGGGCCCGTCGAGATCGGCGTCGTCGCCGAGGAATTCGGGCGCGTGCTGGCGCCGGAGCCCTTCGTCGAGGCCGTCGTGCTCGCCGGCGGGCTCGTCGACGCCGTGGGCACCCCCGAGCAGCGCGGCGACCTGCTGCCCGGTCTGTGCGACGGCGCGAGCGTCTTCGCGTTCGCGCACGCCGAGCCCGGATCGCGCTGGTCGCCGCAGGCTCACGCGGTCCGTGCCGAGCCGGCCGCCGGCGGCTGGCAGCTCACCGGTGTCAAGAGCCCCGTCGTCGCCGGCGCCCGCGCCGACGTGCTCGTCGTCAGCGCCGCCACCGACGCGGGCACCGAGCTCTTCGTCGTGCGCGGCGACGCCGGGCGCCGTGAGTCGTTCGTGTCGACCGACGGCAGTCGAGTCGCGACGATCACCTTCGAGGCCACCCCCGCGGAGCTGCTCGGTCGCGGCGGCGTCGACCGCACGGACGACATCGGCCAGGCGCTCGCACGCGCCCGGATCGCCTCGTGCCGCGAGGCCGTCGGGGCGATGGAACGCGCGCTGTGGATCACCGTCGACTACCTCAAGACCCGCAAGCAGTTCGGCGTGACCCTGAGCACCTTCCAGGCGTTGCGCTTCCGCGCCGCGGACATGTACGTCGAGCTCGAGCTCGCCCGCAGCGTCGCGCTGTGGGCCACCCTCGTGCTCGACGCGGCGGGCGAGCCCGGCAGCGATCTCGCCGACGCGGTGCTCGACGCCGCCTCACGGGCATCGCTGCAGGTCGCAGCGGGCGCACGGCTGGTCGGACAGGAGGCTGTGCAGCTCCACGGCGGCATCGCGATGACGGCCGAATACTCCGCCGGCCACTACCTCGCGCGGTTGCTCGTGCTCACCCACGCCCACGGCGACCGCACCCACCACCTCGGCGCGCTCGCCGCGGGCCTGCGCGACCACGCGTGGGTCGACCCGCTCGGCTACGGGGCCGTGTCTGCCTGAGGGTGCTGCCGCGCCTCGATCTGCCAGCGTCGCGGGGCGAGGGGCCGGTGGGGCGACACTCGCACCCGTCTTCCAGCCGCGTATCGACGCGGCGGTGTTCGAGGGCTACGGCCTGTCGGAGACCTCTCAGGCCGCCCGACGACGTGCGCGGCGAGGAGATCTGCGCGGTGGTCGTGCCGCACCCCGGCGCGCCGGCACCGCCGACGGGTTCCGTTCGGTGGCCGCGATGCGCTCGATGCGCTCGACCGTGGTGCACGAGAAGGTGCGCGGGCGGCATGGTGTCAACGCGGTGGGCCGACGGAGTCGCGGCTGACCAGCGGGCACGGGGCCAGCTCGACGAGGTCGTCCGGGCGTCGCAGGTTGGGCGGGTCGGCGTCGAGCAGCAGTTCGACGGCGCGTCGCCCCATCTCGGCGTGCGGCAGACGCATCGTCGTCAGCGGGGGGTCGAGCTCGGAGGCGATGAACTCCTGGTCATCGAAGCCGACGACCGAGACGTCCTGCGGCACATGCAGGCCGCGGGCGCGCAGCGCCTGGAAAAGGCCCATCGCGAGGCGATCGTTGAAACAGAAGAAGGCTGTCGGCCGCTGCGTCGAGGGCAGGTCGAGCAGCCCGATGGCCTCCCGGCCGCCGCGGACGTGCGGGGGCACCGTGACATGCAGCTCCGGGCGCGGCCTGATGCCCGCGTCCCGCAGGGCGCGCTCGTAACCCGTGAGTCTCAGGCCGCTTGCGGGAGCCGCGAACTTGTCGTCGACGAAGGCGATCCGCTCGTGGCCTGCCGTGATGAGCTCACGCGTCGCGTCGTAGGCGCCCTGCTCGTCGTCAGGGACGATGCAGCGGTAGCCCGGCCGCTTCGTGCGGCAGTTGAGGAAGACGCTGCGCGCCGGAAGGTGCGGCGGCACGTCGACGATCTGGTGGAACATCGCCGCGTGGATGATGCCGACCGGTTGCTGAGCGGCGAGGAGGTCGAGCACCCGCGTCGTCAGTGAGCTCGGCGCCTTGGGGCCGAGGTTGACGACGAAGAGCAGATGGCCACGCCGGGCGGCCTCGTCCTGCGCGGCGGCCAGCATGCCGACGGCGAAGGGCGTCGTCGTCACCTCGTCGGAGAGGAAGCCGATCGTCGCGGTCCGCTGCGTCCGCAAGGAGCGCGCGAGCGTGTTGGGCCGATAGTCGAGCTCGCGGGCTGCGGCCAGCACGCGCTCGCGGGTGTCCTCGCCGATCCGGACACCCTCGCGCAATCCGTTGAGCGCGACGGACGCGGTCGTCACCGAGACGCCCGCCTCCCGCGCGACATCCTTGAGCCTCGCGGGCCGCCCCATTGCCATGCGTCGCATCTTAGGACACACATGCTTGACGTGAAGAATCGTTTCTGCAAGGCTGCGGAAACGATTCTTCTCGGCGTCAACGGCGGCGCCTGAATCGGTCTCCGCGAGAGGCAATGAAGCCCAGGAAGGCACCACCATGACGAACACCCCCCCGGCTGGTTCGCCGCACCGGAGCGGTCGCGGCCGCGGCCCTCGTCGGCGCCCTCGCCCTGTCCGCGTGCGGCACGGCGAAGGACACGGCGAGCACCGGAGCCAACGGCGAGCTCACGCTGTGGACCCACAACGGCGGCAACCCGCAGGAGCTTGCGGTCGTCCAGCAGATCGTCGACGACTACAACAAGAGCCAGTCCAAGACCAAGGTCAAGCTCCAGGCGTTCCCGCAGGCCACCTACAACGACTCCGTTGTCGCGGCGGCCACGGCCAAGAAGCTGCCCTGCATCCTCGACACCGACGCCCCCAACGTGCCCAACTGGGCCTACGCGGGCTACCTGTCGCCGCTGGAGCTGCCGACCGACCTCACCGCCAAGCAGTTGCCGAGCACGCTGGGCACCTACAAGAACACCCTCTACTCGATCGGCTATTACGACGCGGCGCTGGCGATCTTCGCGCGCAAGGGTGCCATCGAGGAGGCCGGAGGCCGCATCCCGACGATCGAGAAGCCCTGGACCAAGGACGAATTCGCGACACTCCTGGCCGGCATCAAGAAGACCGGAAAGTACAAGAACGCGTTCGACCTCGGCACGGGTGACTCCGGCACCGAGTGGTGGACCTACGGCTACTCGCCCTTCCTGCAGTCCTTCGGCGGCGACCTCATCGACCGCCAGACGTGGAAGACCGCCGACGGCGTCATCAACGGTGCCCCCGCCCAGGAGTGGGCCGCCTGGTTCCAGAGCCTGGTCAAGGACGGCTACACGCCCGCCAAGTCGAGCAGCGACGCGTTTGCCGACTTCGTCAACGGCAAGTCGGCGATGGTGTGGTCGGGCATCTGGTCCTCCGGCAATCTCGCGAAGGTCTCCGACGGCATCGTGCTGCCCCCGCCGGACCTCGGCAAGGGCCCGAAGATCGGCGGCGGTTCGTGGCAGTGGGCGATCAGCTCCTCGTGCGGCGACAAGGCCGCTGCGCTGGACTACCTGAAGTTCTCGCTCGACAAGAAGTATCTCGCCTCGTTCGCCCAGAAGCAGAACGTCATCCCCGCGACCGAAGAGGCCGCCGCGATGGTCGACGGCTGGGGCAAGGGTCAGCCGAAGCGCTTCTTCCTCGACGAGAGCGCGAAGTTCGCCACCCTGCGTCCGCAGACGCCGGGCTACCCCTTCCTCACGACGACGTTCGCGAAGGCGACCCAGGACATCGTCGCCGGCGGTGACGCCAAGGCGATCCTCGACCAGGCGGCCAAGGACATCGACGCCAACCTGAAGTCGAACAACAATTACGGCTTCTGAGCCGATCTCGTAGGTCGGGTGGGGCGACGTCTGGCCCCACCCGACGTCGAGAGCGCCCGCGCGTTGATCCGCCGCACCGGCGCCACCCGTTCGTGCCCTTGCTGTCTACGACCCCAGCACAAGGAAGTGCCTCGTGAGCGACACCGTCACTCTGCGACGGACCGAGCGCAGCCAAGGACGCACCGCCGTCTTCATGGTCGCGCCCGCGGTCCTCCTCCTCATCGTCTTCTTCGCCATCCCCGTCGTGCTCGGTTTCGTGCTCGCGTTCACCAACGCACGGCTCATCTCGCCGACGCCCGCGACGTTCACGGGACTCGACAATTTCACCCGGCTCGTCAGCGACCCGCTCTTCTGGAAGTCACTGCGCAATACGGCCTACTTCGCCCTCGTCGTCGTGCCGCTGCAGTCGGGCTTCGCGCTGGTCCTCGCGCTGCTGGTCAACCAGAAGACCCGCGGCACCAACTTCTTCCGCACCCTGTATTTCGTGCCGGTCGTCACGTCGATCGTCGTCGTCTCGATCCTCTGGCGCTTCATGTATCAGCCCGACGGGCTCGTCAACAACATCCTGCAGACGGTGACGTTCAACGCCGTCCAGGGCACGGACTGGCTCAACAATCCGGCAGCGGCCATGCCGGCGATCATCGCGATGTCCATCTGGCAGGCGGTCGGATTCCACATGGTCATCTGGCTGTCGGGGCTGCAGACGATCTCTGCGGAGCTCTATGAGGCGGCCGCGCTCGATGGGGCTTCCCCGTGGCAGCGCTTCTGGAATGTCACGTGGCCCGGGCTGCGCGACACGCGCACGTTCATCCTCGTGACGATCACGATCGCGGCGCTCAGCCTGTTCGCCCAGATCGACGTCATGACCAAGGGCGGTCCGCTCGACTCGACGTCGACCGTCGTCTACCAGGCGGTGCGCTCCGGATATGCCCAGCAGGAGACCGGTTATGCGTCGGCGATCTCGCTGGTGTTCTTCGCCCTCGTCCTGGCGGTCTCACTCACGCAGCGCTACCTGACGAGGGACAAGGACTGACCATGCCCACGAATCCCACACGTGTCGTGCTGGGGCACTGCCTGCGTATCGCGCTCGGCGTGCTCTTCGCCTTCCCCATCCTCTTCATGTTCGTCAGCTCACTCAAACCCGACGAGCAGATCTTCGCGGACCTCGGGAGCATCAAGGCATTCCTGCCGGTCGGCGACATCTCGCTCACCAATTATGAGACGGTATTCGAGATGGTGCCGGCGGGGCGCTTCCTGCTCAATTCGATCATCCTGTCGGCGCTCACCGTCATCCTCGGGGTGGTCGTCAACTCGATGGCTGCCTTCGCGCTGTCGCGGATGACGTGGCGCGGCCGGGGTGTCGTGCTCAGCGCGATCATCGCCACCCTCGTCGTCCCCTTTGAGACGTTCGCTCTGCCGCTGCTGTGGTGGGTCAACACATTGCCGTGGCTCATCATGCAGGACGGGGTGCCGGTATGGCAGTTCGGCTGGCTTGACACCTATCGCGTGCAGCTCTTGCCGTTCGTCGCCAACGCGTTCTCGATCTTCCTCTACTACAGCTATTTCCGGTCGATCCCCAAGGAACTCGACGAGGCGGCGCGCGTCGACGGCGCCGGGTGGTTCCGCATCTATCGGCAGCTCATCATGCCGCTGGCCGGGCCGGCGACCGCAACGGTCGCGATCCTGACCTTCCTGCCGGCCTGGAATCAATACCTGTGGCCGCTCATGTCCATCCAGGCCGAAGAATTGCGTCCCGTCATGGTCGGCGTGTCATATTTCTTCCAGCTCAATGTCGCATGGGGGCCGATGATGGCCTACGCCACGCTCATCACGCTTCCGGTGCTCGCACTGTTCCTCACCTTCCAGAAGGCGTTCATCGGCAGCATCGCCGCCAGCGGGGTGAAGGGGTGAGGCCCCGCGTCCATTTCACGGGCGCCCGGGGCTGGATCAACGATCCCCATGGCATCACCTACTCCGACGGCCGCTATCACCTCTTCCACCAGGCCCAGCCGGCATCGCTGGGGTGGGAGCGCTCGATCGAATGGGGCCACGCGACGAGCTCCGACCTCGTGACGTGGAAGCACCTGCCGGCCGCGTTGACCCCTGGCGACGGCGACGACGGCATCTGGTCGGGCACGCTGGCGCTCGATGCCGTCGACGGGCCGGTGATCTTCTACACGGCGGTCGGCCCCGGTGCGCTCGATCTCGCGCGGGTGCGCACGGCCCATCCGCTCGATCCGCAGTGGCGGGACTGGGAGAAGGGTGACGTCGTCGTGGGCCCCCCTGAGGGAGCCGCGGTCTTCCGCGACCCGATGGTCCGGCCGGCCGACGGCGGCTGGCGGATGGTCGTCGGCGGCGGACTCGCCGACGGGACGCCGGCGGTCTTCGGCTATGCCTCCGCCGATCTGCGGGCCTGGACCCCGACGGGCCTCGTCGCGTCGCCCGCGGGTGAGATCCCCTTTCCCAAGGGTGCCGCGTGGGAATGCCCGCAGGTCGTCGATGTCGACGGCCGGACCGTGCTCATCGTGTCGACCTGGCGAGACGGCGTCACCGGCGAAGTCCTCGCGGGAGTGGGCGACCTCGACGGCGAGCACCTCGGGGTCGAGTCGTGGCAGCAGCTCAGCTCCGGCGGCGGGCCCTATGCGCCGACGGCCTTCGTCGACGCCGACGGCGAGCCGTGCCTCATGTTCTGGATCCGCGAGATCGTCGACCCCGACGGGGTCTGGGCCGGCGCGCTGAGCCTGCCCTATCGGATGTCCGTCGACGGCGATCGGCTCGTGCTCACGCCGCACCCGTCGGTCGTGGCGGCGGCCGCCGTGGACGAGCGTGTGCTCGGTCTGACGTGGGTGGGCGGCGCGCGGCCGCTCGAGATCGTCGGCGACGGCGGCCGGCGCGTGGCCGTCCTCGAGCGCGACGGCCAGACCCTGCGGGTCCGCACCGCGGCGCGCGAGGTCGTCATGGCCCTGACTCGGCCGGACCTCGCGATCGACGTCGTCCTCGACGGTCCGGTGCTCGAGGTCTCGAGCGGCACCGCAGTCATCGCGCTGCAGGTGCCGGCCGCCACGCCCCTTCGTCCTGCGCGGGAGGACGTTCGGGCCTGGTGAGCCGGTAGGGGTGCAGCGGCCGGTCTCGCGCGGCCCCGCCGCCCGGCGAGGCACCCGCTCACCACGGCCGACTGCGGCGTCCTAGCCCTCGGTGCCGGGGGGCCGTGACGCTCACGGGCCGTGCGGTGGCGCCGACAGGACGGCAGCCCGCTCCCCGACGGGGACCGTCGAACGAGATGAGCGCCGCACCTGCGCAGACCCTTCGCCACGTCATAGCGTGGGCGCGTGTTCAACGAGATCCGGCTCTCTCAGATCAACAAGTTCCTGGCCTCGCAGGACTACTGGACGCAGGTCACGAGTCTGGTGGGCCTGCCCCGTGCCGCGTTGCGTCCGGTCGACTACATGAGCGGGCAATTCATCGTCGCCGACCCGGTGCGTGCCGACGTGCCACCGGTCGATCGGCCGGGGAGCCGAGCGGCGGTCGTCATCAACCCCTCGAAGTTTCCCCGCGGAGCCGCCGAGGTGCGCCGGCGCCTGGAGGCCGAGTTCGAGCGGCAGCTGTGGCAGCCGCCGACGTGGATCGAGACGACGATCGCCGATCCGGGCAAGGGGCAGGCCGTGTCGGCGGTGGACGCGGGCTTCGACCTCGTGTGCCCGCTCGGGGGCGACGGCACGGTGCGCGCGGTGGCCTCCGGCCTGACCGGAAGCGAGACGCCGTTGGGCCTCCTGCCCGGCGGCACCGCGAACCTGCTCGCCCGCAACCTCGCCATCCCGGTCGGCGACCTCGAGGCCGCCTTGCGGGTGGCTCTCACGGGCCAGGACAGCGCGCTCGACGTGGGAATCCTGCGCACCGACGCCGACGCGCATCACGAGTTCCTCGTCATCGCCGGTGTCGGCTTCGACGGCGACGTCATGACGTCGGTCGATCCCGCACTCAAGGCGCGCGTCGGCTGGCCCGCCTACCTCATGGCCGGGCTGCAGCACCTGCAGGACGACCTCTTCGACGTGCGTGTCGCCTTCGACGGCGAGGAGCCGCTGACGGCCCCCGTGCGCTGCCTGCTGCTCGGCAACGTCGGGAGCCTGACGATGGGCATCAGCTTGTTTCGCGACGTGGCCTCCGACGACGGGCAGCTCGACGCCCTGCTCGTCGCGCCCTCCGGTCCCTTCGGGTGGGCGGAGGCGGCCCACCGCATCACGTGGGGTCAGCAGCAGGTGCCGGGCACCGGCGGGGTGCTGTCGCAGCGCCCGTTCACCGACCTGCACGTCGAGCTCGACACGCCGCAGGTCGCCCAGGTGGACGGCGACCCGATCGGCACCGTCACCGGGCTGCAGACGAGCGTGCTCCCGGCGGGGCTCAAAGTCCGCGTCTGAGACCCGAACGCCTCGCGGATCGGGAGATGCGGGGGCCCCAACGTCATACGTCACACGGCTGCCCGCTCACCCGCAAGGCTCTGACCAGCGATGATGCCGAGCGCCTCGCCGTGGCAGGCCGTTGCTGTACGACGTTGGGGCCTCGCGCTGTACGACTTGGGGCCTCGCGCTGTACGACATTGGGGCCTCGCCGAGGTGTCTCGCAGGGGGTGTCTCGCCGAGCGCGGAACCTTCGCTCCGGTCGGGTGCCCACCCGCCCCGCGGCGTGATGGACGCGGTGGTGATGGACACGGTGGTGATGGACACGGTGGTGCGGCAGATCGCACGCCGAGCCGCCACGGCTCAGCGGCGCGCGCGCTCCGCGGCGACGGCCTCGCGCACGGCGGGGGCGATCTCGTCGCTGATGCGGCGCAGCTCGGTCTCGACGGGCAGCGCGCCGAAGACGTAGCCGTTCATCCCGTAGTCGAGCGTGATCTGCGTCAGCAGGTCGATCCATTGCGCGGTCGAGTAGTCGCCCCACACGTTGTAGATGCGGTTGATCTCGCTCGGGTCGCGGCCCGCCTCGCGGGCCCCCTCGTCGATGCGGGCGTGGGCCTGCGCGAGCTGGGGCGGCGGCACGAAGCTCAGCGAGGGGAGCCAACCGTCCGCCCGGTAGCCGAGCAGTCGGAGCATGCGCGGGCCGAGGGCGCCGAGCCAGATGCCGATGTCGTGCGCCGGGCGGGGGCCGGGGTGGGCTCCCTTGAGCGCGTAGTGCGCTCCGTCGAAGGAGGTCGGCTCGCCGGCCCAGAAGAGGTCCATCACCTCGATGGCCTCGCGGACCGCCTCGTACTTCTCGCCGGGGCTGCCGACCGTGCCCCCGAAGGCGCGGATCCCATCGGCGAAGGCGCCCGCGCCGAGGCCGATCTCGACGCGCCCGCCGGTGATCCGGTCGAGCGAGGCGGCGGCCTTGGCGAGCATCACGGGGTTGCGCAGCGGCAGGTTGGCGACATCGGGGAAGAGTCGCACCCGCTGCGTGACCGCCCCGACCGCGGACAGCAGGGTCCACGTGTCGAGGAAGCCGGCGTTGTACGGGTGGTCCTGCACCCCGATGAGGTCGAGACCCGCCCGGTCCGCGGCGCGGGCCGCGTCCAGGAGGACGTCGGGCCGCGCCGCGTCGGGCTGGAGGAACCAGCCGAACTCGACGTCGCGTCCGTAGTCGGTCATGAGGCCTCCGCAGTCTCGAGGGCGGGATCGCTGGGCGCCTGGGCGCGAGCCGGACTCGGTGCCCGACCGCGGCTGGCGGCCGCCTCATCGTCGCGCACCGCGAGCGCCAGGGCCACCCCCAGCGCGGCGACGATGGCGCTGACGACGAAGACGTCCTGGTAGGCGGCGAACGACGCGGCCGTGCGAGCGGCCTGGGTCGCCCCGGGGGCCAGGGCGGCCAGGTGATCGGCGAGCCGCACCGTGAGGGTCGTCGCGAGCAGCGCGACCCCGACGCTGGCGGCCACCTGGCGGGTGGTCGAGAAGAGCGCGCTCGCGCGAGCCGTCTCCAGCGGCGTGATCGTCGAGAACGCCGCGGCCTGCACCGGCACCATGATGAACGCGCCGGCCATGCCCATGACGAACATCGAGCCGCGGATGACCCACAGCGTCGTGTCCGCGTCGACGGTGGCGAGCCCGATCTGGCTCAGGGTGATCGCCGTGAAACCGCCGGCGAGCATCCGCCGCGGTCCGACGCGCTGGAACACCCGGTTGGTGAACGGCAGCAGGAGGAGCATGCCGAAGGCCTGCCACATGGTCAGCAGCCCCGACTCGGTCGCCGACAGCCCCATCGAGCCCTGCACCATGAGCGGCACGACGAAGAGTGCGCCCATCGTGGCGCCCGCGGCCGGCATGAGGAGCAGGTTGCCGAGCCGGAACATGCGGTTGCCGAGCAGTGCGAGGTCGATCATCGGGTGCCGCACGCGGCGCTCGGTGACGACGAAGGCCGCCACGAGGAGCAGGCCGGCGCCGACGAGGGCCAGGGTCGGTCGGTCCGACCAGCCCTCGCGAGCCCCGCGCTCGAGGCCGACGAGCAGCGTCGCCAGGCCGGCGCCACCGGTGAGGAAGCCGAGCACGTCGAGCCGTTCGCGGGCCGTCTTTTCACCGGCACGCAGCGCCAGGACGCTGAAGACGAGGGCGAAGACCCCGATCGGCACCTTGAGCAGGAAGACCCAGCGCCACGAGATGTTGTCGGCGAGCCATCCGCCCAGCACCGGCCCGAGGGCGGGCGCGAGGGTGGTCGGGATGGCCAGGATCGCCGAGGCGCGCGCCCGCTCGTGCGGCGGGAAGGCCCGGAACAGCATGGCCGTGCCGACCGGGGTCAACAGGCCTCCGCCGACGCCCTGGGTGACGCGGGCGATGAGCAGCTCGGTCACCGACCCCGCGAAGCCCGCCCACAGGGAGGCCGCGGTGTAGATGACGAGAGCCAGCACGAACGTGTTCTTGTCACCGAAGCGGTCGGCCACCCAGCCGGAGACCGGGATGAAGACCGCGAGGCTCACGAGGTAGCCGGTGACGAGCCACTGGAGCGTCGAGGTGGGCGCATCGAAGTGCTCACCGAGGATCGGCAGCGCCGTGTTGAGCACCGTCATGTCGAGGATCTCCATGAACAGCGCCAGCACGAACGCCGTGGCCACGAGCCACTTGTAGGGAATGGAACGGAACATCGGGACCTCGGATCAGGCGGTGGCGAGCTGGAGGGCCAGGACGGCGCCGCTGGCGGCCAGCAGGACGACGGAGCCCATGCTGTTCTTTGCGGTGTCGTGGGCCTTGAGGTGGAAGAGGAGGGCGCCGAGCATCATGAGCACGAGCCCGACGGCGGCGGCGATGCCGAGCGGCTGCAGCCACAGGCCGATGAGGACGCCGACCGCGCCGAGCACCTCGAGCACGCCGATGGTCAGCTGCAGGCCGGGCGTGACGCCAAGGTCCTCGAGGGTGCCGGTGACCGGCTGCGCGCGGCGCAGCTTGCCGATGCCGGCGCCGAGGAAGGCGAGCATGAGCAGCGCCGAGAGGATGATGGTGAAGATGGTCACGAGGTATCTCCGTGGTCGTGCGGACCGCAGATCCGGATGCGTCTGCGGAAGAGAACAGTCGGCCCAACGGTTCACTCCATGAAGTTATTCCTGTACTGAGTGAACTACTGAGAGGACGAGTCAGGCGATGGCGACCAGCCAGGACAGCGCAGTGCTGGCCGGCACCCGGTCGGGTGCTGCGTCACGCACCCAGTCGGGCGCGGAGGCACCGATCCAGTCGAACGCGGAGACACCCATCCAGTCGAATGCGGAGGCGGCGCGCCTCGACGCCCTCGACGGCCTGCTGCGGCTGGGCATGGAGTTGCGTCGTCACGTCGAGACGGTGGCGCTCGACGTGGGGCTCAGCGGCCCCCAGGCGCGGCTCGTGCTCAGCCTGGCGGTGCCGATGCGCATGCACCAGGCAGCCGAGGCGACGGCCTATGAGCCCTCTCATCTCACCGCGCTCGCCACCCAGCTCGAGCGTGCCGGCCTGGTGACGCGCACGCCCGACCCCGCCGACCGCCGCGCCCGTCAGCTCTGTCTCACCGACGCGGGCCGCGAG
>JBDIAP010000023.1:0-34241 GCA_039812485.1 Kineosphaera sp.
GCGTGCGCCGGGCCGGCGCGACCGTGCGGTGCGGCGGCTCCCGCGGGCGCGGCCCACGCGAGCACGCGTTCGCGGTCGTGCAGCGCCAGCAGGGCCAACCAGCACGCGGCGGTGCTCACGAAGTAGCCGGGGTGCAGCCCGCCGTCCCCGTTGGCGACCGCCACGAGGAAGGGGGCGAGGATCGGCAGCCCCGCCAGCGCCGGCCGGCGCAGCGTCACCGCGAGCGCGTCGGCGGCGAGCGCGATGGCGCCGATGGCGCCGGTGAGCAGGAACGTCACGCCCGGCGTGGCCGGCGCCGGCGCGGCGTGCTCGCGCAGGGTCTCACCCGCGTCGACGAGCAGCGCGTTCCAGTGCGCCACCGTGCTCGGGGTCGGCAGCACCCCGAGCGCGAGGGTGTCGGCGTGGAAGAGCGCGACGAGCACCGCGAGGTAGGCGATCGCCTGGGCGCCGACCACGCGCGGTGGGGTCAGCCGGGTGCGCGAGATCGCCCCGGTGACGGCCACGACGGCGAGCACGATCGCGAGACGGGGCAGCCAGGTCGTGCCGTCGAAGAGCGCCCGCACGGGCTGCGCGGAGCACCCGATCGCGGCGGCGACGAGCACCGAGCCGAGGAGGCGACTCATCGCTCGCCCCCGGTGACGGCATTCCGCACGACATCACGCCGCCCCGGGTGTCGGGGGGCTCGCCGGCTCATCGCACGCCTCCGGCCACGGCGTCCCACACGTGGGCGATCGGCTCCGGAGCCGCGACGACACGCACTCGCCAGCCGCCGGACGCCGCGAACGCGTCGAGGTCGTGCAACGCCGCGCTGCGGGCGCGGGCCGGGTGCCCCGCGAATCCCGACGGGTCGAGCAGCAGCGCGATGCCGGCAGTGCCGGCCGGCAGCGTGCCGAGCAGGGCGCGGGCGTTGTCGGGGTCGTGCGCCCCGACCGCGAGCACGGTCAGGCCGCTGCCGGAGCTCGCGTCGCGCAGCGCTGTGACCAGCGGCGACTCGGTCGCTGCGCTGCCCAGTGCGCGGCCCCGGTGCGGGCGTCGGCCGGGGTCCAGCAGCCGGGCGTCGTGCGGCTCGACGAGCGCCAGCGACCTCAACGTCTCATCGAGGTCGAGCTCCTGGGTGCCGTGCCCGGCCGCGACCGTCGCGGGTGTCGTCACGGTGAGTGCGAAGCCCTGCGTACTCAGGTGGGTGGCGATCGAGGCGAGGGCCTCGACCGCCCAGTCGAGGGCGGCCGACGGGTGCGCGCCGAGCTGGGGCAGGGCCGGGTCGAGGCACAGCGTGGCCTGCCGCACGGGCGCCCGGCCGTCGTGTCGCACGGTGAGCTCGCCCCGGTGGGCCGTCACCGGCCAGTGGATACGCCGCAGATCGTCGCCGACCTGGTATTCGCGCAGCGACGTGTCGTCGATGCCCGACGCGCCCGGCGCGAGCGTGTCGGCGCCGCTGCTGCCCGACCCGCCCAGGGCCTCGGCCCCGCGGTGCAGCGGGTGGACGATCGGCAGCGCCACGAGTTCGGCGGTGCCGGGAAGCGGCGCCAGGGAACTCGTCAGACCCAAGGGGTCCTGGGCGTGCAGCGCGAGCGGACCGACCTGGTGCCTGCCGCGACGCAGCGCCCGCACGTCGTAGGCGACCGCGCGCCCGGAGCGCCGCCCGATGCCGGGCACGAGCATCCGTGCGGCGCCGACCAGCCCGGGGGACAGCTCGTCCTGGGCCAGGCAGGTCAACGTCGGGTAGCCCGACCGGTTGGCCAGCTGCAGCACAACCCTGGAGCTGTCGCCGACGGTGACGGTCGCAGGTTCGATCCTTCTCTCGACGTCAAGTCGAGGTCGAGCAGCCTGGTAGGCGATGAGTGTCAGGAGCGGCAGGGCGACGGCGAGCAGCCCGACGCGGGTGAGGTCGACGAATCCCAGTGCCATGCCCGAGGCCGTGAGCGTGACGCCCGCGGCCAGCAGGGCTCGCCCGCGGTCGGTGAGCCCGCCCCGGCGGCCCGACTCGCCTCGTCCCGCGCGCCCCCACGGGCGCCCGCGCCGACGGGCGCGCTCGCCGTCGACCATCCCGGCCATCGGCCCGTCCTCGCCTCCCGCGCGCCTCGTCCTCGTGCTGTTGATCGTGGTGCTGTTCATCGCCGTCGTGCTCGTCGTCGTGGTGTTCTTCGTCGTCGTCGTCGCGCTCATCGCGACGCCGAGCCTCGGGTGCCGCCGGGCGCCCGGCCGGAGTGCTCCGCCGGGCGACCGGGCACCGGCACGCTGTCGAGCACGTCGGTCAGCACCTCGGGGATGCTGACGCGCGCCAGCCGGCTCTCGCCGGAGAGCAGCACCCGGTGTTCGAGCACCGGCACGGCCAGCGCCCGCACGTCCTCCGGCAGCACGTAGTCGCGCCCGGTGAGGGCCGCGCGGGCGGTCGCGGCCCGGAGCAGGTGGAGCGAGGCCCGCGGCGAGGCGCCGAGGCGCAGCGCCGGCGTCGAGCGGGTCGCGCGGACGAGGGCGACGACATACTGCTTGAGGGCCTGGGCGGCGTAGACGCGGCGCACGATCGCCTGCGCCGCGCAGATCTGCGCTCCCGTGGTCACGGGCACGACGTCGTCGAGGGGGTCGTGGGCCGCGTGGCTGCCCAGCATCGCGAGCTCGGCCTCCGCGTGCGGGTAGCCCATCGAGATGCGCGCCATGAAGCGGTCGCGCTGCGCCTCGGGGAGGGGATAGGTGCCCTCCATCTCCAGCGGGTTCTGGGTGGCGATGACGAGGAAAGGTGGGTCCAGCGGGTAGGTGTGGCCGTCGACGCTGACCTGCGCCTCCTCCATCGCCTCGAGCACCGCGGACTGCGTCTTGGGCGAGGCGCGGTTGATCTCGTCGCAGACGACGATGTTGGCGAAGATCGCCCCGGGGCGGAACTCGAAGCGGCGCTGCGCGGTGTCGAAGATGTTGATGCCGGTGATGTCGCTGGGCAGCAGGTCGGGCGTGAACTGGATGCGCCGCATGCGGCTGTCCACGGCCCGCGCCAGGGTCTTGGCCAGCGTCGTCTTGCCGACCCCCGGCACGTCCTCCAGGAGGAGGTGGCCCCCCGCGAGCAGCACGGTCAGGGCCCGCTCGACGACGTCCTCCTTGCCCTCGAGCACCGTGCGGATCGTCGCGGAGAGGCGCTCGCCGAGCTCGGCGACCCAGGCCACCTCGTCTGCGTCGGCCCTCGCCGGGTGTTGCTCGTCGTCGCCGGAGCGCCGGGGCCCGTCGGGGGTCTCGACGTGTGCGGGCAGCCCGCGCGGATCGGCCGAGGCGTCGGCGCCTGCCGCGGCCTCGGGCGACACCTGCGCGTCCGAGAGGTCCATCCGGTCTGGGGCTGGCTGCACGTGCGGCTCCCTTGACGTGTTCGGCGGGCGCCCGGGCGGCGACCCTCCACTTCCCTCCCCAATCATCGCTGCCAACGCTGGGGATCACCCGCAGGGGTCGAGGCGTTCCGGCAAAGCCGCAGGTCAAAGGGTTTGGACCGCTGGTCGGTCGGAGCCCGAGCGCCGGCAGAGCGCGCCGAGCCGGGCCGCGGTGGCCCGGACCCCTCCACCTCGCCCCACCGCCTCTGGCCTGCGTCTTTGTATCCATCGCGACGCCGGGGGCGCGCCGGGAGGATTGACCGTGGGGGATTGTGGCGTAAAGTGGAGGAGATCGGAGGGGCCGGGAGTGATCACCCGTGGCCACCACGACGCGTAGGGGAGGAGGTGCCACTCGTGTTCCTCGGCACCCACCACCCGCGTCTGGACGACAAGGGGCGCCTCATCCTTCCGGCGAAGTTCCGCGACCGACTGGCCTCCGGGCTCGTCGTCACCCGCGGTCAGGAGCGTTGTCTCTACGTCTTTCCCATGGAGGAGTTCATGCGAGTCGCCGAGGACCTGCGCGCGGCGCCCGTGACGAGCAAATCCGTGCGGGACTACCTGCGCGTCTTCCTCTCCGGGGCCTCCGACGAGATCCCCGACAAGCAGGGGCGCGTGACGATCCCGGCGACCCTGCGCGACTACGCCGGGCTGGGCCGCGAGTGCACGGTCATCGGCGCGGGCTCCCGGCTCGAGCTGTGGGACAGCGCGGCCTGGGACACCTACCTCGCGGGCACCGAGCAGGCGTTCGCCGACCAGGCCGAGGAGGTCATCCCGGGCCTCCTGTGACGCCGGCGCGCCCCGCCTTGCCTAGCCGGACCGACGAACCCATCCGACCAGTTCGATCCCGTCCCAACCGCACGTCGCGAGGCCACCTGCCTTGTGGTCCTCCAGCCGCTTGACCGCTCCGGGGCACTTCCCCGGTCCCGGAGCAGACGATCCTCCCGGAGCACTTCCCGGCTCCGGGCGACACAGGACAAGCGGCGGGGGCCAGAGGCGCAGGACCCTCGCCGCCCGGCCGGGGCCACCGCAGAGGGGGTGAGCCGCATGACGGAGCGCACCGGAGCGCATGACCGGCACGTGCCGGTCATGCTCGACCGCGTCGTCGAGGTGCTCGCCCCCGCGCTGCAAGCCCCGACGCCGACGACCGGTGCCACCCGCGTCGGCGACCGCGGCGACGCTGCCGCGCCGCTGCCGCCGGGGCCCGTCTTCGTCGACGGCACGCTCGGCATGGGCGGCCACACGCAGGCCGTGTTGCGGGCCTGCCCTGACGCGGTCGCCATCGGCATCGACCGCGACCCGGAGGCCATCGCGCTGGCGTCCGAGCGCCTCGCGCCGTTCGGGGCGCGCTTCCGGCCCGTGCGGGCCGTCTACGACGAGATCGGCGACGTGCTGGCCGATCTCGGGGTGCCCGCGGCCCAGGCGGTGCTGCTCGACCTCGGCGTCTCCTCGCTGCAGCTCGACGAGACCGACCGCGGGTTCGCCTACGCCCACGACTCGCCGCTGGACATGCGCATGGACCCCACGCAGGGACCGACCGCGGCCGACGTGCTCAACACCTATCCGGCCGCCGACCTCGCGCGGGTGCTGCACGACTACGGCGAGGAGCGTTTCGCGCGCAAGATCGCCGGGGCGATCGCGCGGGAGCGGGAGCGGGAGCCTTTCGTCGATTCCGCGCGGCTCGTCGACCTGCTGCGACGCGTCGTACCGGCGGCCTCGCAGCGCAGCGGCGGGCACCCCGCCAAGCGGACCTTCCAGGCGCTGCGCATCGAGGTCAACGGCGAGCTCGACGCCCTCGCGGCGGCGCTGGGGCCGGCGCTGGATTCTCTTGCCGTCGGGGGGCGTGTCGCTGTCCTGAGTTACCACTCCCTAGAGGACAGGATGGTCAAGAGGGTTCTCGCGGCCGCCGGCCGCAGCAGCGCCCCACCCGGTCTGCCTGTCGAGCTGGCGGAGCACGCCGCCTACCTGCGGTTGCTCGGTCGTGGGGGGGAGGTGCCGAGCGCGGCCGAGGTGCAGGCCAATCCGCGCGCGGCGTCGGCTCGGCTGCGCGTGGCCGAGCGGGTGCGCGCGGGGCCGCCGGGCGCCATCACCGCCCGCATCGACACCGACCGGGCCGGCACGCCGGCCCGCCGATCAGCCGGCACGACAGCACACCACCGAGCCTCCCGACAGACCACCACCCGACAGACCACCACCCGACAGACAGCCACACGACAGACCTCGACGGACCGGCGGGCCACCGCCCGCCCGGACGGAGGACGGAAGGGACACCCCCGATGAGCCAGATGCCGGCGCTGGCCCGCAGCGACGCCGCGGCGATCCCCGCGAGCGGCCGCTCGAACCGGCGACCCTCGGCTCCCGCGCGCGCCGCGAACCGGTCGCACCTGCGCGTCGTCTCGGCGGCGCCGCGCCCCGCGCGGCGGATGCCCTTCATCGTGCTGTGCTCGACGGTGCTCGCCGCCGGGCTGCTCGCGGTGCTCTTCCTCAACATGGCGCTGGCCCGCGGCTCCTACGCGCTGCACGACCTGCAGCGCCAGTCGACGATCCTGTCCGAGCAGCAGGAGGCGCTCGGCGAGCAGCTCGCCGCGGTCTCCGCGCCGGGGGTCCTCGCGCAGCGCGCGACCGAGCTGGGGCTCGTGCCCGGCTCGTCGCCGGCCTTCCTGCGCCTGCCCGACGGTCAGGTGCTCGGTGTGCCGCAGGCCGCCGCCTCCGCGCCGTCCGACGACACCGCCGCCTCCGGCGCGGCGAAGGAGACCAAGCGAGCGGCGACGCCCGGCGCGGGTGACCCGTCGCGATCGGCCGCAGCGACGTCATCGGCGGGCACGGCGTCCTCGGACACCACGAAGCCTTCCGCCTCCACGAAGCCCTCTGCCTCCACGAAGCCATCGGAGGGCACGAAGCCGTCCGAGCGCACGAAGCCGTCGGAGGGCACGAAGCCGTCGGAGGGCACGAAGCCGTCGGAGGGCACGAGGGCGCCGGAGGGCACGAGGGCCTCGGCCGGCGCGTCGTCCGGCGCGTCCATCACCCAGCGAAGCGCCCCGACGGACGGCGCGGCCCAGTGACCTCCTCGAATCGGACCACCTCCCATCGGACCACGCCGGGTCGGACCTCCCCGGGTCGGACCTCCCCGGATCGGACTTCCCCGGACCGGCCCCGCAGCCCCCGGGCGCCGCAGCAGGCTCGATCGGCGCCGCCGCGCCGGTCCGGCCCGCCGCGTCGCCCGGCGAGCTCCGGCCGCCCGGGCGGCGGTGCCGGCCTGGCCAATCCGCGGCGTCGGGTCCGCTCGATGTTCCTCATCGTGCTGTTCGTCTTCACGCTCTTCGGCGCCCAGCTCGTGCGCCTGCAGGGCATCGACGCGGCCGAGGTCGCCGAACAGGCCCGTGACCTACGCATGATGGGCGGCCCGAAGCAGGTGCCGGCCCCCCGCGGCGAGATGGTCGACCGCGACGGGGTCGTGCTCGCCGGCAGCCTGGAACGCCGCGACATCGTCGCCGACCAGGTCGCGGTGCGCGAATACCAGGTGCGTGACCCCCAGACCGGCACGCTCACGACCGTCGGGGTGGCGGGGGCCGCGAAGGCGCTGAGCCCCCTGCTCGACATCCCCGAGGCGAGCCTGCAGGAGCAGCTCACCGGCGACGCCCGGTGGGTGCGCCTGGCCCGCTCCAAGGAGCCGGCCCTGTGGCGCCGCATCGAGGCGCTGCGCATCCCCGGCATCGCGAGCGAGCTGGCCTCGACCCGCACCTACCCCGCGGGTTCCCCGCTCGCGCCCGTGCTCGGCTGGGTCGGGTTCGACGGGGAGGCCAAGAACGGCTCGGGAGCCGGCCTGGAGCTGCTCTACAACGAGCAGCTGCACGGCATCCCCGGCAGCACGCTGCAGGAGTACTCGGCCGACAACCGCGTCATCCCCATGGGCTACAGCGAGATCAAGCCGCCGGAGCCGGGCGAGAACCTGCACCTGTCGCTCGACAACGACCTGTCCTGGTATGCCTACAACGCCATCGCCGATCGCGTGAAGACCACGGAGGCCGAGTCGGGCACGGTCGTCGTCATGGACGTCAAGGGCAGGCTGCGGGCGGTGACGCAATATCCGAGCTTCGACCCCGTGACCCGCAGCGACAAGGGCACCGAATACAGCTCCCTACCGTTCCAGCAGGTCTTCGAGCCCGGGTCGACCGCGAAGGTCATGTCGCTCGGGGCGGCCCTCGACACCGGGGTCGTCACGCCGACGACCGGGTTCACCGTGCCCAACCGGCTCGAGCGAGCCGACCGGCAGTTCCGGGACTCCCACGACCACAAGACCCTCTCCCTGACGACGGCGGGCATCCTCGCGCAGTCGAGCAACATCGGCACGCTGCTCGCCGGCGAGAAGGTCGACCCGGCGACGCTGGAGAAGTACTTCCGCGCGTTCGGCCTCGGCCAGCGCTCCGGCGTGGGGTTCCCCGGCGAGTCGGCCGGACTGCTGAAGCCGGCGGACGAGTGGGATGCCTCGCAGCGCTACACGGTCATGTTCGGTCAGGGCATCTCGACCACCGCCATCCAGGACGCCGGGGTCTTCCAGACCATCGCCAACGGCGGTGTGCGGATCCCGCCGACCGTCGTCGAGTCGATCACCGGTGCCGACGGCTCCGTCAAGCCCCAGGCCCTGCCGCAGGGCACGCGCGTGGTCTCGGAGAAGACGGCCACCGACCTGTCGGTCATGCTCGAGTCGGTCGTCGGCGCGAGCGGCACCGCCCAGCAGGCCGCGATCGCCGGCATTCCCGTCGCAGGCAAGACCGGCACCGCGCAGCGCTACGACCCCAAGGTCGGCGGCTACAGCGGCTACACGGCCTCGTTCGTGGGCTTCGCGCCGGCTGACAAGCCCGAGCTCGTCGTCGCGGTCATCCTGCAGAACCCGAAGAAGGGCTACTACGGCGGCGCGACCGCCGGCCCGGTCTTCCAGCAGGTCATGTCCTATGCGCTGCAGAAGTACGGGGTGCCCCCCACCGGCGTGCAGCGCACCCCGTTCCCGCTGCAGGTCGGCGAGCGGACGAGCAGCGACATCGAGAAGGTCGATCCGAGCGTCATCCCGCCGAGCGGGCCCATGCGGGTCGGGGCCGGCTCGCCGACCGCGCCGCGCGTGGCCGTGACGACCCCGGAGCCGTCCGCCCGCTCGGAGTCCGACTCGCAGACCGAGTCCGCGGGCGAGGCCCGTGCCTCCGGCGATGCGACGGCGAACCGCTCGACGAACGGCTCGTCGGACGGCTCCGACGGCACCTCGCAGCGCCCCCGCGCGTCCGCCCGTGCCACGGCGCCCGCCACCGCCGGCGAGACGACCGGGTCGGCCGGCGGGGGCGGTGCAACCAGCGGCGCGGGTGAGCCCACCTCGGACGGCACCGCGCGATAGCGTGCCGTCAGTGAACGCCAGCCCCCGCCCCGCACGCCCCCGCGACATCGGTCTCGCGCGACTCGCCGACGCCGTGCCCGGGGTGACCCTGCGCGCCGGCACCACCACCCCCGCGGCCACCGCCACTCCCACCGCCACCTCCACCCCCGGCGACGCGGACGTCGATGCCGCCGGCCGCGCGGAGCCCGCCGACTGTCCCAGCGTGCGCGGCGTGACGCTCGACAGCCGCGCCGTGCGCCCCGGCGACCTCTACGCCGCGCTGCCGGGCGCCCACGTGCACGGCGGGCAGTTCGCCGCCCAGGCCGCGGCCTCGGGCGCCGTTGCGCTGCTCACCGACGCCGCGGGGGAGCAGCTCGCCCGCGCCGCCGGGGTCGAGCTGCCGATCCTCCTCGCCGCCGACCCGCGGGCCCTGCTCGGGGACGTCGCCGCGGTCGTCTACGACCGGCCGGCCGACGACCTGCTCATGCTCGGGATCACGGGCACCAACGGCAAGACGACGACCGCCTACCTGCTCGAGAGCGCGCTGCGACAGCTCGGCGAGACGACCGGGCTCATCGGCACCATCGAGACCCGCATCGGCGACGAGCGGCTGCGCAGCGTGCGCACCACCCCGGAGGCGAGCGACCTGCACGGCCTGCTGGCGCTCATGCGCGAGCGCGGCATCCGCGCCTGCTGCATGGAGGTCTCGAGTCACGCCCTCGCCCTGCACCGGGTCAGCGGCGTGCGTTATGACGTGGCGATCTTCACGAATCTCTCGCAGGACCACCTCGACTTCCACGGCTCGATGGAGGACTACTTCGCGGCCAAGGCGCAGCTGTTCACCCCCGCCCACGCGGCCCGGGCCGTCGTGTGTGTCGACGACCGCTGGGGCGTGCGGCTCGCCGGGCAGGCCGCGATCCCGACGACGACGGTCGCCAACGCGGTGGCCGGCGACCAGGGGGTGCCCGACGCGGACTGGATCATCGAGCATCCCGGAGCAGGTGCCCAGCCCGCCGCGGGCGACGGCCACGCCGCGGGCGACCCGGTGCTGCTGCGCCACCGCGACGGTCGGTGTCTGCGGCTGCGGCTCGGCCTGCCCGGCGCGCACAACGCGACGAACACGGCGTTGGCCGCGGTCGCCCTGCTCGAGCTCGCCCACGCCGGGGAGCTGCCGGGGCGCACCGACGAGGAGATCGCGGCCGCGTTCGACGTCGCCGCCCAGGTGCCGGGCCGCATGCAACGGGTCGTGCTGCAGGGGCGGGCCGGCACGCTGGCGCCGCCGGACGCCTACGTCGACTTCGCGCACACGCCCGAGGCGGTGGCGGCCACGCTCTCGGCGTTGCGGCCGACGACGAGCGGCCCGCTCGTCGCCGTGCTCGGCGCCGGCGGTGACCGTGACCCGGGCAAGCGACCCGCGATGGGCGCCGCCGCGGCGCGGTGCGCCGACGCCGTCGTCGTCACCGACGACAACCCGCGACACGAGGACCCGGCGCAGATCCGGGCGGCCGTGGCCGGGGGTGCTCGGCAGCGGCGCGCCGACGCCGAGGAGGGCGACGGCGGCGGAGTCGCGCAGGTGCACGACGTCGAGGGCCGGGCGGCGGGCATCCGGCTCGCGCTGCGGCTGGCGGCGGGCGCGGAGCAGACCATGGCGGGCGGCCCCGGCAGGGCCGGGGTGGTCGCGGTGCTCGGCAAGGGACACGAAACGGGACAGACGATCGGGGATGTGGTGACGCCCTTCGACGACGCGGACGCGCTGACGGCGGCGTGGGCGCAGGTGCGCGCCGAGAGCGACCGGCAGGTGCGGTCGTGATCCCGCTGCGGCTGGCGCAGCTCGCGCGGGTGACCGGCGGGCGCGTCGGCGGCCCGGCCGGAGCGTCGGGCGAGCCGCCCCAGGACGTGCTCGTCGACGGTCCGGTCGTCACCGACTCCCGCGAGGCGGGCCCGGGCGGCCTGTATGTCGCCCGCATCGGCGAGCACGCCGACGGCCACCGCTTCGTGCCGCAGGCCGCGGACGCCGGCGCCGTGGCGGCTCTCGTCACCCAGCCGGTCGAGGGGCTGCCCTACGTGCTCGTCGACGACGTGCAGGAGGCGTTCGCGGCGCTGGCCACGCACGTCGTCGAGTCGATCGACGGGCTCGTCGTCGTCGGCATCACCGGCAGCTCGGGCAAGACGACGACCAAGGACCTGCTCGCGGCGGTGCTCGCCGAGCACGCCCCGACCGTCGCCAACGTCGGCTCGCTCAATTCCGAGGTCGGTGTGCCGCTGACGGTCTGCCGGGCCGAGCCCGACACGCGCTTCCTCGTGCTCGAGATGGGGGCCCGCGGGGTCGGTCACATCCGCTACCTCACCGACATGACCCACCCCCGCGTCGGCGTCGTGCTCAACGTCGGCTCGGCCCACGTCGGGGAGTTCGGGTCGCGCGAGGTCATCGCCCGCGCCAAGGCCGAGCTCGTCGAGTCACTGCCCGCGGGCGGCCTCGCCGTGCTCAACGCGGACGACGACCTCGTCACGACCATGCCCGTCGCGCCCGGGGCGCGCGTCGTGCGCACCGGCCGCGGGCCGGGCGCCGACGTGCGCGCCCTCGACGTCGCCCTCGACGCCGGCGGCGCCCCTGCGTTCACGCTGAGCCTGGCCGGGGAGCGGGTGCCCGTGCACCTGCAGCTCCTCGGTGAGCACCAGGTCGACAACGCCCTGGCGGTCGCGGCCGTGGCCGCGGAGGCGGGCATGAGCGCCGCCGGGATCGGTGCGGCGCTGAGCGCCGCGCGGCCCGCGAGCCGCTGGCGCATGGAGCGCCACGAGCGGCGGGACGGGGTGACGATCCTCAACGACGCCTACAACGCCAACCCCGAGTCGATGTCGGCGGCGCTGCACACGCTCGCCCACATCGGCGGCAGCCGCACCTGGGCCGTGCTCGGCGGCATGCTCGAGCTGGGTCCGGGCGGGCCGCAGGCGCACGCCCGGATGGGCGAGCTGGCGCGGGCGCTCGGCGTCGACGAGGTGCTCGCCGTCGGCGACCTCGCGCGGCCGATCGCCGACGCAGCGGCCGGTCAGGCGGGCGGACAAGACCCCGCGTACGCTCGCACGCGAGCACGATGGGTGCACGACAACCAGGCCGCGTTCGAGGTGTTGGACGCCGAACTGCGCGAGGGTGACGTGGTATTGCTCAAGTCGAGCCGGGACAGCGGGCTACGGGTGCTCGGAGACCGACTCAGCACGGTGAACTCGGAGGTGGACGCATGAGGTCCGTGCTCGTCGCCAACGCGGTCGCCCTGGTCGTGGCCCTCTTCGGCACCCCCCTCTACATCCGCTTCCTCGTCAAGCGCGGCTACGGCCAGTTCATCCGCGACGACGGCCCGACGACGCACCACACGAAGCGCGGCACCCCGACGATGGGTGGGGCGGTCATCATCGGCGCCACGGTCGTCGGCTACCTGCTCGCCCACCTCGTGACGATCACACCGCTGTCGCCCAGCGCGCTGCTCGTGCTCTTCCTCATGTGCGGCCTCGGGCTCGTCGGCTGGCTCGACGACTACATCAAGATCAGCAAGGCCCGCAGCCTCGGCCTGCGCTCCTGGCAGAAGCTCACCGGGCAGCTGCTCGTGGGCACGATCTTCGCGCTGCTCGTGCTGCAGTTCCCGAACTCCGACGGGATCACCCCCGGCTCGACGGCGATCTCCTTCGTGCGCGAGACCCCGCTCGACCTCATGGCCCTCGGCCCGATCGCGGGTCTCTTCGCCTTCGTCGTGTGGATCAACCTCATGATCGCCGGCACGAGCAACGGGGTGAACCTCACCGACGGCCTCGACGGCCTGGCGACCGGCGCGAGCGTGCTCGTCGCGGCCGCCTACGTGCTCATCGGCATCTGGCAGTTCAACCAGAACTGCCACCCCGTGACGACGTCGCTGAAGTGCTACTCCACCCCGCACGCCCACGACGTCGCGATCCTCGCGGCGGCGCTCATGGGCAGCTGCATCGGCTTCCTGTGGTGGAACGCCTCGCCCGCCAAGATCTTCATGGGCGACACCGGCTCGCTGGCCCTCGGCGGGGCCATCGCCGGGCTCGCCATCGTCACCCGCACCGAGCTGCTCGTCGTCATCCTCGGTGGTCTCTTCGTGGCGATCACGCTGTCGGTCATCATCCAGGTCGCGTCGTTCAAGCTCACCCACAAACGCGTGTTCCGGATGGCGCCGCTGCAGCACCACTTCGAGCTCGTCGGGTGGAACGAGGTGACGATCGTCATCCGGTTCTGGATCGTCGCGGGGCTGTGTGTCGGCTTCGGGCTCGGCATCTTCTATGCCGAGTGGATGGTCGGGGGAGCCGTATGAGCGGGTCGGCGGACCTGGCCAGGCTCTCTGAGCTCACCCATCGGGACGCGGCCTGGGCTGGGCTGCGGGTGCTCGTGACCGGACTCGGCGTCAGCGGCTTCGCCGCCGCCGACGCGCTGCTCGAGCGCGGGGCGCACGTGGTCGTCGTCGACGCCGGGCACGGCCAGGCCCTGCAGGAGCGGGCCGAGATCCTGCGGATCCTCGACGCGCGGCTCGTGCTCGGCGCCGACGGAGCCGCTGCCGTGGCCCAGCCGGACGGGGTGCTCGACGGCATCGACCTCGTCGTCACCTCGCCGGGCTGGCGCCCCGACAACACGCTGCTCGTCGCCGCGCAGGCGGCCGGCATCCCCGTGTGGGGCGAGGTCGAGCTCGCGTGGCGCATGCGCCCGCAGCACGACCCGGCGCCGTGGCTGACGATCACGGGCACCAACGGCAAGACGACGACCGTGACGATGCTCGCCACGATGCTGCGCTGCGCCGGGCTGCGGGCCGCCGCGGCCGGCAACGTCGGCACCCCGATCCTCGAGGCCGTGCTGCACCCGGAGCCGTACGACGTCATCGCCGTCGAGCTCAGCAGCTTCCAGCTGCACTGGCAGCACTCGCTGTCGCCGCTGGCGTCGGTGTGCCTCAACGTCGCGCCGGATCACGTCGACTGGCACGGCTCCTTCGAGGAATACCGCCGCGCCAAGGGCAAGGTCTATACCAACACGGTCGTTGCCTGCGTCTACAACGAGCAGGACCCGGCGACCGAGCAGCTCGTCGTCGACGCCGAGGTCGTCGAGGGTTGCCGCGCCGTGGCGTTCACGCTGGGCACGCCGGCCGTCTCGATGGTCGGCCTCGTCGACGACGTGCTCGCGGACCGAGCGTTCGTGCCGGAGCGCCGCACGAGCGCGGCCGAGCTCGGCACCCTCGCCGACCTGGCCCGCGGCGGCGTCGCCCCGGCCCCGCACGTCGTCGCCAACGCCCTGGCGGCCGCCGCCCTCGCGCGCGCCTACGGCGTCCCGCCCGTCGCCGTGCGTGAGGGGCTGCGCACCTACGTCTTCGAGCCGCACCGCATCGCCCCCGTCGCGACGAGCGACGAGATCACCTGGGTCGATGACTCCAAGGCCACCAACCCGCACGCGGCGCAGGCATCGCTGGCGGCCTACGAGCACGTCGTGTGGATCGCCGGCGGGCTGCTCAAGGGTGCCGCCGTCGACGACCTCGTCGCGAAGGCGGCGAAGCGGCTGCGTGCGGTCGTCCTCATGGGCCGCGACCGCGAGCAGATCGCGCAGGCGTTGGCCCGACACGCCCCGGATGTCCCCGTGCACGACGTGTCGCAGACCGACACTGAGGCGATGGACCATGTCGTCGCGGCGGCGGCCTCCTACGCCCAGCCCGGCGACGTGGTCCTGCTGGCGCCCGCCGCGGCGTCGATGGACATGTTCGCCGACTACGGCGCCCGCGGCGACGCGTTCGCCGACGCCGTGCGCCGGCATCTGGGCGAGCACCCGGTGACGTGACCGGGGCTCGCCGCGGCCGCTCCCGGCGGGTGACGTCCGCGTCGCCCCACCCGACCATCCGACCGACCCGAAGCCGAAGGGAGCCGCGCCCGTGAGCATGACCGGCCTTCGCCCGCCGAAGGGAGGGCGGCGTCGCGACGACGACGCCGTCGCCGGCCTGCCGCCGGAGCAGCACCCGGTGTGGGCGCGGCTGGAGTCGCCGCTGAGCACCTACTACCTGCTCGTGGCGGTCGTCGCGGCCCTGCTGCTCATCGGGCTCGTCATGGTGCTCTCGGCCTCGAGCGTCTCGGCGCTGCGGCGCGGCGGGTCGAGCTACTCGGTGTTCCTCAGCCAGGCGCAATTCGCGATCATCGGCGTCGTCGGGGCCGTCATCGCCAGCCGGCTGCCGGTCGCGACGTGGCGCCGGCTCGGGCTGCCGCTGCTCGTCCTCGCGCTGTGCCTGCAGTTGCTCGTCTTCACCCCGCTGGGCGTCAGCGTGCTCGGCAACCGCAACTGGCTGCGGCTCGGCCCGGTCCAGTTCCAGCCCTCGGAGTTCGGCAAGCTCGCGCTCGTCATCTACGGGGCAGGGGTGCTGTCGACCAAGCGCAAGCTGCTGCGGCAGTGGCGCCACGCGATCGTGCCGCTGCTGGTGCCCTCCGGAGGCGTGCTCATCGGGCTCGTCGTGCTGGGCCACGACCTGGGCACAGCGCTCGTGCTGCTCGCCATCATCGCGGGGCTCATGTGGGCCAGCGGGGTCTCGGGGCGCCTCTTCGCCCTGGCGGGCGGCGTCGCGGCGGTCGGCATCGCGGGCATGGTGCTCTTGAGCGGCAACCGCATGCATCGGCTCAACGCGTGGCTCACCTGCGACGACGTGCAGCAGTGCTGGCAGAGCCAGCACGGCCGGTTCGCGCTCGCGGACGGGGGGCTCTCGGGCCTCGGGCTCGGCGCCTCCCGCGAGAAGTGGCTGTGGCTGCCCGAGCCGCACAACGACTTCATCTTCGCGATCATCGGCGAGGAGCTCGGGATCGGCGGCACCCTCACCGTGCTCGCGCTGTTCGCGCTGCTCGCGCTCGCGTGCTATCGGATCGTGCTGCGCACGCAGGACCCGTTCGTGCGGGCGGCCACGGCCGGCGTCATGGTGTGGATCATCGCGCAGGCGATGATCAACATCGGCTCGGTCATCGGCATCCTGCCGGTCATCGGTCTGCCGCTGCCGCTGGTCTCCAGCGGCGGCTCGGCGCTCGTCACGACCCTCACCGCGCTCGGCATGGTCATCTCCTTCGCCCGCAACGAGCCGGCGTGTCGGCGCGCGCTCGCGGCTCGCCCGCGCGTCGTGCGCCGCAGCCTGTCGGTCTTCGCGGGCGGTCGGCGATGAGCGGGCCGGCGATGAGCGGTCCCACCCGGGTGCTGCTCGCCGGGGGAGGGTCGGCCGGGCACGTCTCGCCGCTGCTTGCGCTCGCCGACGCCCTGACCCGCCGCGACACCGCCACGCGCATCGTCGCGCTCGGCACCGCGACCGGGCTCGAGGCCCGGCTCGTGCCCGACCGGGGCTACGCGTTGGCGACGATCCCCAAGGTCGTCTTCCCGCGCCGCCTCTCGACCCAGGCGCTCGGCCTGCCAGGCGCGCTGTGGGGCGCGGTCGCCGCGGCCGACGCCGTCATCCGCGACCTCGACGCGCAGGTCGTCGTGGGCTTCGGCGGCTACGTCGCCACCCCGGCCTACCTCGCGGCGCGGCGCCGCGGGGTGCCGATCGTCATCCACGAGCAGAACGCCCGCCCCGGGCTGGCCAACCGGTTGGGGGCGCGGCTGACCCCCTACGTGGGGACGACGTTCGAGGGCACGCCGCTGCCGCACGCCCGGGTCGTCGGCATGCCCCTGCGCGCCGAGGTAGCGGGTCTCGACCGGCCCGCGCAGCGTCGCGCCGCCCGCGAGCACTTCGGTCTCGATCCCGAGCGCACGACGCTGCTCGTCACCGGCGGTTCGCTGGGGGCGCAGCGGCTCAATCAGGCCTTCGCCGCCGCGGCCGCCGACCTGGCCGGCCCCGCCGCGGGCGCAGAGGTGCAGGTGCTGCACCTGTCCGGGCACGGCAAGGAGTTCGACCCCGTCGGCGCCCTGCCCGGCCGGTACGTCGTGCGGCCCTACGCCGAGCGCATGGAGCTCGCCTACGCCGCAGCCGATCTCGTCGTGGCCCGCTCGGGCGCCAACACGGTGTGCGAGCTCACCGCGGTCGGGCTGCCGGCGCTCTACGTGCCGCTGCCGATCGGCAACGGCGAGCAGCGGCTCAATGCTGCCGGGGTCGTCGCCGCCGGGGGCGGACTGCTGACCGCCGACGACGAGGTCGACGCCGGCTGGGTGCGTGCGGTCGTGCGACCGTTGCTGGGCGACCCACAGCGGCTCGCTGCGATGTCCGCCGCAGCGGCCGGCGTCGGTGAACGACACGCCGACGAGCGCCTGGCCGATCTCGTCGGCGAGGCCTTCACAGCGGGCGCGAAGACCACGTGACCTCCAGGGAGATGCAGGTGACCCCGCGCTACGACTACACCGCGCAGCTGCCGCCCCTGAGCGACCTCGGGCGAGTGCATGTGCTCGCCATCGGCGGCGCCGGGATGTCCGCGGTCGCGCGGTTGCTGCTGCAGGCGGGGCTCGACGTCAGCGGCGCCGACGCCCGCGACTCGGCGATGCTCGAGGCGCTGCGCGCCGCCGGCGCCCGCGTGTGGGTGGGCCATGACCCGGCGCACCTGGCGGGCGTCGACACGGTCGTCGTCTCCTCGGCGATCCGCGACGACAACGTCGAGCTCGCGGCCGCGCGGGCCGCCGGGCTACGCGTGCTGCACCGCTCCCAGGCGCTCGCCGCCGTGGCCGCGGGGCGCACCTCGATCGCCGTCGCCGGGGCCAACGGCAAGACGACGACGACGTCGATGCTCACCGTGGCGCTGCAGGGGGCGGGACTCGACCCGTCGTTCGCCATCGGCGGCGAGCTCGCGGCCGCCGGCACCAACGCCGCGCTCGGCGGCGGCGACGTCATGGTCATCGAGGCCGACGAGAGCGACGGGTCGTTCCTCGCCTACCGACCGACCACCGCGATCGTCACCAACGTCCAGCCCGATCACCTCGACTACTACGGCACCTTCGAGGCGGTCGAGGCCGCCTACCTGCAGTTCGCCGAGTCGATCCGCCCCGGCGGGCTGCTCGTGGCCTGCCGCGACGACGCCGGCTCGACGCGGCTGGCGCAGCGAGCCGCCGCCCGTGGCGTGCGGGTGCTCACCTACGGCACCGACCCCGAGGCGGACCTGCATCTGGAGGATCTGCGGGTCGCGGCGGACGCGAGCCGCGCCCGGCTGACCGGGCCGCTGGGTGGCGACGCCGAGCTCGTCCTCGCCGTGCCGGGCGAGCACAACCTCCGCAACGCCGCGGCCGCCTATCTCGCGGCGACGATCGGCGTCGGCGCCGAGCCCGGCGCGGTGTTGGCCGGACTGGCCGCCTACTCCGGCACGCGGCGGCGCTTCGAGTTCAAGGGCGAGGCGGCAGGCGTGCGCGTCGTCGACGACTACGCCCACAACCCGGGCAAGGTGGCCGCGGTCGTCTCGACTGCGCGGCGCCTCGTGCCTGCCGGTGGCCGGCTCGTCGTCGTCTTCCAGCCGCATCTGTACTCCCGCACGCGCGACTTCGCACCGGCCCTGGCCGCTGGCCTGGCGCCGGCCGACGTCGCGGTGATCCTCGACATCTACGCCGCGCGCGAAGACCCCTTGCCGGGGGTCAGCGGCGAGCTCGTCGTGGAGCATCTTCGGTCGCCGGGGGGCGACGCGCAGGTGTACTACGTGCCCGACAAGGCTTCGGTCCCGCGCGTCGTCGCGGGGCTGTTGCGGCCGGGTGATCTCATGCTGACCATCGGTGCGGGGGACGTCACCGAGGTCGGTCCGGCCGTGCTGGACCTGCTGGGGGCCGATCCGCCACAGCAGTGACTCGACACACGGCCCGGCAGCGCCGGGCACTGAGGGGTGATCGATATGTCGCTGGGGGAGCGGGGGGGATGGACGAGACAGGTGCGCCGGCGTGCCCGTCTCCTGATCGATGATGTCGTCGGCGCGGTGTCGCGCCGCACCGCCGTGCTGCAGGCGCACCGCGAGCGGTTGTTGCGGTTCGGGCTGCGGCTCGGCGCGGTCGTGGCCGTCGGCGGGATCGCCGCCGGCTGGCTGCTCTGGGGCTCCGACGTGACGCGAGTCGAGCACGTGCGCGTGCATGTCGTGGACCCGCGGGCGCCCTCGTCGGGGGCCGTCCTCGCGGACGCCTCGGTGCCGGCTCGGGTCGAGCAGATCCGCCATACCGTGGCCGGATCACAGCATGAACCTCTAGTTCAAGTTGATATTGGAACACTGACCAGCGAGATCGAAGGTCTCAATCGCTACTCGACCGTCACGGTAGAGAGATCGTGGCCCGACGCTCTCCAGATCACCGTCACGCCGAGGGTTGCCGTGCTCGCGACGGTCGGTCGCGGCTCGGCCGTAGAGCTTCTCGACGGCGACGGGTTGGCGTTCGAGACGGTCGCCGAGGCGCCCCCCGGGATCCCGCTGGCGACACTCTCCGGAGACCTCGCGGAGGCCGGCCGCGCGGCCGTATCGGCGGTCCTTGCGCTGTCCCCGCAACGCCGAGCCCAGCTGCAACGCATCGACGTCGCCCGCAACGGCACGGTCTCGCTCGACGTCGGCGCGGTGGCCGTGCAGTGGGGCGCCCGGGGTGAGGAGGCGTTGAAGTCGGCGGTCGTTGACGCGCTCGTCGACCTGCCCGGGATCGAGCGCCTCGACGTGTCGGCACCGGGTCGTCCGGTGACGGTCGGCGGCGCCTGAGTTCACGCCTCAACTTGACATTGAGACATGCCGTGGCGTCGCGACCCTGTCTGGATTCCCGCGGGCCGTCGCGTAGGATGACGGGCGAGGAGAGGATCGGCGATGCCGCGCGCCTCGTGATCCGTCGGGCCGGCCCCTTCGAGATGACTGGGGGAGCGGGGCCGTCACCTCAGGTTGAGGTCCATCGGTCGAGACACGTCGTCCCGGTCCGAGGGGCCGCACCACACGGACGTATCACCCAGCAACACCAACGTCGTCAACAGTCATATTCAGGAAGGCCCCCGACGTGGCAGCACCACAGAACTACCTGGCCGTCATCAAGGTCGTCGGCATCGGCGGGGGCGGTGTCAACGCGATCAACCGCATGATCGAGGTCGGTCTCAAGGGCGTCGAGTTCATCGCCATCAACACCGACGCCCAGGCACTGCTCATGAGCGACGCCGACCTCAAGCTCGACGTGGGTCGCGAGCTCACCCGCGGCCTCGGCGCCGGCGCCGACCCCGAGGTCGGCAAGAAGGCCGCCGAAGACCACGAGGAGGAGATCGAGGAGGCCCTGCGCGGGGCCGACATGGTCTTCGTCACCGCGGGCGAGGGCGGCGGCACGGGCACCGGCGGCGCGCCGGTGGTCGCCCGCATCGCCAAGAGCCTCGGCGCCTTGACGATCGGTGTCGTCACCCGGCCGTTCACCTTCGAGGGCCGCCGCCGCGCCAACCAGGCCGAGTCCGGCATCGGGGCGCTGCGCGAAGAGGTCGACACGCTCATCGTCATCCCCAACGATCGCCTGCTGTCGATCAGCGACCGGGCGGTGTCCATGCTCGACGCCTTCCGCAGCGCCGACCAGGTGCTGCTCTCCGGTGTCCAGGGCATCACCGACCTCATCACGACGCCGGGCCTGATCAACCTCGACTTCGCCGACGTCAAGTCGGTCATGCAGGGTGCCGGTTCGGCGCTCATGGGCATCGGCTCGGCCCGCGGCGAGGACCGCGCGGTGCAGGCGGCCGAGCTGGCCATCAGCTCCCCGCTGCTCGAGGCGAGCATCGACGGCGCGCACGGCGTGCTGCTCTCGATCCAGGGTGGTAGCGATCTCGGCCTGTTCGAGATCAACGAAGCGGCCCGCCTCGTGCAGGAGGCCGCCCACCCCGAGGCGAACATCATCTTCGGCGCCGTCATCGACGACGCTCTCGGCGACGAGGTGCGGGTCACGGTCATCGCCGCCGGATTCGACGGAGGCAGCCCGCAGCAGCGCCGCGAGGACCGCGCCCAGGCGGGCGATCAGCGGCGCGCGCCCGCGCCGCCGCGCTCGCAGGGCGTCTTCGGCAGCACGCCGCGCCCGCAGCCCGAGCCGATCGTCGCCGACGAGGAGCCGGTGCAGCGACTGGCACCCCCGCAGACGGCCCCGACCAACTGGCAGCCCGCTCAGGGGCAGCCGCAGCGCCGGGAGCAGCCGGCGCCGAGCCGTGCCCACGAGCCGACCCGTCAGCCCGAGCCCGCCCGGCAGGGTGCGCAGCCGGCGGCCCGTCCGCCGCGCGCGGTGACCTTCGACGAGGGCGACGACCTCGACGTGCCCGACTTCCTCAAGTAGCCGCGGCGCGCGCGGCGCGAGCGTCATCCAGGGCCGGTGCCCGCCTCCCAGGCCGGAGGCGGGCACCGGCCTTGTCGGTCGCGGCGAGGAGGGCCGGGCCCACAACGCGCTCGGCCTCGCTCGTGGACGCGCACCCTGCGTCTCGAGACACGACAGGCCCGGCCGCGTAAGGTGGCGAGGTGTTCTATTGGCGGCATCAGGTCGAGCCGGCGTCCTCCGGTGAGTTGGGGATCGACTGGGGATTCACGAGCGCCACCGGCCCGCGGCAGGAGGCCGACGCGCTGGACTACGGCGCCTTCAATCTCGGGGGTCACGTCGGGGACGATCCCGGCCTCGTCGAGGCCAACCGGGGCGAGCTGGCCGCGGCCGTGGCGGTGCCGCGCGAACACCTGATCTTCATGGCCCAGACCCACGGCACGACCGTCGTGCAGGTCGACGGGCCCTGGCAGGGCGATCCGCCGCAGGCCGACGCGATCGTGTCGACGAGCCCCGACCTGGCCCTCGCCGTGCTCGTCGCCGACTGCGTGCCGCTGCTGCTCGCCGACGTCGGCGCCGGAGTCGTCGCCGCCGTGCACGCCGGCCGCCCGGGCATGATCGCCGGCATCGTGCCGCGCACGCTCGACGTCATGGCCGACGCGGGCGCGAGCCGCATCATCGCGGCCGTGGGACCGTCGGTCTGCGGCCGGTGCTACGAGGTGCCGTCCGACATGCGCGACGAAGCCGCCCGCACGAGCGCCGTGAGCGCCACCGTCTCGTGGAGCGGCACGCCCGCGATCGATGTCGCCGCAGGGGTCGTCGACCAGCTGCACGGGGCAGGCGTCGCCGTCACGTGGATTCCCGGCTGCACCCGGGAGTCCGACCGGCTGTACTCGTATCGGAGGCGCGCCACCACGGGGCGCTTCGCCGGCGTCATCCGGCGATGGGGCCGGTGAGCACGGGCCGGGGAGACCGTCGGCCCGCTCTCGCGGCCGGTGCCCGGGCCTGCTGGGGCACCGAGCCGAGGGGGGTCGCGTGAGCGATTCCCAGGACGCGGGGCGGGAGCGCGCGCTGGCCGCGGGCCTGCGGGTGGTGCACGACCGCATGGATCGGGCCTGCGCGGTCGCCGGCAGGGACCCGGCCGAGCTCACCCTCGTCGTCGTGACGAAGTTCTTCCCGGCCTCCGACGTCGCGGCGCTCGTGCGGCTCGGGGTCGGCGACATCGGTGAGAACCGCGACCAGGAGGCGGCTGCCAAGGTCGGGCAGCTGCCCGACCTGCTCGGGTCGGCCCCCCTGCCGCGAGTGCACTTCATCGGGCAGCTGCAGACCAACAAGGCCGGGTCGGTGGCTGCCTACGCCGACCTCGTGCACTCCGTCGACCGCCTCAAGCTGGCGCGCGCGCTCGACCGGGCCGCGGCCCACCGCGGGCGCGTGCTCGACATCCTCCTGCAGGTCAACCTCGACGCGGACGACATGTCGGCGCAAGGCCGTGGTGGCCTCGACGCGGCGACGTTCGAGCGGACCGTGCAGGAGCTCGACGCTCTCGAGCACCTGCGAGTGCGCGGTGTCATGGGCGTGGCGCCCCTGCGCGGCGACCCCTGTGTCGCCTTCGCGCGGCTGGCCCGGCTGGGGCGCCGGCTGCGCGAGTCGCACCCCGGGGCCGACGTCGTGTCGGCCGGCATGAGCGGGGATCTCGAGGCCGCGATCGGCGCCGGCGCGACACACCTGCGTGTCGGCAGCGCAATCCTCGGGTCCCGCCCGACGCGTGGTTAGCTTGTGCGAAGAGGGCCGTCCCCGCAGACCGTGGACGTCGACCGGCGGACCGCTCACGGCGGCGTCAGCGAGGTCGTGCAGTGGTCGATGCGATCCGCCCGGGATCGAACGAACGAACGACAGCGACCGGCAGTGACAAGCAAGGCAAGGAGCGCGTGATGGCAGGGGCCCTCCGCAAGACGATGGTCTATCTCGGTCTGGCCGAGGAGGACGAGACCTACGACCGCTACGACGACTACGACGAGCGCCGCGATCAGCGGGAGTCGGAGCGCGCCGCGCGCGGCCCCGAGCGCGGCGAGCGCGCGGAGGAGTCGGCGAGCCCGCGCCGCCTCGTCGAACGTCCGGTCAGCGAACGTTCCGGTCCGGTGGCGGCCGTCGCCAGCGTGCCGAGTCTCGTCGACGACGAGCCCGTCACCCCGACCGCGCCCCTGCGACGCGCCGAGGTGACCCCGTTGCCGCGCCGCACCCCGGTGCGTGAAGTCGTGAAGGACATGGAGGTGAGCGGCGTGCACCGCATCACGACGATCCACCCACGCACCTACAACGAGGCGAAGAAGATCGGTGAGAGCTTCCGCGAGGGCACGCCGGTCATCATGAACCTCACGGCGCTCGACGACGCCGACGCCAAGCGACTCGTCGACTTCGCGGCGGGCCTCGTCTTCGGCCTGCAGGGGTCCATCGAACGCGTGACGAACAAGGTCTTCCTTCTCTCGCCCGCCGACGTCGAGGTCACCTCGGTCGACGGCGAGGCCGCGCCGGGCGCCAAAGGCCTGTTCAACCAGAGCTGACGGCTGACGGGCGCGCGCCTCCGACGCGGCCGGGCGGGACCAGGGTGTCCCGGTCCGCCTCCGGCTGCGTCGTCCTGTGGGAGCGCGGCCGTGTCAGCCCACGTCCAGTCGCGTCACGGATACTGAGGCACATGAATCCCGTCATCGGCTTGGTCGTCTGGCTGATCAACCTCTACGTCATCGTGCTCATCGGGCGACTCGTCATCGATTGGATCCAGGTGTTCGCCCGCGACTGGCGGCCGCGGGGCGTGCTCGCGGTCGTGTGCGAGGGCATCTACACGCTCACCGATCCACCGCTTCGGGCGCTGCGCAAAGTCATCCCGCCGCTGCGCCTCGGGACCGTCCAACTGGACCTCTCATTCATCGTGCTGATCATCGGGTTGTCTTTGCTGGTAAACTTGTTGACGCAGCTCGGCTGATTTGTGGTGTCCGAGCTGTGGTGTCCACGAGACAGCTGTCCTGGTCGTCGCGCGTTGCGTGTCGCCGGGGGAGTTGTGGGGGCGTGGACACGTCGGGGGCTTGCATGAATCCTGGGGGGTGACGTTCACCCCTCAGTGCTCGCGCACGCGATCGACTCCTGGCACATCGGCTGACCCCAAGGGGACCACATGGCTCTCACACCCGAGGACGTTCTCAACAAGAACTTCACCGCGACCCAGTTCCGCCGCGGCTACGACGAGCAGGAGGTCGACGACTTCCTCGACGAGGTCGTCGCCGAGCTGCGACGTCTCGCCGGCGAGAACGCGGAGCTGCGGCGCAGGCCCGAATCCGCGACCGGCGCCGACTCGGCGGCGTCCGAGCAGGCGGCGTCCGAGCAGGCGCGGGCGAGCCTCGAGAAGATCGCGAAGGACGTCGAAGACGCCGAGCGCGAGGCTGCCGAGCGCATCGCCAAGGCCAAGGCCGACGCCGAGACGATCGAGGCCGAGGCCGCCCAGCGGGTCGCGGCGGCGAACGCCGAGGCCGACGAGGCGGTCGGCGCGGCGGCGCAGCGTGCCGCGGACGCCGGGACACCGGCCCCGGCCACGCACGCCCCCGCCGACGCGGCCGGGCTCATCGCGCTGGCCCAGAAGGTGCACGACGAGTATGTCGAGCAGGGCCGCACGGAGCACGACCGGCTCATCGGCGACGCGACGAGTCGACGCGACAAGATCGTCGGCGAGGCCACGGCCCGCTCCGAGGAGCTGTTGCGCACGGCGCAGGCCCGCCACGACGAGCTGTTGTCCACCGCCCAGGGGGAGCACGACCGGCTCACCTCGGAGGCGCAGTCCGTCCACGAGCGGCTCATCGCCGAGGCGCAGGAGCGCTCGGGAGGCCTGCTCGCCGAGGCCCAGCAGCGCCGGCAGAGCGTCATCGAGGAGCTCGAGCGGGAGCGAGCGAGCCTGGACCAGGCGATCGCGCAGCTGCGTTCCTTCGAACGCGACTACCGCGGCCGGCTGCGGGGCTTCATCGAGGGCCAGCTCAGCCAGTTGGCCTCGACCGGCAGCGTCGTCTCGCAGGAGCACGCCAACGGTCACGTCAACGGCCACGCGGGCGAGGGGCCGTCGGGCGACGAGCACGACGTGCACGAGGGCGTCGACGAGCACCAGCCGGAGCCCGCGCACCAGGGCTGACTCGACCTAGCGTCCGGCGCCCTGCCCGGCCGCCGGCGTGCACGTGGTGAGGGCCGTCTTCGCACGAAGGCGGCCCTCACCACGCGCCCCGCGAGATCGGCGTCGCCGCGCTGCGCAAGGTGGGCGGTGGCTTGTCGGGATGTCGGGGGCGACGGGGTTTATCCTCGTCACTTACTTCTCGTGGGATCGCGCTGATTCTTCTGCGCAGCTATTTCATTCAACCGTCGGCTCATGGCGAGCCGACACGATCGGGACCGAGGTCATCATGGCCGCTGTGGACACAACGACCCCGTCGGGCAACTCCGGCATCGACGCGAGCGCCCTGCCCGTGCGTCCGGGTGAAGACCCGTGGACCGCGCAGGAAGTCGCCGAGGTGCGCGAGGAGATCGAGGGGGACATCGCGCGGATCGCGCAGGAGCTGCAGGTCTCGGAGTCCGACCTCGAAGGGCTCATGCGTGACTACGGCGGCGGCTCGGGAGATGACTCCGCGGACACGGGCGGCAAGGTGCTCGAGCGCGAGCAGAACCTCACGCTGACGCAGAACTCCCGCACGCTGCTGGAGCAGAACCAACGGGCCCTCGAGCGCATCGACAGCGGCGCCTACGGCTTCTGCGAGTCCTGCGGTGAGCCGATCGGCAAGCTTCGACTTCAGGCCTTCCCGCGTGCGACCCTGTGCGTGTCATGCAAACAGAAGCAGGAACGCCGCTGAAGTCCCCCACGTCATCGATCGGCCCCCGTCGGGCCCGCTGGCGACCGCACCTGACCGTCGTCGTCCTGGGGGTGGGGGCCGCCGTCTGGGGCCTCGACCGGCTCACCAAGGCGTGGGCGCTGCGGGAGCTGGTGCCCGGCGTGCCGCGGCCGCTGATCGGCGACCTCCTCCAACTCAACCTGCTCTTCAACCCCGGCGCGGCGTTCTCCCTGGGCACCGGGGTGACCCCGGTCTTCGCGACGATCCAGGCCGTGGTCTCGATCGCCGTCGTGGTGGCCGCCTTCCGCGTCGGTTCCGCCTGGTGGGCGCTCGGGCTGGGGCTCGTGCTCGGCGGTGCCTTCGGCAACCTCACCGACCGGCTCACGCGGCCGCCCTCGTTCGGGCACGGGCACGTCGTCGACTTCCTCCAGCTGCCCTACTGGCCCGTCTTCAACATCGCCGACTCGGCGATCTGCGTCGCGGCCGTCGTGCTGGCGCTCACGGCGTTCCGCGACATCGGCTTCGACGGCTCGCGTGCGGCGGCCGACGACGGGCCGGATGACCAGGCGGCAGACGCGGCAGACCCGGAGCGCCCCCATGCCTGACGTCCGCTACCTGCCGGTGCCCGACGGGCTGGAGGGCGAGCGGGTCGACGCCGTGCTCGCGCGGCTCTTCGGCCTCTCGCGCACGAAGGCCGCGCAGCTCGCCGCGCAGGGCGCCGTCCACCTCGACGGGGCCGCCGTCGCCAAGTCCGATCGCGCGCGCGCCGGCGCCATGCTCGAGGTGCGCCTCCCCGACCCGGGACCACCGCCCGGCCTGGAGGTCGTCGCCGAGCCCGTGCCCGGCATGAGCATCGTCTACGACGACGACGACATCGTCGTCGTCGACAAGCCGGTGGGGGTCGCGGCGCATCCCAGCGTCGGCTGGACCGGGCCGACGGTGGTCGGCGGGCTGGCGGCGGCGGGATACCGGCTCTCGACCTCCGGGGCCAGCGAGCGGCAGGGCATCGTCAGCCGTCTCGACGTCGGGACCAGCGGCCTCATGGTCGTGTGCAAGAGCGAATACGCCTACACGATGCTCAAGCGCGCCTTCCGCGGGCGCGAGGTCGACAAGACCTACCACGCGCTCGTCCAGGGGCTGCCCGACCCGGTCGTCGGCACGATCGACGCCCCGATCGGCCGGCACCCCGGTGCGGAGTTCAAGTTCGCGGTGATGACATCGGGCAAGCCGAGCGTCACCCACTACGAGCTGCTCGAGGCGTTCCGGGCGGCCTCACTCATGGAGGTCCACCTCGAGACGGGCCGCACCCACCAGATCCGCGTGCACTTCTCGGCGCTGCGGCACCCGTGCGTCGGCGACCTCCTCTACGGCGGCGACCCCGTGCTCGGCAAGCGGCTGGGGTTGCAGCGGCAGTGGCTGCACGCGGTGGGCCTGGGGTTCGTGCACCCCGGCACCAACGACTACGTGAGTTTCGAAAGCCGCTACCCGGCCGACCTGCAGCACGCGCTCGACGTGCTGTCGACGAGCTGAGTCCGACCCCGACGCGCCGTCTCGGGGCGCTCGGGCACGTTGACCAGAGCGTTCACCGGGCGCCCGGGTCGGGGGCCCGAGGCTGCCGAAGCTTGTCGGACCTGCGCCGTAAGATGCTCGGGTCCGCCTCGATGAGACTCCCCGAGACTCGATGAGACTCGGTTCATGAGACTCGACTCATGAGACTCGGCGAGGCCAGTCCCCACCGGCCCACGACCTGAGAGCGCAGCGTGTCGTCTTCAGACTCCTTCGTCCACCTGCACTGCCACACCGAGTATTCGATGCTCGACGGTGCGGCGCGCATCGACGACCTCTTCGCGGAGGCGTCCCGCATGGGCATGCCGGCCGTCGCGACGACCGACCACGGCTTCATCTTCGGCGCCTACGAGTTCTGGAAGAAGGCCGCCAAGCACGGGGTCAAGCCGATCATCGGCATCGAGGGCTACGTCACCCCGGGCACGCACCGCACCGACAAGACGCGGGTGAAATACGGCGACGGCGGACGCGACGACGTCTCCGGCTCGGGCGCCTACACCCACATGACGCTGCTCGCCCGCAACAACACCGGCATGCACAACCTCTTCCGCATGTGCTCCCTCGCGAGCCTCGAGGGCTACTACTTCAAGCCGCGCATGGACCGCGAGCTGCTGGAGACCTACGGCAACGGGCTCATCGCGACGACCGGGTGTCCCTCGGGCGAGGTGCAGACCCGGCTGCGGCTCGGGCAATACGACAAGGCGGTCGCCGCCGCCGCCGACTTCCGTGACATCTTCGGCGCGGACAACTACTACTGCGAGCTCATGGACCATGGGCTCGACATCGAGCGCCGGGTGCAGAAGGACCTGCTGCGCCTGGCGCGGGAGCTGTCGCTGCCGCTCGTGGCGACCAACGACCTGCACTACACCAAAGCCGAGGACGCCAAGGCGCACGCCGCGCTGCTGTGCGTGCAGTCCGGGTCGACGCTCATGGACCCCAACCGGTTCAAGTTCGACGCCGAGGACTTCTACCTCAAGTCGCCGCAGGAGATGCGGCACCTGTGGCGCGAGCTGCCCGAGGCGTGCGACAACACCCTCGCGATCGCCGAGCGCTGCGAGGTGAGCTTCACCGAGGGCGAGGGGCGCTACATGCCGCGTTTCCCGTGCCCCGACGGCGAGGACGAGCGCAGCTGGTTCGTCAAGGAAGTGGAGAAGGGGCTGCACGAGCGGTTCCCGGCCGGGGTGCCCGACTACGCCCGCACGCAGGCCGAGTTCGAGATCGACGTCATCGTCTCCAAGGGCTACGCGGGCTACTTCCTCGTCGTCGCCGACTTCATCACGTGGGCCAAGTCGCAGGGCATCAGGGTCGGGCCGGGGCGCGGCTCGGGCGCGGGCTCGATGTGTGCGTACGCGATGAAGATCACCGACCTCGACCCCGTGCCGCACGGGCTCATCTTCGAACGCTTCCTCAACCCCGAGCGCATGTCGATGCCCGACTTCGACGTCGACTTCGACGAGCGCCGGCGCGGCGAGGTGATCCGCTACGTCACGCAGAAGTACGGCTCCGAGCGGGTCGCGCAGATCGTCACCTACGGCACGATCAAGGCCAAGCAGGCGCTCAAGGACGCCAGCCGCGTCATGGGCTTCCCCTTCGCCATGGGCGAGAAGCTCACGAAGGCGATGCCGCCGGACGTCATGGGCAAGGGCATCCCGCTGACCGGCATCTTCGACCCCGAGCACAAGCGGTATGCCGAGGCGGTCGACTTCCGGGCCCTGCACGACGAAGACCCCGCGGCCCGCGAGATCACCGCGACCGCGCTCGGCCTCGAGGGCCTCAAACGGCAGTGGGGCGTGCACGCCGCCGGCGTCATCATGAGTTCCGAGCCGCTCATCGACGTCATCCCGATCATGAAGCGGGAGCAGGACGGCCAGATCATCACGCAGTTCGACTACCCGACGTGTGAGTCGCTCGGGCTGGTCAAGATGGACTTCCTGGGCCTGCGCAACCTGACGATCCTCGACGACGCCATCGCCAACGTGCGCTCCAACCGCGACCAGGTCATCGACCTCGACGCGCTGTCCAAGGACCTCACCGACGCCAAGACCTACGAGCTGCTGACCCACGGTGACACGCTCGGGGTGTTCCAGCTCGACGGCGGCGGCATGCGCACGCTGCTGCGGCTCATGCGCCCGGACAACTTCGAGGACATCTCCGCGGCGCTCGCGCTCTACCGGCCGGGGCCCATGGGCGTCGACGCGCACACGAACTTCGCGCTGCGCAAGAACGGCCGGCAGGAGACGACCCCGCTCGACCCGCGCCTGAAGGGCCGGCTCGAGCAGAAGATGATCGACGCCCTCGAGCCGATCCTGGGCACGACCTACGGCCTGGTGATCTATCAGGAGCAGGTCATGGAGATCGCCCAGAAGCTCGCGGGCTACACCCTCGGCAACGCCGACCTGCTGCGACGCGCGATGGGCAAGAAGAAGCGCGAGGTGCTCGACGCGGAGTTCGTCAACTTCGAGAAGGGCATGCTCGACAACGGCTTCTCCGCCGACTCGGTCAAGGCGCTGTGGGACGTGCTCGTGCCGTTCTCGGACTACGCGTTCAACAAGGCCCACACGGCCGCCTACGGGCTCGTGTCGTATTGGACCGGCTACCTCAAGGCCAACTACCCGGCCGAATACATGGCGGCCCTCTTGACGAGCGTGCGCGACGACAAGGACAAGTCGGCGCTCTACCTCGGCGAATGTCGCCGCATGGGCATCCACGTGCTGCCGCCCGACGTCAACGCCTCGATCGGCTTCTTCGCCGCGGTCGGCGACGACATCCGCTTCGGTCTCGAGGCGATCCGCAACGTCGGGGCCAACGTCGTCGAGGCCATCGTGCGCACCCGCGCCGAGAAGGGCGACTACACGTCGTTCGAGGACTTCCTGCGCAAGGTGCCGGCGCTGGTCTGCAACAAGCGCACGATCGAGTCGCTCATCAAGGCCGGCGCGTTCGACTCCCTGGGACACCAGCGGGCCGCTCTCGTGCGGGTGCACGAGCAGTATGTCGACGCTCTCGTCGAGGAGAAGCGCAAGGAGGCCGCGGGCCAGGACTCGCTCTTCGCCGCGTTCGCCGGGCTCGACGGCGACGAGCCCGGCACCGCGTTGCAGGCGTTGCCGCCGATCCCGGCGGGGGAGTGGGACAAGGCGACGCTGCTCGCCTTCGAGCGCGAGATGCTCGGTCTCTACGTCTCGGACCACCCGCTCTTCGGCATCGAGCACATCCTCTCGGCACATGCCGACACGTCGATCGCCGCGGTGACCGCCGTCGACGCCGACGGCGAGGGCGGCGGGTCAGGACAGGGCGGTCGCGACGGGCACAGCGTGACGATCGCCGGCCTCATCACCTCGCTGCAGCTCAAGCGCACGAAGAAGGGTGATCTCTGGGCGATCGTCACCGTCGAGGACCTGGCGGGCGCCATCGAGTGCCTCTTCTTTCCCTCGACCTACCTCACGGTGAGCACGATGCTCTCGACCGACACCGTCGTCGTCGTCAAGGGCCGGGTCAACCGGCGTGACGACCAGGTCTCGCTCTACGCGCAGGAGCTGACGTTGCCCGACATCAGCGAAGGCCCGCGGGGCCCGGTCGTCGTGTCGATGCCGCTGTCGCGGGCCACGAACGGCATGGCGCTGCGCATCAAGGACGTGCTGCACGAGCACCCCGGCGCCACCGAGGTGCACGTCAAGCTGACGCAGCCGGGCCGCAGCGTGCTCATGCGGCTCGACGACTCGCTGCGGGTCACGGCCAGCCCGGCCCTCTTCGGTGACCTCAAGGCGCTGCTCGGGCCGGCCTGCCTCAATTGATCCGCCGGCTCGCCCGCGCCGACGACGGGGTCGGGCGGGGCTGTCTCACCTCGAGGGCCGGCTGCGCGCGGCGACGCTCCAGCGGTCCTGGTCGCGGTTGTGGTCGTGCTCGTGGCCGTGAACGCGGTCGTGGTCGCGGTCGTGGTCGTGGTCGCGGTCGTGGTCGTGGTCGTGCGGCTCAGGCGCCGACCGCGTGGACGGGTCGACCGTCGGCGGAGCCGGTGTCGCCCCGGGACCCGTGCCGGGCTCGAGACCCGCGAGCGGTGCGAAATCGCACTCCGGAGTCGCGCCGCCCGTCCTCGGCCGTGCGGCGCATGTGGGAGGGCGTGCCCGGGCGGCCGGCCGCGCGACTTTCCATGATGGCGACGAGCGCGGGCAGGTGCGCCTGCATGAGGTAGCGCCGCCAGTCGATGGCGGTGACGTCGAAGGTGTCGCGGGGATGGCGCTGCTCGGCGAGCAGCGCCCGGGTGTGGGAGTCGTCGTAGGTCGTCGTCGCGCACGTGTAGGGCTGGTAGAGCTCGACGAAGCCGCGCAGCGTGTCGAGGCGCCGCAGCCCCTGCCGGACCGCGCGCCGGGGGGCGCCCAGCCAGCCCTCCGGCAGCACGTCGAGCACCGAATCCCAGTGGCGCAGGGCGCGCTGGCGGCGCGCGGCCCAGCGGTCGAGGTCGCTGGGGTCACTGAACTCCCACGGCTCGGGGCGCACGACGTTGCCGTCGCGGTCGATCCAGGGGTGGGCGCGGAAGTAGTCCTGTACCCAGTGCCGCAACTCGGCGAGCGTCAGCGGGTTCGACGTGCCGGAGCCGACCTGCAGGTAGTCGGTGTGGCCGGCGGCCGGCGGCCGGCGCGCGGCGGCCAGGGTGGCGTTGACGACGAAGTCGACGGGGATGACGTCGAGCACGCTGTCGGCGCGCCCGGGGAACCCGACGAGCCGGCCCTGGGCGTAGGCGGCGATGAGCGGGTCGGCGACCTTGAAGCCGTCCATCCACCCCGGGAACGGGTAGCGCAGCGCGCTCTCGATGATCGTCGGGCGCAGGATCGTCAGAGGCCGCCCCTGGCCCGCCCAGAGGTCCTCGGCGACGCGCTCGCCGAGCGCCTTCGTCATCGTGTAGACGTCGGTCCAGCCGAGTTCGCGCGCCCGCTCTCGACCCGCGGTGCGCAGCGCCGTCGTCAGTTCGGCCGACGGCAGGTGGCCGTGCGCCAGGCGCCCGCGGGCCTCGACCGCGCGGGCGAGTTCGGCCCGCCAGTCGGCGTCGTGGCGCACCGGGCCCTCGGGCGCGACGTCGACGCGGCCGGTCGCGACATACGAGGTGGAGATGTGCACGACGTGGGCGTGCGCGGTGCGCCCGCCGCTGCGACCCAAGGCCCGGTAGAGCGCGTGGGGCCCCCCGACGTTCGTCGCGAAGGCCTTGTCGATGGGGTCGTCGAACGACACGCTCGACGCGCTGTGGATGACGGTGTCGACATCGTCGGGCAGGTCGGGGACGTCTCGCAGGTCGCCTTCGAGCACCTGGAGGCGATCGGCGGCGACCCTGGCGGCCTCGGCGGCGCCGAGCCGGTGGCGCCAGGGTCCGAACACCGACTTCTGCAGCAGCGCGTGGAGGCGCTCGTCGCCCGTGCGCGAGCCCCGGGGGCGGATGAGCACGGTGACCCGGGCGTCGGTGGCAGACAGGAGCCGCTCCAGCACCGCCTGGCCCACGAATCCGGTCACGCCGGTGAGCATGACGTGGGGCGTCGGTGCGGTGATCTGGTCTGTGTACTCGTGAGACACGAGGGGCTCCTGCTCTGCGGTGCGGATGCGGGTCGGCGGGACTGCGTTGGAACGTGGGGGGCGTCCAGGACGAACGTGCGCTCAGATCCGCTTGCCCATCGGCCGACCCCGCTCCAGCCTGAGCGAAAGACACTGTGTTAGTGACGGCTTCGCCCCAGAAACCATATGAGACGCAAGGGACTTCGGTGATCACGTGCCTCGAGGTGTGGACGTGAGCGTGCCCACGTCCGCGCGTGTGCGCGCGGTCTTGTCGGGCGTTCGACAGTCACGCGGTGCGGCGACGATGCCCCGCGATATGTCGGGGACATGGTGATTCGGGGCCCGGGCTTCGGGCTGTGACCGCCCGCCGGTCAGGAGCAGCTGCGTTCCTGCGGGGCCGCGATCTGATATCGATCGCCATACATCGTCCACGACAGGGGCGGCGTGAGCCCGAGGTTTCCTTCGCGCAAGAACGCGCGCTGCGCCTCGACCCGCGAGGTGTTGCGGTGCCCGTCCTCCTGCTCCATGGCCCATTGCCGGCGATCGAGGAACGCCTCGAGGTAGTCGGTCTCGTCGCCCCCGCGCGACGGCGGCGCGGTCGAGCCGAGCACCTCGGAGCGGATGCCGTCGAACGACGTCGGCTCCGGGCCGGGGCCGTGCATGACGAGCGCGTCGACGTAGATGTACTGCCCGAGCGCCCCGAGGCCGTCGGCGTGGGCGGCGGTGAGGCCGGGGCGGACGTACATCTCGTCGGTGAGCGTGCGCTGTAGCGCCTGGAACCGCGGGTCGTTCGCCGCTTCTCGCCAGGCGGTGACGAAAGGCTGCCCGAGCCCTTCGCGGGAGGAGGTGCCGTCGACGGCCTGGAGCGGCTCGACGAACGGCGCGAGGGGATTGCCCGGGACCTGCTGGGTGTACCGCTGCACGAGCTCGAGCATGTCGTGGGTCCTCGACGTGAACCCGACGATGCCGGCGGTGTAGCCGCGGTTCTCCGCCTCGTTGCCCTCGACGTTGTATTGGATATAGCCGTACTGGGCCTGCCAGTCCAGCGTCGAGTTCTCGGCCGAGGTGATCAGTTGCCGCGTGATCTGCAGCTTGGCGGGGTCCTCGAGCCCGGATGTGGCGCTGACCGGCGCCTGGGCGACCGCGCAGCGCTCGGGGGTGAGCTGAGCGGTGCCGGTGCCGGACTCCGGTTCGGGCCGCAGCATCCACACCAGTCCGCCGCCGACGAGCAGGAGCGCCGCGACGAGGCTCCCGGCGGTGATCCTCGATCGCCGCCGCGAGCCTCGCCGGTCCCTTCGGTCGAGCATGGGCGTGTCCTTCGTGTCGGTCACATCCTTCGCGTCGGTCACACGGACGACCCTAGG
>JBDIAP010000024.1:0-32582 GCA_039812485.1 Kineosphaera sp.
GTGGACGTAAAGGGACTCGAACCCCTGACCTTTCGCGTGTGAAGCGAACGCTCTAACCAACTGAGCTATACGTCCGTGTGCGGAGCGACCGTCAGCATACCTGCTGACCGCCGGGGCTCCCAATCCGCCCCGGGCCCGGGCAATCCGGTCCGCGGGGGGGCCTACAGGGCAGCGTAGGAGTGCAGGAACTGCGTGGCCCACTCGGGGATGAAGCCCGGCAGCCCGACGACCTTGAAGAGCACCCAGAAGCACAGGCAGACGAAGGCGAAGGTGGCCGCCGCGCACGCGAGACGCACCGGCCACGACTGCGCCAGGATCCACTCGTTCCAGCGCCGCAACTGCACCGACGCGTAGCCGTGCAGGCGCCGCGCCCAATGGAACTCGCTCGCCAGGATGCCGAAACCGAGGAAGACGATGAGCCATCCCGGCCCCGGCAGCGGCACGAGGATGAGCCCGATGACGACGACACTCAACCCGAGGAGCGCGATCCCGAGGCGGTAGGCCTGGTAGGCGGCTCGGCGCTCCTGAAGGCGTCGCCGCCAGGCCCAGTCGTGCCCCCGCGCCCGTCCCACGGCAGGTGTGGCCGACGGATGGTCGGTCGTCGCCTCGTCCACGCCGTTTCCCTCCGTCCTTCGGCACTGCCTTCCCACCAGCGCCCCCAACGCTCCGGGCCGAGGCCAGGTTCCGCGGAACGCCCGGTCAGGCCACTTACACTGCGGCAATGCGACGACGCCGCACCCTGCCCCTGCTCTCGGCCGTCTGTGCGGCCCTCGCGGCCTGCTCGGCCTCGTCGGGGTCGTCGGCTCCGGTGTCGAGCGCGTCCGACGCCGGTGCCGGGGCCACATCCCGGGCCGGGGGGCAGGCTTCCGCGAGCACCTCCCCCGCGTCACCGGCCGGAGGTTCCCCCGCGACGATCTCCCTGGCGTTCGCCGGCGACGTGCACTTCGAGCGCCAGGTCGCGGCTCTGCTCGACGACTCCGCCGACGTCTGGAGCAAGCGGCTGCCCGAGCTGCGGGACGCCGACTTCTCCCTGGTCAACCTCGAGACCGCGATCACCCGGCGCGGCACCCCGCAGCCGAAGGCGTACACGTTCCGCACCCCGCCCACCGCGTTGGACAAGCTCAAGGAGGCGGGGGTGGACGCCGTGAGCATGGCCAACAACCATGCCGCCGACTACGGCCGCGTCGGCGTGCAGGACACGTTGGCGGCCAAGGAGACCAATGTGCTGCCGATCGTGGGTTTCGGACCGGACGCGGCCAGCGCCTACGCACCGCTCGAGGTCGACGTCAAGGGGGTCAAGGTCGCCGTGCTCGCGGCGTCCCAGGTGCCGGAGGAGACGGCCCGCAACTGGGCGGCGGGGTCGAGCTCACCGGGCATCGCCGTCGCGATCGACCGCACGAAGCTGCGCGAGGCGGTGCGCGCCGCGGCCACCGACCACGATCTCGTCGTCGTCCAGATGCACTGGGGCACCGAGGGTTCGACCTGCCCGAACGACACCCAGGTCGCCACCGTGCGTGATCTGCAGGCCGACGGTGCGGACGTCGTGGTCGGCACCCACGCGCACCGGCCCCAGGGCTCCGGGTGGAACGGGCGCACGTTCGTCGGCTACGGCACGGGGAACTTCATCTGGTACAACACCAGCCTCAACTCCCGGCCGTCCGGCGTGCTCACGGTCACCGTCGACGCCGACGCCGCCCGGGCGCGCGGGAAGGCGACCGGCGCGGACCGCACGACCGCCAAGAGTCTCGTCACCGCCTACACGTGGACGCCGAAGTACATCGCCGGCAGCGGCGTGCCCCAGGACCCGCAGGCCGGCACCCGCGATCGACTCGCCGCGCTGGCGCGGGCAGCGACCAGTTGCGCAAACCTGCAGCAGTCCGCACCCTGAGCCGCTCGACAGCCACCCGACCTGGCTTCGCGGCGCGCGGCGCGGCTCCGGCTTCGTGCTGTCACGCCGGAACCCGTCACGCCGGAAAGCGGCCACGCCGTCACGCCGGAAAGCGGCCACGCCGACGCGTCGGTCGCAGGGCGAGGCGCTCAGGCGTCCTTCGGCCGACCGATCGGTCCGCGATCCCTGCCCGGTCAGTGGCCGACGAAGCCCAGACACTCGATGGCACTGACCGTCGCCTGCTCACGCGGGTAGGTGACCTGCGCGGTCTCCCAGAAGCCGCCGCTGCGCACACCGCGCAGGGCGTCGGCGATGCTCGCGGCGGTGATCGTGTGCCAGGTGCCGCGGTCCTCACCACCGTCGGTGATCAGGACGCTGTAACGGCGCGACGGCGCGCTCAAGACGCTCGCGATGGCGGTCATTGGACTTCGTACCCTTCCTGGGTGAAAACTCGTTCCCTCGGCCTCCTGTCGGACAGCCGCGGGGAAAAGTGAGCGTGGGCATTGCCTGACCACCTGTGGCATCCCTCACGTCCCGATCAGCTCTGATCGACACGTTTCAAGCGTGCGCGCGGATCTTCCGGTGATTCCCCGGCGCAGAACACGCGACAAACCCCCGGACTGGTGTCCGGGGGTTGGCCTCATGCTGTGGTGGTGGGCGATACAGGACTTGAACCTGTGACCTCTTCCGTGTCAAGGAAGCGCGCTAGCCAGACTGCGCCAATCGCCCGTGCTCGTCACCGGCGTGGTGACGGGTGCGGAGGTGGAGACGGGATTTGAACCCGTGTAGACGGCTTTGCAGGCCGTTGCCTCGCCTCTCGGCCACTCCACCGTGGACGTCGAACGACCCCCTGAGTGCTTCGAGGAAGGCCTCGTTCCTCCGAGCGGACGACGGGACTCGAACCCGCGACCCCAACCTTGGCAAGGTTGTGCTCTACCAACTGAGCCACGTCCGCATGTCTGCGCCGGTCTCGTGCTCCCCCGGCGTGCTGGACGACAGTAACCGATCGGCACACCCGGATTCAAACTGGCGCGCGCCGCGCCCCGCCGCCCGGACCTCGCCGGCCCATCGCGCGCTGCCGCCGAAGAGGGCCCGCGGCTCTCCGGGCGGTACCCTCGTGTCTGACCCGGACACGATTCGGGAGCGACCCCTGCGCCCGTCACGGCGGTGCTCACCGCCAGGCGCCCAGCGTGTGGCCTTGGAGACACCGGCCGCCGAGCCGAGGGTCGACCCCCTAGCGGCGCACCTCGCGTCGCCGTGACATGTGAAGGAATCATGGACATCTGGCCTGGCAAGGCGTATCCGCTCGGTTCGGCCTACGACGGGGCCGGCGTGAATTTCGCCGTCTTCTCGGACGTCGCGAGCAAGGTCGAGCTCTGCCTCATCGCCGACGACGACACCGAAACCCGCATCGAACTCACTGAGGTCGACGGGTATGTGTGGCACGGTTACGTGCCCAACCTGCAGCCCGGACAGCGCTACGGCTACCGCGTGCACGGTCCCTACGAGCCCGACAAGGGCCAGCGCTGCAACCCGAACAAACTGCTCCTCGACCCCTATGCGAAGGCGATCGACGGGCAGATCTCAGGCGACGAGTCGTTGTTCTCCTACAACTTCGGCGACGTGACGTCGTACAACGACTCCGACAGCCTCGGGCACACGATGCTCTCGGTCGTCATCAACCCCTACTTCGACTGGGGACACGACCGGCCGCCGCGGCACGAATACCACAACAGCGTCATCTACGAGGCCCACGTCAAGGGCCTGACCATGACGCACCCCGACGTGCCGGAGGAGATCCGCGGCACGTATGCGGCCATCGCGCACCCCGCCATCATCAAGCACCTGACCGACCTGGGCGTCACCGCGATCGAGCTGCTGCCCGTGCACCAGTTCGTGCAGGACACCCACCTGCAGGAGAAGGGCCTCACCAACTACTGGGGCTACAACACGATCGGCTTCCTCGCGCCGCACAACGCGTACGCCGCCACGGGCGCGCGCGGACAGCAGGTGACCGAGTTCAAGGCGATGGTCAAGGCCCTGCACGAGGCCGGCATCGAGGTCATCCTCGACGTCGTCTACAACCACACGGCCGAGGGCAACGAGTACGGCCCGACGCTGTGCTTCCGCGGCCTCGACAACGCGAGCTACTACCGGCTCGTCGACGACGACAAGCAGCACTACTACGACACGACGGGCACCGGCAACAGCCTGCTCATGCGCAACCCGCACGTGCTGCAGCTCATCATGGACTCCCTGCGGTACTGGGTCACCGAGATGCACGTCGACGGCTTCCGGTTCGACCTCGCGGCCACGCTGGCCCGCCAGTTCCACGAAGTCGACAAGCTGAGCGCGTTCTTCGACCTCATCCAGCAGGACCCGGTCATCAGCCAGGTCAAGCTCATCGCCGAGCCGTGGGACCTCGGCGACGGCGGCTACCAGGTCGGCGGCTTCCCGCCCCTGTGGACCGAGTGGAACGGCAAATACCGCGACACCGTGCGCGACTACTGGCGGGGGGAGGCGGCGGCGCTCTCGGAGTTCGCCTCGCGCCTCACGGGCTCCAGCGACCTCTACGCCCACTCGGGGCGGCGGCCGATCGCGTCGATCAACTTCATCATCGCCCACGACGGCTTCACCCTGCGCGACCTCGTCTCCTACAACGAGAAGCACAACGAGGCCAACGGCGAGGGCGGCAACGACGGCGAGAGCCACAACCGCAGCTGGAACTGCGGGGTGGAGGGCCCGACCGACGACCCGGCCGTGCGCTCGCTGCGGCTGCGGCAGATCCGCAACTTCCTCACGACGCTCATGGTCAGCCAGGGCGTGCCGATGATCGCGCACGGCGACGAGCTGGGCCGCACCCAGGGCGGCAACAACAACGTCTACTGCCAGGACAACGAGATCTCCTGGATCGACTGGAAGCTCGGGCGCGAGCAGCGCGACCTGCTGACGTTCGCCAGCCGCATCGTGCAGCTACGCATGGAACACCCGGTGTTTCGTCGGCGCCGCTTCTTCAAGGGCAGCCCCGACCACGGCGGGGTCTCGGACCTGCACGACATCGTGTGGCTGCGCGTCGATGGCACGCCGATGGTCGAGGAGGACTGGAAGACGGGCTACGCCCGCACGCTCTCGGTGTTCCTCAACGGCGAGGCGATCTACGAGCCGGGTCCGCTCGGCCAGGGTGTGCGTGACGATCATTTCGTGCTCATGTTCAACGCGCACAGCGAGCCGGTGCAGTTCATGATCCCGACGATGGTCGAGGGCGTGGAGTGGACCCAGGCGGTCAACACCGGCCTGCCCGCCGGTGCGCCCGAGCCCGGCACTCCGGCGCATCAGGCCGGCGAGGTGCTGACGATCGAGGGACGCTCGGTCGTCATCCTGCAGAGCCGCGAGCTGCCCGAGGATGTCCACGCGATCGACGCCGAGCAGGAGAAGGCCGAGGTCACCGCGCTGCAGAAGGGCGAGCTCGAGGATTCCCCCGAGCGGGTCGAGCGCAGCGCCGAGCGCGCCTCGCGGGCCCGCAAGGCGACGAAGAAGGCCAGGGCCAAGCAGGCCGCGGCCGCCGAGTCGCCTGCGCCGCAGGAGCCCGAGGCGGCTCCGGAGACCTCCCCGCAGACCGAGGAGTCGCCCGAGGCGACCCAGGAGTCCGAGGCGGCGCCGGAGGGTGACTCCCAGCCGGAGGTCCAGGGCGAGCAGCCGGAGGCCCAGGGCGAGGCGGAAGCCCAGCCCGAGGAGGAGACCCCGGCGGACGCTGACGCCGGGGCCGACGCGGAGCAACCTCAGGACGCCGACCAACCCCAGGACGGGGAGCCGCAGGACAGCTCGGAGGAGCCCGAGACGAAGGGCTGACACGCCCGTTCACGCCGCGAGGGCCGCACACGATGGTGTGCGGCCCTCGTCGCGTGCGTTGGTCGCCGGCCAGCAGTCACCGGCTCAGCAGTCACCGGCTCAGGACTGCGCGAGCCGTTCCTTCTCGAGCTCGACGTCGAAGTCCGCCGGCGGCCACTGTGGGTCGATGGCGCGCAGGTGCTCGACGACGAGCTGCTGCACGGCCAGCCGCGCATACCACTTGCGGTCGGCCGGCACGACATACCAGGGCGCGACCTGCGTCGTCGTCTTCTGCAGAGCGGCCTCGTAGGCGACCTCGTAGTCCTCCCACCGGCGCCGCTCGTCGATGTCCTTGGGGTTGAACTTCCAATATTTGTCCGGGCGTTCGAGGCGCTCCGCGAGCCGGGCCCCCTGCTCCTCCTTCGAGATGTGCAGCATGACCTTGACCATCGTGATGCCGTCCTTGGCGCACGACGCCTCGAAGGTGTTGATCTGGCCGTAGCGCCGGCTCCACGTCGAGGAGGGCACGAGACTGTGCACGCGCACGATGAGCACGTCCTCGTAGTGCGACCGGTCGAAGACGCCGATCATGCCCGCCGTGGGCAGGGCCCGCCGGATGCGCCACAGGAACGGGTGGCTCTTCTCCTCGGGCGTCGGCGCCTTGAACGCGGTGATCTCGACGCCCTGGGGGTCCATGAGGCCGACGACGTGGCGCATGATGCCGCCCTTGCCGGAGGTGTCCATGCCCTGCACGACGAGCAGGAGACGCTCCTTGGAACCGCCGCGCGCCTGGGCGTAGAGGCGCTCCTGCAGTTGGGAGATCTCGTCGACCGTCTCGGTCAGGGCCGCGCGGCCGTCGGACTTGGAGCCGGTGAACCCGGGCGTCGACCGGGGGTCGATATCGGCGAGCCGGAAATCCGGGCCGACCCGCAGGAGGTCTGCGAACGACACCCCGTCGAGCGGTCCGGGCGGCACCGGACTGTCGGCGGTGACGTCCGTCTCACTGTGCGCTGACTTCTTGGCCATGGCACATGATGACCCACCCCGTGGGTGCGCGCAGCCGGTCCGGATGGTCGGATTCGTCCGGCCCGGTCCCGCGGCGGCGCCGATGTCACGCGCCAGGCACGCACCGGCGCTGCGGCACGAGCCGCTGAGAACGGCGGTCGCCGGGCGCCGAACCGCGCCCTCGGTCGAGGGCGGGCGTCACCGCCGGCTCGCGGCGCGCCCCCACGACAGCCCGCTATGCCAGGGGAGCCTGTGACGGGTGACACGCGGGTCGCCCGCGATGGCTCAGCGCGCGAGGGCGTCGGTGACGACGCGCTCCCAGCGGGTCGGGTCGACGTTCCACTCCTTGACGTGCCGCGCGACCGTCCACTCCTCATAGCGCACGAGGTCGGGCCGGCGCCGGGCGAGGATGCGGGAGGGCCCGACGGGCACGAACTCGTCGTCCGCGGAGTGGATGAGCAGGGTGCGGTGAGAGAGCTCGTCGGCGCGGTGTTGCCAGTCGGTGCGCGCCACGTCGAGCGGCTCGTGCACCCCGACGAGGCGACGCGACCAGCGCGCGCCGATGAGTCCCTGGGCGAGCCGCGCCAGCGGCGCGGGCACCTTGCGCAGACGGGCGTGATGCGCGATGACGTCGCCCCAGTCGATGACCGGCGAGTCGAGCACCGCGAGACTCACGTGCCGCGACAGCGGCGACAGGTCGAGCGTCTGCAACACGATCGCCCCGCCCATCGACCAGCCGCAGAGCACGATGTCGGTGGCCCCCTGCTCGATCGCGTAGGCGATCGCCGCCTGCGTGTCGCGCCACTCCGACAGACCGAGGTTGTAGAGGCCGTCGGGGCTGGGCGGCCCCTCGACGTCGTTGCGGTAGGTCGGCACGAGACTGGTCAACCCCATGCGGTGCAGCGTCGGCACCGCTCGCAGGCACTCGTGGCGGGTCGCCCCGCGCCCGTGGACGAGCACGGCCCAGCGGCTCCCCCGGCCCCCGCGGGTGTCGCCGGCGCCGGGCACGAGCCAAGCCGGCAGGTCGCCGATGTCGCTGCGCACGACGACGTGCCGGGTCGCCAGCCCGAGCGCCTCCTGCGGGTCGCCGGAGTAGAGATAGCCGTCCCACCGGGCCGGTCCCGGGCGGGGAATCCCCAGGTCGACGCCTTCGAGGCGACGGGTCACAGTCGCGACCGGCGGCTCCTCGCGACGGCGGAGCAGGACGCGCCGGGTCGCCTCCGCGGACTCGGGGGCGGCGCCGGCCGACATGTCGCCGCGGCCCGGCGGGGCGGACGCGCCGACGTGTGCGCCGGTGTCGAGGTCGATGATCTCGCCGAGCCGCAGGTGCCCCTGGCCCTGGTCGAACCACAGCCCGTAGCGGCCCGGCACGACGGTCTCCTCGTCGGCGCGCAGCGTGATCGTCGCCGCGTCGACCTCGACGATCTCCTGCTCCTCGGGTCGATCGCGCTCCGGAGTGAGCAGCAGTCGCGCCAGGTAGGCGCCGGCGCTGAGTGACCCGGCCACCGACGCGATGCCGATGCCCGCGCCCGTGGCCCCGGCCACGCGGGCGACCTTCGCCGCTGCTGATCTCGCGCCCGACTCCATACGGGCATCGTCTCAGGTCACGGCCGTTCGCAGCGTGGCGACGCCGCGACCCGAAGGCCCGGCCGGGCAAGAATGGGCGGATGCACCTACCGATCGACCTGCCCGTTGCGCCCATGCTCGCCAAGGCCGTGGCGTCCGTGCCGCCCGCCGACTCGGTGCCCGGCGGCCTGGTCTACGAGCCGAAGTGGGACGGGTTTCGCTGCATCGTGCTGCGCGACGGCGACGAGGTCGAGCTCGCCAGCCGCGGCGCGAAGCCACTGACCCGCTACTTCCCGGAGGTCGTCGAGGCCGTCCGCGAACACCTGCCGCCACGGTGCGCCGTCGACGCCGAGATCGTCGTGCGCAGCGGAGCGCCCGGCGCCCAGCGGCTCGACTGGGACGCGTTGAGCCAGCGCATCCACCCGGCCGCCAGTCGGGTCGCCATGCTGTCGGCCCAGACCCCCGCCGAACTCGTCTGCTTCGACCTGCTCGCGCTCGGCGACGAGTCGCTGCTCGACGAGCCGTTTGCGACGCGCCGCGCGCGGCTGGAGGAGAGCCTCGCGGGGCTCACCGACGGCGCCCCGATCCACCTGACCCGCACGAGCGACGATGCCGACGTGGCCCGCGACTGGTTCGAGCGGTTCGAGGGCGCGGGTCTCGACGGGGTCGTCGCCAAGCCGCGCGAGCGACCCTACGAGCCGGGCAAGCGCACGATGCTCAAGATCAAGCACAAGCGCACCGGGGAGGCCGTGCTCACCGGCTACCGGGTGCACAAGTCCGGGCAGGGCGTCGGGTCGCTGCTGCTCGGCCTCTACGGCGACGACGGGCGCATCTTCAACGTCGGCGGCATCGCGGCCTTCACCGCGGCGCGCCGCCTCGAGCTCATCGACGAGCTGGCTCCGCTCGTCGTCCGCGACGAGGACGGCGAGATCGCACGCGCCGAGACCGACCGGTCGCGATTCAGCGGCTCCAAGGACGTCAGCTACGTGCCGCTGCGCCCCGAGCGCGTCGTCGAGGTGGCCTTCGATCAGCTCGAGGGGTGGCGGTTCCGGCACGCAGTGACGTTCCTGCGGTGGCGCCCTGACCGGGAGCCGACGTCGTGCACCCTCGACCAGATCGAGCGCGCTCCCGCCTACGACCTCGCCGAGGTGCTGCTGTAGCGCACGTGCCGGCGCCGGCCTGGTTGCCCGCCGCGTCGGCCGCCACCACACCGGTGAGCTGCCGGCGCCGCCGGCATCGCCCGCCGCCGGGCTCTCCCGTCGTCGTGCACGCCACCACGAGCAGCGCGGGCCTGACGGAGGCCTCGTCGACGCGAGTCCGCCGCCGGCTCAACGCTCCCGGGGAGTGACGCCGTCGTCCTCCCAGTTGGCGGCGTTCTTCTTGCTGGGCTGCACGCGCGGGGGTTCGCCGGGCATCTTGGGGTAGTCCGGGGGGAAGTTCAGCTCGCCGCCGGGCAGGTCCTCCCACAGCCGCAGCAGCGGCTCGATGCCGAAGGTCTCGGCGTCGATCCCGGCCCAGGGGTCACCGTCGGCGAGGCGGTCAGGCACGGTGAAGAGCGTGAACTCGCGCGGGTCACGCAGATCGGCCAGCTCCGCCCACGTCACCGGCGTCGAGACCGGCGCTCCGGGCAGCGGCCGCAGCGAATAGGCCGAGGCGATCGTGCGGTCGCGGTTGTTCTGGTTGAAGTCGACGAAGATGCGCCGGCCGCGCTCCTCCTTCCACCAGGCGAGCGTCACGCCGTCGTCCCGGCGGGCCAACTCGCGCCCGAAGCCGATGGCCGCGTGCCGCACGTCGGTGAACTCCCAGCGCGGCTCGATGCGCACGAAGATGTGCACGCCGCGGTTGCCCGAGGTCTTGGCGTAGCCGGTGATGCCCAGCTCGGCGAGCAGCTCGCGGGCCGCCCCGGCCACGCGCGTGACGTCGGCGAACGTCGTGCCCGGCTGCGGGTCGAGGTCGATGCGCAGCTCGTCGGGCCGGTCGACGTCGGCGCGCCGCACCGGCCAGGGGTGGAACGTCAGCGTGCCCATCTGGGCGCACCACACGGGCACGGCCAGGCTCGTCGGGCAGATCTCCTGGGCGGTGCGACCCGAGGGGAACGTGATGCCCACCGTCTCCACGAAGTCCGGGGCCCCCTTCGGCACGCGCTTCTGATAGAAGGCGTCGGCGCTACGGTCGGCGGGGCCGGTGGCCAGCCGCATCCCCGGCCGCACGCCGGAGGGCCAGCGCTCGAGGGCCGTCGGGCGGTCGCGCAGCGCCCGCATGAGGCCGTCGCCGACATCGGCGAAGAACTGCGCGACCATGAGCTTGGTGACCGCCGGGCCGGCGTCGCTCGGCTCGTAGATCACCCGCTCCGGGCTGGAGACGCGCACGCTGTGACCGCCCGCGTCGACATACGCTTCGGAGCTCTTGGCCATGAGGCCAACCTAACCGCCCCCGGCCCACGGCCCGCGACCTCGACGATCCAGCGGTCGGAGTCCACGGGCCGGGAACCCTTGGGGCGATGCCGCTGTTGCACCCGACATGAGCACCGACGACACCACCCCCACCACGTCCACGTCCACCACGTCCACGTCCGGCACGTCCGCCTACCCCGTCGAGCGCACCGACGCGCAGTGGCGCGAGGTCCTCTCCCCCGCCGAATACCAGGTGCTACGCCAGGCGGGCACCGAGCGCCCCTTCGTCGGCGAATACACCGACACCACCGACGAGGGCGTCTACTCGTGCCGTGCCTGCGGGGCGGAGCTGTTCCGCAGCGAGCACAAGTTCCACAGCCACTGCGGGTGGCCGTCGTTCTACAGCCCACTCGCACAGGATCGTGTGGAATACATCGAGGACAACACCCTCGGCATGCGCCGCGTCGAGGTGCGCTGCGCGGCCTGCGGCTCGCACCTCGGGCACGTCTTCGAGGGCGAGGGCTACGACACGCCGACCGACCAGCGCTACTGCATCAACTCGATCTCGATGCGGTTCGCGCCGGCCGGCCGGTAGCCGCACCGCGGCTCAGGCGGTCTTGTCGACGACGTAGAAGCCGGGCGCCGGGGTCAGCGCCGGGTATTCGGGGCTGCCCAGCTCGGCCGGGGCGTCGACGAGGTCGCCGCTGCGCTCGCCGACCCACGTCGTCCACGTCGTCCACCAGGAGCCCGACTCCTTCGTGGCCCCCTCCCGCCACTGCTCGGCGGTGAGCTCGCCGGCCCGGGGTCCGGCGAAGTAGCTCGCCTTGGGGTTGTCCGGCGGGTTGACGAGGCTCGCGATGTGCCCGGCGTTGCTCAGCACGTAGGTGACGTCGTCGCTGCCGACCATCTGCGTCGTGCGATAAGTGCCCTGCCACGGCGTGAGGTGGTCGGTGATCGCGCCCTGCACGAAGACCGGCACCGTGATGCGTGCGGCGTCGAAGGACGACCCCAGGTAGGTGGACGTGCCGGGGTGCGCCAGCGGGCTCGCCTGGAAGATCTCGAGGAACTCGCTGTGCAGCGTCGCCGGCAGGTTGGTGCCGTCGGCGTTCCACGCGAGGATGTCGAACGCCGGGGGCTCCTTGCCCATGAGGTAGTTGTTGACCCAGTAGTTCCACACGAGGTCGTTGGGCCGCAGCCACGTGAACGCCGTGCCCATCGCCTGCGCGCTGAAGACACCCTTGCGGGCCGACGTCGTGCGGGCCAGCGCCATGACGGGGTCGCTGGTGAACGCGTGCATCGGATACTTGCCGCGCCAGTCGAGCAGGGTCACGGCGAACGCGGCCGAGGCGACGTCGTCGCGGCCGAGGTCGGCGAGACGGTTGAGCACGATCGACTCGAGGATGCCGCCGGCGCAGAAGCCGATGAGGTTGACCTTGTCGGCGCCGGTGATCTCGCGCGCCTCGTCGATGGCCCGGATGACCCGCTCGCCGTATTCGTCGATGCCCCACGCGGCGTTGCCGGGCTCGCCGTTGCGCCAGCTCAGCATGAAGGTCTGCTGGCCCTGGCTCACCGCGTACTCGACGAAGCTGCGCCCCTTGGCGAGGTCGAGGAAGTAGTAGCGCCCGATGGGCGGCGGCACGACGATCGTGGGCCGCTGGCGCACCTTCTTCGTGGTCGGCGTGTATTGGATGAGCTCGGCGACCGGGTCGCGGCTGACGACGGCGCCGGGGGTGACCGCGAGGTCCTCACCGACGGTGAAGGCACCGCGGCGGACCATCGAGGGCATGCCCTTGTTCTTGCGCAGGTCCTCGGCCCAGTGCCCGAGACCGGAGAGCAAGCTCGTGCCGCCCGTCTCGTAGGCGCGCTTGACCGCCGCGGGGTTGGACCAGAAGTAGTTCGTCGGCGACATCGCGGTCGTGACGATGCCCGTCGCGAACTTCATCGCCTCCGCGTGCCGATAGCCGGAGTCCTCGATCCGCTGGCCGAGGCGGTCCGCCATCGCGACCCAGGCGAGGTAGCTCGCCGCCCACGTGCGGAAGACCGCGTTCTCGCGCCAGGCCGGGTCCTTGAAGCGGGCGTCCTTGGGGTGCGGCTCGTAGGTGGACGTGCCCGCCCCCACCCGCAGCAGGTCGACCCACAGGCCGGCGACCTCCTCGGCGGCACCGGGGATCTGCTTGGCCAGCACCCCGAGGTCGGTGGCCGTCTCCTGCAGGTCGGTCGCCGACGGCACCGACGCCAGGCCGGGCAGCGACGGCAGCCCCGGAAGCGACGGCATCATGCCGCCCATCACGTCGTTGAATCGCCGGAAGGCGTCGCCGAAGGTCGGCAGCGGCTGTTGTTCGCTCATCTGGGCCTCGCTGGTGCTGGGCACGCCGCCGCGACGCTCCGGGTCTCGTGACGATCGGGCCTGCTGTCGGCCAGGGGGCGTCACGACGTCTGGGGGCCTGTCGGCGGCGCGCGATGTCGATGGGTTCCTGGGCGGGACAATACCCGTCCGGCGCCCGCGGCGCGCCGCCCTCCCGCCGCGCGGCGGCGTCATCGCGCGCGGCGGGCCTTTCGCGCGACCCCCGCGGGGCCTGCGCGTGATCCGGCGCGTGATCCGGCTACGGGAGGTCGAGGACGGCCGTGGCGAGCTCGACGCGCGGCCCGGTGTAGAACGGCACCTCCTCGCGCACGTGCAGGCGCGCGCGGCTCGCGCGCAGCTCGCGCATGAGGTCGACGATGCGGTGCAACTCGTCGGCCTCGAAGGCGAGCACCCACTCGTAGTCGCCGAGGGCGAAGCTCGCGATCGTGTTGGCGCGCACGTCGGGGTAGTCACGGGCCAGCTGGCCGTGCTCGCGGAGCATGTCGCGGCGGTCCGCGTCGTCGATGACATACCAGTCGTAGGAGCGCACGAAGGGATAGACGCAGACGTAGTCGCGCGCCCGCTCCCCCGCGAGGAACGCCGGCAGGTGGCTCTTGTTGAACTCCGCCGGCCGGTGCAGCGCGGCCACGGACCAGACCGGCGCCAGGAACCCGCCGAGTCGCGTGCGACGGATGCCCCGGTAGGCGGCCTGCGCGGCCTCGATCGTCGGTGCGTGCCACCAGAACATGAGGTCGGCGTCGGCCCGCAGGCCCGACACGTCATACAGCCCTCGCACGACGAGGTCCTGCTCGGCGAGCCCGGCGAGCACCTCCTCGACCTCGGCCGCCATCGCCTCGCGCACCTCGGCGTCGCGCGGGAGACCCGGGAGCACCGAGAAGACCGACCACATCGCATAGCGGATCGTCGCGTTGAGCTCCTTGATGCGACGCGCGTTGGGGTTTTCCGGGGTGGTGCGGCTCGCGGCGCCCTCATCGGCGACGGGCTCGTTGACGGCAGGCTCGGCGGGGATGTCGGTCATGGGCCCCATTCTGGGCGGCCGCGCCCGCGCCCGCCGCGCCGGGGTGAGGCGGTGCCCGCCGATTCAGGCGACGACGGTCGCCGCGACGACCGCCTCGGCCCCACGGCCGCCCAGGTCGTCGGCGGCGCGGGCGATGTCGGCCACCGCCCGGCGCAGCGCGTCGGGCTCGAGGGCGAAGGGAAGCCGCAGCCGCCCCTCCAGCCCCGCCCCGTCGATGCTGAAGGCGGCGCCCGGCACGAGCATCGTGCCCAGCGCCTGCGCGCGGGCCACGAGGGCGCTGGAGAAGTCGCCCGGCAGGCGGCACCACAGCGACAGCCCGCCGGTCGGCTCGACGAACGACCACGAGGGCAGGGTCTGGCGCACTGCGGCGACGAGCGCGGCACACTGCCGCGCGTGGGCCGCCCGACCGGTCTCGCTGACGTGCACCCCGTCGGCGAGCATCGCCGCGAGGGCGAGCTGCTCGAGCACCGGGGCCCCGACGTCGATGCCGAGGCGGGCCGTCGCCAGCGCCGGCATGTCCTCGCGCGGGGCCCGGATCCAGCCCAGGCGCAACCCGCCCCAGTGGCTCTTGCTCGCGCTGCCGATCGTCAGCGCCGATCGCGCGCACGCCGCGAACGGGGCCGGCATCACGGTCTCGCGGTCGAGCGCCGTCTCGACGAGCGTCTCGTCGGCGACGGCCCGCACGCCGCCGGCGCGCAGCTCGGCGGCGAGCTCCCGCCGCTCGGCCGTGCCGACGAGCCTGCCGGTGGGGTTGTGGAAGTCGGGCGTCAGCAGAGCCAACCCCACGGGCGTGGCGCGCAGCACGGCCCGCGTCTCCTGCGCGAGGTCGCCCTCGGCGGGGATGCCGACGATCCGCGCGCCGGCGTGACGCAGGGCGCTGATCGCCCCCGGGTAGGTCGGGTTCTCGGTGAGCACCCGGTCGCCCGGCGCGACGAAGGCGCGGGCCACGACCGCGATGCCCGACAGGGCCCCGGTCGTCACGAGGATCTGGTCGGCGTCGGTGGGCAGCCCGCGCTCGCTGAACCGGCGGGCGATCGCCTCGCGCAGCACCGGCAGGCCGAGCGGGTGGTAGCCGGCGTCGTGGACATAGGCCGGCAGGTGCGCCAGGGCGACCTCGAACCAGCGCAGCAGCTCGTCCTGCCCCGAGGGCGCGGCGCACGTCAGATCGAGCGTGCCGGCCCGCGGTGCGAGGCCGGCGCTGCCCAGCGGCAGCGGCGTCGGGCGCAGGGACTGCGGGCCCGACGTCCGCGCGCCGCGCAGGTCGGCGCCCGCGAGGGCGGGAAGCCCGGCGGCCGCGACGACGGTGCCCGACCCGCGTCGCGACACGACGACGCCCTGCTCGCGGAGCACGTCGTAGGCCCGGGTCACCGTCGTGCGGCTGACCCCGAGGGCCGGCGCGAGGTCGCGTTCGCTCGGCAGCACCGTGCCGGCGAGCAGGCGGCCGTCGCCGACGAGCAACCGCACCGCCTCGGCGACACCCAGGTAGCGAGCCCCGGTGCCGCTCGTGGGCGGGAGCAGGTCGGCGAGCCGTCGGGCCGAGATCTTCACCGCGCGCATGAGGTCCACTTTGATCCAAGTGGCTATCTACAGGCAAGCCACTTCGCCGCAGACTGGCACGCATGGCAGACCTGCTCAACCTCACGCCGCGCCAGCAGCTCACCGCGGGACGCCTGCCGCGGCGCCTCGCCCAGCTGCTGGTGGGGCTCACCCTCTACGGGGTGTCGATGGCGATGCTGCTGCGCAGCACCCTCGGCCTCGACCCGTGGGACGTGCTGCACGACGGCGTCACCCGGCACCTGCCGATGTCGTTCGGCACCGTGGTCATCGCGATGAGCTTCGTCGTGCTGCTGCTGTGGATCCCGCTGCGGCAGTGGCCGGGGCTGGGCACGCTGGCCAACGCCGTGTGGATCGGCATCGCGACCGACGCCACCCTGGCCGTGCTCGGCACGCCGGGCGGGCTGCCCGAGCGGGTCGCCCTGCTGCTCGGCGGCATCGTGCTCAACGGGCTGGCCGGAGGGCTCTACATCGGCGCCCAGCTCGGCCCCGGTCCGCGCGACGGCCTCATGACGGGGCTGCATCGGCGCACCGGGTGGAGCCTGCGGGCGGTGCGCACGGGCATCGAGCTGACAGCGCTGGCGACCGGCTGGCTGCTCGGGGGCACCGTCGGGATCGGCACGATCCTCTACGCCCTCGGCATCGGACCGCTCGTGCAGTTCTTCCTGCCGCGGGTCACGGTGCGTCTCGATCCGGCCGGGTCGGACAGCCATGCCGGTCGCGGCACGTCGACCTCGGAGCCGAGCCCGAGCCACGGCGCCGCCGCCCCGTGCGAGCGGTGACCCGAGCCTCGATCGATCGTGACGCGCTCGTGACCACGCGTGACAACCCGCCGCCCCACCCACCCCCTTGTAGGAGGTGAGCGGACCCACGCAGGGGGTGGGCCCGCGACCCACCGGCGGCGAGCAGGAGCGCGGCGATGACGACCTCACACAGTGGTGTGCTATCTACCGACGACGGGCGCCGGTGGCGCGCCGCCGGACCCACCCGGCGCGAACCGCCGACCCGATACCTCGCCGTCGGCGCGCTGTGCGTGGCGCTGGCCGGATGCGGCACGGCAGCCCAGAGCGGGACGTCCGGCGCGGAGGCGGGCGCCGGCCAGGTGGCGTCCCAGCAGGGTGCGGCGCGCGTGGAGGACCGGGCGAGCGCAGGAGTCGCCGCCGGGGCCGCGGCGGACGGCGCGGCGGACGGCGCGGCGGACGGCACGGCGCAGTCGCAGGCCGCGCCGGAGGCCAAGGGCGCCCAACAGGCCGTGCCCGACGGTCGCAAGATCGCGCGCACCGCGACGCTGACGGTCGACGTCGCCAACCTGTCGGCGGCAGGCCAGGCCGTGCGGGTCGCCGCCACCGCGGTCGGCGGGGAGGTCGTCGCCGAGCAGTGGGACCTGCGCGCGGGCGAGGCCGGCCAGGGCGCCATCACGCTGTCGGTGCCGACGACGAGCCTGGACGCGACGATGAAGCGGCTCGAGGGGCTCGGCACGGTGCAGGCGCGGGAGGGCAGCGCCACCGACGTCACCGGCACCTACGTCGACACGCAGGGCCGGCTGGCGACCATGCGGGCCAGCGTGGCCCGGGTGCGCGCGCTCATGGACCGGGCGCGCACGGTGCGCGAGGTCATCGAGACCGAGAAGGCGCTGGCGACCCGCGAGGCGGAGCTCGAGGCGCTCGAGCGGCGCATGGCCTCGCTCACCGGTTCCGTCGAGAACGCCACCGTGACCCTGACCCTGCTGGGCCCCAAGGCGCCCGCGGCGCCGTCGCCCGAGCCGGGCTTCTGGCAGTCCCTCTCGGACGGGGTCGCCAAGGGGGTCGCCGGGCTCGTCGCCTCGGCGGTCATCGCCCTGACCCTGCTCGGGATCCTGCTGCCCTGGCTCGTGCCGCTGGCGCTGCTCGGCGCGCTCGCCGCGTGGATCGTGCGGCGCCGCCAGGACCGAGCGCGGGCCTCCCGATCCGCGAGCCAGGCGCCCGGGACGGGCGGTGGCCAGGACGGCGACGAGAGCGGTCGCCCCGAGGGCACGGGCGACCAGGCCGCAGCGCCAGAGCCCTCGGGAGAGCGGGTCGGGGCTACTCCCCCAGGCTCTTGACGAGCTCGACGACGCGGGTCAGCACGTCGGGGTCCGCCTCCGGGGGCACGCCGTGGCCGAGGTTGAAGATGTGGCCCGGGGCCCGGCGGCCCTCGGCGACGATGCGCGTGACCTCGGCCCGCACGACCTCCCAGGGGGCGAAGAGGAGCGCGGGGTCGAGGTTGCCCTGCACGGCGTAGGCGGGGCCGATGCGGCTCGCGGCCTCGTCGAGCGCCACGCGGAAGTCGACCCCGACGACCTCGGCCCCGGCCTGCCCCATCGCGGCGAGCAGCTCCCCGGTGCCGACCCCGAAGTGGATGCGCGGCACGTCGAGGTCGGCGACCGCCGCCAGGGCCACCCGCGAGTGCGGCTGCACGAACTCGACATAGTCGCGCCGCGACAGCGCGCCCGCCCAGCTGTCGAAGAGCTGGATCGCGCTCGCGCCCGCCTCCACCTGCACGCGCAGGAACGCGCCCGAGATCACCGCGAGCCGCGCGCACAGGTCGTGCCACAGGTCGGGGTCGGCGTGCATGAGCGCCTTGGTGCGGGCGTGCGTCTTGCTGGGGCCGCCCTCGACGAGATAGGACGCGAGCGTGAACGGCGCCCCGGCGAAGCCGATGAGGGGCGTGGCCCCCAGCTCGGCGACGAGCAGCCGCACGGACTCGGTGATGTCGGGCACGTGCTCGGGCGTCAGCGGCGGTAGGCGGTCGAGGTCGGCGCGCCGGGCGAACGGCTCGGCGACGACGGGGCCGACCCCGGCGACGATGTCGAGGTCGACGCCGATCGCGGCGAGCGGCACGACGATGTCGCTGAAGAAGATCGCCGCGTCGACGCCGTGCCGGCGCACCGGCTGCAGGGTGATCTCGGTGACGAGGTCGGGCCGGCGACACGAGTCGAGCATCGCGACGCCCTCGCGCACCCGGCGGTATTCGGGCAGGCTGCGACCCGCCTGACGCATGAACCACACCGGCGGGCGGGGGCCCGGATCCCGGCGGGCGGCTCGCACGAGCAGGCTGTCCTGGGGGGTGTCGGGGCGCTGATCCATCCGCCGATCCTCGCACGCACGTTCGGCGTGTTGCCGACCGGGCAAGCCGGACGAGCCCTACATTTCCTGGCGTGAGCAGCCGCACCGCGCCGGAGGCGTCCGCCAAGTTCGCGGGCGCCGCCGCGGCGTTGCGTCAGGTGCGGTTGCGCCCTGAGGTACACCTCGAGGAGATCCCCGCGCCGCAGCGCATCGCCCCGCACTCCCTGGCCCTCTCGGGCGAGGTCGTGCGACCGGGCACCGACGAGAGCCTTGCCAGCGGACGTTTCGTGGCCCTCTTCGACCCGGCGGCGCCCGAGGCGTGGGAGAGCTCCTGGCGTGTCGTCACCTTCGTGCGGGCACAGCTCGAACCGGAGCTCGGCGCGGACCCCCTCCTCGGCGAGGTCGGCTGGAGCTGGCTCACGGACGCCATCCACGCCAACGGGGCCGGCTACCGCGCGCTGGGTGGCACCGTGACCCGGGTGCTCTCGGAGAGCTTCGGCGCGCTCGTCGACCGCGACAGCGAGGTCGAGATCGAGGTGCGCGCCAGTTGGTCACCGACCGAGGACGACCTCGGCGAGCACCTGCGCATCTGGAGCGAGCTCCTGTGCACCGTCGCCGGCATGCCCCCGCTGCCCGAGGGCGTCACGGCGCTCTCGACCCACACCAGGTAGTAGGCGACAGGAGCGATGACGCGACAGTCGTCCACCCCAAGCGGGTCCGCGGCCCGGCCCGCGGACCTCACCCCGACCTTCTCCGATCGCGAGCCGGCGTCCATCGCGCGCGCCACGTCGGCCCCCCTCGAGCCAGGCGTCGCGTCGGCGGCGGCGCTCACCGCGCCCTCGGGCGAGCCCGAGGCGCCGCCGCAGCTCCCGCTCGTCTCGCGGCCGGCCGACGGCGTGCCCGCGGTGGTCGCCGACGAGCGGGCGCTCATGCGCGCCGCTGCGGCCCTGGCCGCCGGCAGCGGCCCCGTCGGAGTGGACGCCGAGCGGGCCTCCGGCTACCGCTACGGGCAGCGGGCCTATCTCGTGCAGCTGCGCCGGGAGGGCGCCGGCACGTGGCTCATCGACCCCGTGGCCTGCCCGGACCTCAGCCCGATCACCGACGCCCTGGCGGGTGTGGAGTGGATCCTGCACGCCGCGACGCAGGACCTGCCCTGCCTGGCGGAGGTCGGGATGCGCCCCCAGCGCCTCTTCGACACCGAGCTCGGCTCACGGCTCGCGGGACTGCCCCGGGTGGGGCTGTCGGCGGTCCTCGAGCACTACCTCGGGGTGCGGTTGGCCAAGGAGCACTCGGCCGTGGACTGGTCGACGCGGCCGCTGCCGGAGCCGTGGCTGCTCTATGCCGCGCTCGACGTCGAGCTGCTGACCCCGCTCCGCGACGCCATCGAGGCCGACCTGCGCGCCCAGGGCAAGCTGGAGTGGGCGCACGAGGAGTTCGCGGACCTGCGCTCCTTCACAGGTCCGCCCGTGCGCACCGACCCCTGGCGCCGCACGTCGGGCATCCACCGCGTGCGCGGCAGGCGCAGCATCGCCCTCGTGCGCGAGCTGTGGCTCGCCCGTGACGACCTGGCCCGCAACCGCGACATCTCCCCCGGGCGCGTGCTGCCCGACGCCACGATCCTCGAGCTCGCGCAGGCCGCCCCGCGCACCCCTGCCGACCTGACCGCGGCCAGCCGCCACAAGGGCGTGGCACGACACCAGGCGACGTGGCTGCGAGCCATCGAGCGCGCGCTCGCGCTGCCCGACTCCCAGCTGCCCCCGGCGACGCTGCCCAGCGACGCGCCGCCGCCGATCCGCACGTGGGCCGACCGCGACCCGGTGGCCGCGGCGCGCCTCGCGCAGGTGCGCGCTCGCCTGCAGAGCTTCAGCGACGAGCACAGCGTGCCGGTCGAGAACGTCCTGACGCCCGACACGCTGCGCCGGGTCGTGTGGAGCCCGCCCCCGGCCGGCGACGTCGCCGCCGAGCTCGCCCGCCGCGGCGCCCGACCGTGGCAGGTCGGCGTCATGGCGCCGATCATCGAGACCGCGCTCGCCGAGCATCCCCACGAGTAGGCGGACCGCCGGGTCGCCCGCCGGGCCGCCGGGTCGCCCTGTCGGCCCACCGGCCCGGCTCGCGTGACAGCAAAGCTACCGGCGAGTAACATCGGGTCGAGAACCTCAGACAGCCGCGACGTCGCGCGCACCGGCACGGTCCGCGCCGCGGCCAGACCTCCAAGGGAGACGCCCGTGCCCAGCCGTCCCGACATCGTCTTCGTCGACGGGGTCCGCACCCCGTTCGGCAAGGCCGGCCCCAAGGGCATGTATGCCCAGACCCGCGCCGACGACCTCGTCGTCGCCTGCATCCGCGAACTCCTGCGCCGCAACCCCCAGCTCCCGCCGGAGCGGGTCGGTGACGTCGCGATCGCGGCGACGACCCAGATCGGCGATCAGGGGCTGACGATCGGCCGGCTCGCCGCACTCCTCGCCGGGCTGCCGAACACCGTGCCCGGCTATGCCATCGACCGGATGTGCGCGGGCGCCCTCACCGCCGTGACGACCCTCGCCGGCGAGATCGCGCTCGGCGCCTGCGACGTCGCCATCGCCGGCGGCGTCGAGCACATGGGCCGCCACCCCATGGGCGAGGGCATCGACCCCAACCCCCGGATCATCGCCGAGAAGATCGTCGACCCCTCGGCCCTTGTCATGGGCTCGACGGCGGAGAACCTCCACGACCGCTACCCCACCCTGACGCGGGAGCGGGCTGACGCCTATGCGATGGCGAGCCAGCACAAGTTCGCGGCGGCCCGCGACGCCGGGCACATCGGCGACGACCTCGTGCCGGTGGCGCTGCGCCACGACGAGTTGGGCTACGGGGTCGCGACCCGCGACGAGCCGCCCCGCGACGGCGTGACGATGGAGGCTCTCGCGCAGCTGTCGACGCCGTTCCGGCCGCGCGGCCGGGTCACCGCCGGCAACTCCGCCGGGCTCAACGACGGCGCCACCGCGTGCCTCATCGCCTCCGCGGACGCCGCGGCCGAGCTGGGACTGACGCCGCGGATGCGGCTCGTCTCGTTCGCGTTCGCCGGGGTGGAGCCCGAGGTCATGGGCTACGGGCCCGTGCCGGCCGCCGAGAAGGCGCTGGCGAGCGCCGGGCTGGCCATCGAGGACATCGACATCTTCGAGATCAACGAGGCGTTCGCCGTGCAGGTGCTGGCCTTCCTCGAGCACTTCGGCATCGCCGACGACGACCCACGGGTCAACCCGTGGGGCGGGGCGATCGCCGTGGGACACCCGCTGGCGTCGTCGGGGGTGCGGCTCATGACGCAGCTGTCGCGCCAGTTCGAGGAGCGGCCGCGGGCTCGCTACGGGATGACGGCGATGTGCATCGGCATCGGCATGGGCGCCGCGGTCATCTGGGAGAACCTCACGGAAGAGCGCAGCGACGAGACGGACACGGCGACGACGAAGGACCGCGCATGAGCACGACCGACCTGACCGCGGTGTTCGCGGATGAGCTCGTCACGAAGGCGCTGGCGCGCGACGTGGAGATGCCCGGCGGGGCCGGCACGATGGTGCTGGTCACGCTCGACAACGGGCACGACCACACCAAGCCCAGCACGCTCGGCCCCGGGGGCCTGACCTCGCTGCGCGCGGCGGTCGACACCGCGGCCGCGCGCGCGGCGGCGGGCGAGGTCCAGGCCGTCGCCTTCACCGGCAAGCCCTTCGTCTTCGCCGTCGGGGCCGACCTCACCGGGGTTCCCAGGCTGGAGTCGCGCGACGACGCGCTCGCCATCGCCCGGCTCGGCCACAGCACATATGCCGCGATCGCCGACCTCCCGGTGCCGACGTTCGCCTTCGTCAACGGGGCCGCGATGGGCGGCGCCGTCGAGCTGGCGCTCGCGTGCGACTACCGCACCGTGAGCGCCGCGGTGCCGGCGATCGCGCTACCGGAGTGCTTCCTCGGTCTCGTGCCGGGGTGGGGCGGCTGCTTCTGGCTGCCGAACCTCGTCGGCATCGACGCGGCCCTCACGGTGATCATCGAGAACCCGCTCAACCAGAACCGCATGCTCACCGGGCCGCAGGCCGCCCGGCTCGGGTTGGCCGACGCGCTGCTGGAGCCCGCCGATTTCCTCACCGAGTCGGTGCGGTGGGCGGCCGGCGTCGTCACCGGTCGGGTCGAAGTCGCCCGGCCCGAGGTCGACCGCGACGAGCAGCGGTGGGAGGCGGCCTTGTCCGGCGCCCGCGCTCTGGTCGAGGCGAAGACCGGGGGCGCCGCACCGGCTCCGCTGCGCGCGCTCGACCTCCTGTCGGCCGCCCGCACCGCCGACCGCGCGGCCGCGTTCGCCGCCGAGGACGAGGCGATCGCGGACAGCCTCATGAGCCCGCAGCTGCGGGCCGGGCTGTATGCCTTCGACCTCGTGCGCAAGCGTGCCCGCCGCCCCGCGGGGGCGCCGGAGGGATCGCTGGCGCGGCCGGTGACGAAGGTCGGCATCGTCGGCGCCGGGCTCATGGCCTCTCAGCTCGCGCTCCTCTTCGTGCGCCGCCTCGAGGTGCCGGTCGTCATGACCGACCTCGACGCCGATCGGGTCGCCGCGGGCGTGCGATATGTCACGGACGAGATCGACAAGCTCCTCGCGAAGGGACGCCTGAGCGCGGACCGGGCGAACCGCTACCGGGCCCTCGTCAGCGGCTCGACCGACAAGGCCGCGTTCGCGGACGCCGACTTCGTCATCGAGGCGGTGTTCGAAGAATTGTCGGTGAAGAAGGAGGTGCTGGGTCAGGTCGAGGCGGTCGTCGGACCGGAGACAGTGCTCGCGACGAACACCTCGTCGCTGTCGGTCACCGCCATGGCCGCGGAACTGGCCCACCCCGAGCGCGTCGTCGGCTTCCACTTCTTCAACCCCGTGGCCGTCATGCCGCTGTTGGAGATCGTGCGGGGCGAGAGCACCGACGACGCGACGCTCGCGACCGCCTTCGCGACCGCCAAGGCGTTGCGCAAGACCGCTATCCTCGTCACCGACTCGCCGAGCTTCATCGTCAACCGGCTGCTGGGGCGGTTCATGTGGGAGGTCGGTCGGATCGTCGACGAGGGCACCCCGGTCGCGGTCGTCGAGCGGGCCTTCGCGGGGGTCACGCCGATGAGCCCGTTCACGCTCATCGAACTCGTCGGACCGGCGATCGCCTTGCACAACAACGAATCTCTGCACGCGGCCTTCCCCGATAGACTGGGCGTCCCGCTGAGCCTGAAGGCGCTCGTCGACGCCGGACGACGGGGTGTCTACCGGCACGACGAGACGGGTTCGCACCTCGATGAGCAGGCGCTGGCCCTCTTTCCGAAGCCCGCGGAGCCCGTCGTCCTCGACGCGGCAGGGGTGCTCGACCAGACGCTGCGGGCGCTCGCCGACGAGGCCCGGCGCATGCTCGACGAGGGCGTCGTCGCCGCGCCGATGGATCTGGATCTGGCGATGATCACCGGCTCCGGATTCGCATTCTGGAACGGCGGGCTGACCCCGCTGCTCGATCGCACCGGCATCGCCGAGGCCGTCACGGGTCGCCGCTTCCTGCCGCCGGGGGTCGCCGAACCGGTGAAGTGAAGGATCGGGGACGAGTTATCACACGAGCGGCGCCACACCCTCCCGGATGTTCGAGGGAATGGCGTCGCTCGTGCGACTATGGGACGATCGTCCAGGTTCCGCACAGGGCCGTATGCCGGGCGACAGCCCGTCGCGATCGGCGGGCGCACGGCATCGATGTGAGAGCATGCACACACACGCGCGCCGCATAGCGATATCTCACATATGAGCTAGCATCGGAGACATGAGTGACACGTACCTCGCACGCATCGGCACGCTCATCCGCGACGCCAGGAGGCATCAAGGCATGACGCAGAACGAGTTGGCCGAGTTGCTGGGCACGTCGCAGAGCGCAGTCGCCCGCATCGAGCAGGGCAAGCAGAACCTCAGTCTCGAGATGCTCTCGCGCATCGGCGAAAACCTCGACAGCCAGTTCGTCTCCCTCGGCACCTCGGGCCCGCAGCACCTGCGCATCGAGGGCGGCACGAAACTGTCGGGGTCGATCGACGTCAAGACGAGCAAGAACGCCGCGGTCGCGCTCCTGTGCGCCTCGCTGCTCAACCGTGGGCGCACCACGCTGCGCAACCTCGCGCGCATCGAAGAGGTCAACCGCATCCTCGAGGTGCTCGGCTCGATCGGCGTGCGCACCCGCTGGCTGCCCGACAGCAGCGACCTCGAGATCATCCCGCCGGCGCGGCTCGACCTCGACGCGATGGACGAGGAGGCGGCCCGCCGGACCCGCACGATCATCATGTTCCTCGGCCCGCTGCTGCATGAGTTCGAGTCGTTCAGCCTGCCCTACGCCGGCGGTTGCGACCTCGGCTCACGCACCATCGAGCCGCACATGACCGCGCTGCGCCATTTCGGGCTCACCGTCGAGGCCACCAACGGGCTCTACCACGCGCGGGTCGACCGGTCGGTGAGCCCGACCCGCGCCATCGTGCTCACCGAGCGCGGCGACACCGTCACGGAGAACGCGCTCATGGCCGCGGCCCGCCACGACGGGGTGACGGTGATCCGCAACGCGAGCCCCAACTACATGGTGCAGGACCTGTGCTTCTTCCTCACCAAGCTCGGGGTGCGCATCGACGGCATCGGCTCGACGACCCTGACCGTGCGCGGGCTGGCCGACATCGACGTCGATGTCGAATACGCGCCGTCCGAAGACCCGATCGAGGCCATGAGCCTGCTGGCCGCCGCGGTCGTCACGAAGTCGGCGATCACGATCCGGCGGGTGCCGATCGAGTTCATGGAGATCGAGCTCGCGCTGCTCACCGAGATGGGCATGAAGTACGAGCTGTCCGACGAATACATGTCGGCCAACGACCAGACGCGGCTCGTCGACCTCACGACGATCCCCGGTCCGCTCAAGGCGCCGATCGACAAGATCCACCCCATGCCGTTCCCGGGCCTCAACATCGACAACCTGCCGTTCTTCGCGCTCATCGCGGCGTGCGCGGAGGGCCGCACGATGATCCACGACTGGGTCTATGAGAACCGGGCGATCTACCTCACCGAGCTGACGAAGGTCGGCGCCAAGGTGCAGCTGCTCGACCCGCACCGGGTGCTCATCGACGGCCCGACCCGCTGGCGCGCCGCGGAGGTCATCTGCCCGCCGGCGCTGCGGCCCGGCGTCGTCGTGCTCATCGCCATGCTCGCCGCGCCCGGCACGTCGGTGCTGCGCAACGTCTACGTCATCAACCGCGGTTACGAAGACCTGGCTCGGCGTCTCAACGCCCTCGGCGCGACCGTGGAGACGTTCCGCGACATCTGAGTCACTGCGCACGCGCGCGAAGGCCGACCCCGCTCGGGGTCGGCCTTCGGCGTCTGCGGTGGCCGGCGCAGACCGACGATCAGCGGCTGAGCACCCGGGCGGCGGCCGCTTCGCAGCCCATGCGTCGCGGCCCGTCCGGTGTGCGTGCATCAGTGGCCGGCGCGCGCCGCCTCGATGTGCTCGGTCATGAAGGCGTGCGCCTTGGTGGCGAGGTCGAATCCGTCATCCCACAGGTTGCGCCAGATCGCCAAGTCGTTGGACAGGCCGGGCGAGAGTACCGCCGAGGAGAACGACTCGAACGTGATGTAGCCCTTGTAGTCGACGTCGGCCAACGCACGGAAGAACGACGCGAAGTCCAGGTGCCCCGAGCCGAGGTAGCCCCGGTGGTTCTCCCCGATGTGCACGTAGCCGAGCCGGTCCCCGACGTCCGTGACGGGCGTGACGAAGTCGGACTCCTCGATGTTCATGTGGTAAATGTCCAGGTGGATCATGACGTTGTCGGCGCCGATGTCGTCGGCCAGCCGCAGACAGTCGCGCGCCGTGTTGACAACGTTCGTCTCGTAGCGGTTGCAGATCTCCAGGCCGAGCGTCATGTCCTTGGCCGCGGCCTCCTGGGCGAAATCCTTCAACACAGTGACGACGTTCGCCCGGCCCTTGGCCGACAGAGGCGCCGCCGCCTTGCCGAAGGCGCTGTAGAGAGCGCCGGTGAGGACCTTGCCTCCGATGTCATGGGTTACCTCGAGAGACTCCATGAGCAAGTCGGCGCCGCGCTGGACGACGGCCAGATCCTCGCTGGAGACGTCTGCATCGGTCGCCAGCCCCCGTGAGGTGCACGTCGCCAGCCCGGCTTCCTCCAGCAGGGCCTTCGTTGCCGCCCGGTCGATGTTGACGGAGTCGTGCAACGAAAATTCGAGCAGGTCGTAGCCCGCCGCCTTGGTCTGCTCGATCGCCTTCTTCACCGACTCCGGACCGGTGTCACCGACCCAGACGAGCGCGTGGATACCGAGAGGGTTGATGGTGCTCATGTCTGCTCGCTCTCTGCGACCCCCAGGTCGCCGGGGTCCGCTCCCGTGATGAGGGCGACGATCTCGTCGCCGGTCGTGTGCTTGGTCCGGCGCCCGGCCACAGCCCGTCCCGATCTCATGACCCACACCGCGTCGCTGAGTGTGAGAACCTGCGCGAAATTGTGGCTGATGAGGACGATGGCGTGCCCCTCGTCACGCAACCGCAGGATGAGTTCCTCGACCCGTGCCGTCTCCTGCACGCCGAGCGCGGCCGTCGGCTCGTCCATGATGACGAGCTTGCTGTCGAAGCCCGCAGCGCGGCAGATCGATACCGCTTGGCGCTGACCTCCGGAAAGGCGCCGCACGCGGCTGCCCACCGCGGGCACGTTGACCGCCAGTGTCGAGACCATCCGTTCAGCCTCCTTCTTCATCCGGGCGCGGTCGAGCAGCTTGAACGGTCCGACACCACGGCTCAGCTCGCGGTTGAGGAAGAGGTTCTGCCACACCGTGAGATCCTCGACGAGAGCAAGGTTCTGGTGCACGGTCTCGATGCCGGCCTCCCGCGCACTCTGCGGAGAGTGGAACGCGACCTGCGAGCCGTCGAACCAGATCTCCCCGCTGTCGGCGCGGTGGATGCCGCTCACGCAACGGATGAGCGTCGACTTGCCGGCGCCGTTGTCGCCGACGATCGCCGTGACTTCCCCGCGACGCGCGGTGATGCTCGCACCCTGCAACGCCCGGACCTGCCCGAAGGAGATCGCTACGTTGCGCGTCTCAAGGAGGACGTCCGGATCGGTGGATCCGGCACCGACCCGGAGTGCCTGTTGCGCGCGCCGGGAGTCGACGCCGGTGGGCTGGTCGTTCATTTCTGGAACCTCGTGAGGAAGGCGGCCAGCACGACGACGATGCCGACCGACAGCGGCTGATAGAACTGCGACACCCCGAGCAGGGTGAGCCCGTTGACCAGCGCCGTCAGTAGCAGCGCGCCGATGACTGGCCCGATGATCGTGGCCCGCCCGCCGAAGAGGCTGACACCGCCGAGAACGACCGCCGCCACGGAGTTGAGCAGGAAGGCGGTGTTGGCCGCCGGTTCGGCCGCCCCAACTCGCGCGACGAGCAGGATCGAGGCGATCCCGGCGAGAAAGCCGCACAGCATGTACACGGCGGTCTTGGTCCGTGCCGTACGCACACCGGTGGCATTCGCGGCCTCGGCATTACCTCCGGTTGCCAGCACGTGGGTGCCGAATCTCGTCCGGAACAGAAGGATGTGCGCGAGCACCGCGATGACGATCGCGATGACGACGCTGTAGCCGATGATCCCGACCCGGCCCGTGGCCAGACGCAGCAGCGTCGCATCAATGACCGTCACGGGCTTGCCGTTGGCAAGGATAAGCGCCGCGCCGGAGGCGGCCGACAGCGTCCCCAGCGTCACGATGAAGTCAGTGATCTTGGCCCGGGAGATCAACAGGCCGTTGACGAGCCCGACGAGCGTGCCGGTGGCCACGGCGACGATCGTGGCCGGCACCAGCCCGGCGCCGCGCGAGAAGACCTGCCCGAAGGCCACCGCGCTCAGCGTCATCGCTGAGGCGATCGACAGGTCGATGCCGGCGGTCGCGATGACGAACGTCTGGCCCACCGCGAGCACGATGAGGATCGCGGCGGCCGACAGCATCGAGCGCACGTTGCCCGCGGACAGGAACGTCGGGTTCAACGTCTGGAAGACGATGACCAGTACGACGAGCCCGACAAGGGCGGCCCATTCGGCCCAGAAGCCGGGGTCCTTGACCCGCTGGGACAGGCCATTGCCGAGCCCACGCGAGGCGGTATGTGCGGTCACCGGCCGACCAGTGCGGCGAACGGGTCGTCGTAGGCGTCGCCCGGCTTCGGTGCGGCGCTCAGCGCTGCGTCGACGTTGTCCTTGGTGACGACCTGCACCGGCGCCTTGACGTTGGTCGGCAGCGTCGTGCCACCCAGCGCCGCCTGGCAGGCCTCGAAGCCCATCTTGCCGATGACGTACGGGTACTGGGCGACGACTGCGGAGATGTCGCCGGCCTTCACGGCGTCGAACGCGTCCTTGTTGCCGTCGACGCTGATGACCTTGACCTGACCGGTCTTGCCCTCGTTGGCGATCGCGCGGGCGATGCCCAGGCCCATGTCGTCGTTCGCCGCGAAGAAGCCCTTGAGGGCCGGCCGGGCGCGCAGGATGTCCGTGGCCTTGGTCAGCGCCGTCTGACGGTCCCAGTCGGCCGCCTCCGTCTGCACGACCTTGACGGTCGTGGGGATGCCCTTCTGGAAGCCGTCGAGCCGGGCGCCGCTCGTGACGTCACCGGCGATGCCGCCGATGAGCGCGACGTCGCCACCCTGCGGCAGCTGCTTGCCCATCTCGGCTCCGGCCATCTTCCCGGCCTCGACGTTGTCGGTGCCGATGTAGGTCGCCGGCTTGGCGCCTGCCGCCTCGGCCGCCTTCGCGTCGATCGGGCTGTCGATGTTGACGATCTTCTTCTCCGCCGCCGAGAGCTGGGCGATGCCCTGGATGAGGTTTGTGCCGGAGATGGGGTTGACGATGAAGCAGCCGAAGTCCTGGCTGGCCAGCCCGGTGAGCTTGTCGGCCTGACCGCTCGTGTCGGTGATGGCTGTCGCTGCCTGCACGGTGACGGTCGCGCCGGCGGCCGCGGCCTGCTCCTCGATGCCCTTCTGCATGGTCTGGAAGAACGGGTTGTCCAGGCCCTTGATGACGGCGGCGATCTTGAGGTCGGAGGCGGGTGCCGCCGAGGTGCCCCCGCCACCGGCCGTCGCCCCGGATCCGGCGTTGTTCGAGGAACTGGAGGCGCAGGCCGAGAGACCGAGACCGGCAAAGCCAACCACGGCGACGAGCGCGAGGCGGACCGAGCGTGAGCTGCTGGGCATGTGGATGTCCTCTCCTTTGAGGTACGCCCGGATCAACTCCGGACCAGTTATGACGAAGTCAATCAGACTTACGATTGTTGTCAAGCAAAAGTGGGCAGCACGTAACATAAGTCCCGACCGCGTCGTCGTATTGAACCGAGGCAGCCATGTCGATATCCCCCACCCCGGCGCACGGCGGCAGCGCGGGCGAGGTGCTGCGGCTGGTGCGCTCCAGCGGCGGCCTGACACGTGCCGAGGTCATGCATCGCACCGGACTGGCCCGATCGACAGTGACGCAAAGGCTCCACGCCCTCGTCGAGTTGGGATTGGTCGAAGCCTCGGGCGCGAGCTCGACGGGAGGTCGGCCGGCGAGCCGATTCGTTTTCCGCCCGGAAGCAGGCGCGCTGCTCGTGGCCGACGTCGGGGCCACCGGGGTTCGAGCGGCCGTCACCGACCTCGACGGCACCGTCCTGGCGGAGGTCGAACGGCCGTTGGACATCACCTCTGGCCCGGAATCGTGCCTCACCACCATCGACCGGCTCTTCGACGGCCTGCTCCAACGTGCTCACCTCTCGCCCGCGCGCCTGCTCGGCGTCGGGCTCGGAGTGCCCGGCCCGGTCGACTTCGAGAGGGGCCAGGTCGTCACGCCGCCGATCATGAGCGGATGGGACCAGTTCGACATCCGCAGCTGGTTCGCACCCCGCCGACCCTGCCCCGTCATCGTCGAGAACGATGCCAACGCCATGGCGGTCGGCGAGCACAGGATGGCCCACGCGGACGTGGACTCCCTCATCATGTTGAAGATCTCGACGGGCATCGGGGCGGGGATCATCGCCGGCGGCAGGCTTTTCCGCGGCTTCGATGGAGCTGCCGGCGACCTTGGCCACGTGCAGCTCAGCGGCCCGGAGGCGGTCGGGCCGCAGCCGGTGTGTCGGTGCGGCAACCACGGTTGCGTCGAGGCGTATGCGGGCGGCTGGGCGCTGGTGCGTGACCTGCGTGAACTCGGCCGGGACGTCTCGTCGGTCAGCGACATCGTCGCCCTCGTCCGCGCCGCTGACCCCGAGGCGGTGGCCGCCACCCGCCGGGCCGGGCGAATCATCGGCGCGGGCCTGTCCGACGCGGTGAGCCTTCTCAATCCTGCGGTCGTCGTGCTCGGGGGTGCCCTGACGTCCGCGGGAGAACACCTGTTCGCGGGGGTGCGCGAGACCGTCTACGCGCGCTCGTTACCGCTTGCCACACGTCGCCTGTCGATCGTCGGTGCCTCACAGGGCCAGCACGCCGGCCTCGCCGGCATCGTCGTCACGCTCAACGACCATCTCCTCGACCCGAGCCGGATCGAGGAGATGCTCGGCCCAATGGTCTGAATCTGACAACCGGAGTCGACGTCGGCGGTTTCCCTACACCGCCGCGTGATCACACCTCGGTGGCCATGATCTCGGATCATGCCCGCACGGCAGATGTGAGTGTCGCCCACCCCGCCGCTTTCTACTCACGCACGTCGACCCGGCCGCCGCGCTCTCTCCAACGCCGAAGGCCGACTCTCAGATCGGGGTCGGACGTCAGCGTTGCCGTGCCGCGCCCGGGCTGCTCTCAGCGGCTGAGCACCCGTCCGACGGCGGCGACGATCGCGTCGATGCCCGGCTGCTCGAAGAGCACGCTGTAGTGGTTGACGTCCGGCACGCCCGTGACGCCGATCGATGCAGGCAGGTCGAGGGCGGCGATGCGCTGCTCGTCGTAGAGGCCGGTCGGCTCGTTCATGAGGCCGCGCTCCGCCCAGATGAACTCGACCGGCACCCCGCGCTCCGCGGCCGCGCGGGCGCCGCCGTGAGTGCGCGCGTCGGCGAGCACGTCGCGGCCGTCCGCGCGGATCGCGTCGAGCACGCACGAGGACACCCATTCGTCCGACCCGTCGCCGGCCGGCACGAGGTCGCCCAGCAGGTAGGCGGTCACCGCACCCCCGGCGGGCGAGGCCAGCAGCGGCCCGACCGCCGGGTGCTGCCGCCAGAAGTCCAGGTAGCCGGGCGCACCGGCGAAGCGCATCGACAGGCGAGTCATCGCCGGGCCGATGACGGCCTGCAGGGCGGCGTCGACGTCGAGGTCCTCCGGCGCAGGGAACGCCGGGCCGCCGTCGACGAGCACTTCGGCGGCGACGCGATCGGGGGCGGCCACGCCCGCCAGCGCCGCGACGAAAGCGCCCATCGAGTGGCCGACGAGCACGACCTTCTCGACGCCGGCGTGGTCGGCCGCGGCCACGAGATCGGCCACGTGGGCCTCCAATCCGTAGGGGCCCGGCAGCCCGCGGCTACCGGCGCGCCCGCGCAGGTCGGGGGCCCAGATGCGGGCTCCCCGCGTCGCCGGATCGGCGGCGAGGGCCTCGGCGGTCGCCGTCCACGACAGGCCGTTGGCCGTGATGCCGTGCACGAGCAGGACGAGCGGGGCGTCGGGGCCGACCCCGACCCGCGTGAAGTCGTGCACGACGAGATCCCCTCCCTGGCAGGGGATCTGCAGCGTGGGGACGGCGGGCGACCCCGTCGCGGCGTGGTCGGTGGACCCGTCGGCGGGCTGTGCGGGGGTGTGGGACGGCGGCGTCTGCGTCATGCCAGCACCGTAACCGCCGACGGGGACACCATGGACCTGATCCCACGGGTGCCGGCGGGCCTGCGGCCC